>JAEPNQ010000081.1 GCA_017643305.1 Marinibacterium sp. | reverse complement strand
GAAAACATCTGGGGTCGTCCGAAATCCCCGGTTAACCGTCGCGAATATGGCCCCGGCCAGCATGGCCAGCGCCGCAAGGGCAAAATGTCCGACTTCGGCCTGCAGTTGCGAGCCAAGCAGAAGATGAAAGGCTACTACGGCGACATGACTGAAAAGCAGTTCCGCCGCATCTATGCCGAAGCCGAGCGTGTCAAAGGCGACACCGGTGAAAACCTGATCGGTCTGCTGGAACGCCGCCTGGATGCGATTGTCTACCGCGCCAAGTTCGTGTCGACCATCTTTGCTGCGCGTCAGTTTGTGAACCACAAGCACGTGCGCGTGAACGGCCGTATCGTCAACATCCCGTCCTACCGCGTGAAGGAAGGCGACGTGATCGAGGTCCGCGACCGGTCTAAGCAGATGACCGCACTGCTGGAAGCCGTACAACTACCGGAACGTGACGTTCCGGAATACATTGAAGCCGACCACTCCAAAATGACCGCCACATTCGTGCGCACCCCGTCCTTGGGCGACGTGCCATACCCGGTCATGATGGAACCGAATCTGGTGGTCGAATTCTACGCCAAGAACTAATCGATCTAACGATCGTTGCAAAAGGCCGTCCCTTGGGGCGGCCTTTTTGTTTTGTTATTCGCCGACAACCTCTTCGACCGTCGGCGCGGGTTTGGCCCGCTCGGTGCCCAAATCGACGATCCCGGCAATCCTTGTCTGGTAGCGAATTGCCACTTCGTAATCCCGGCCCAGAATACCCTCCAAAACGTTAAGCAGATCGCGGTTCTTTAACTTTTCGGGCATCAGATCAGCGATGCTACCGATCTGGGTCTGCACGTTGAACGGAAGGTCGATAATCAGCCACAGATCCGCCTTGTTCAGCCGCGGCTTGACCTCCAGCCGGACTACCTCGACCGACACCGGATCGGCCCAATCGGTCACCGCTGCGGCCAGTTCCTCTTCCAGCCGCCCTTCGCGGTACCGCTCCAACGTGGCGGTGCCCAGCTGGTAGGCGACGATCAGGAATACCAACAGCGTTGCGGATAAGCTGCCGGTCAACCGACTCAGCCGCTGCGCCCGCCTGCGCAACGATGACCGTGGGCCAGACACCATGTAAACCACGCTGGCTGACAGCACGATGGCCGCCAAGTTGGTCACAAACAGCAGCCCGGCTTCATACGCGCTCCACGGTTCGCCGAAATACAAAAGGATACCTGCCGCAGCCAGCGGCGGAACCAAAGATACCCCGATCGCCGCGCCGGGCAAAAGGCTGATTTCTGACCGCTGGATTTTCACGTAGGCCCCGGCCACGCCCGAAGCCAGCGCGATGATCAGGTCGTCGATCCCCGGATCCGTGCGGGCGGTGACCTGATCGGGGATCAGAATTCCGCGCGGGACATCCGCAACAAAAACCAGCAGCCAGGCCAGCCCGACGCTGCACAGCGCTGCCAGCAACACACGCGCCAGCAAAACTAGGGTCCGACGGGTCCAGCCCATCACCATCGATGCCGCAATGCCCAGGATCGGGGTCATCAGCGGCGCAATCAGCATGGCGGCAATCACAACCGCGCCGGAATTGCGGATCAGCCCCATGGTGGCAATGACAACCGCCAAAGCCAGAAGCATGGCAAAACGCCGCCAATACTTGTTGGGGGCGGTACCTTCGAAACGCAGAATATCCTTGGCGATGGAAAAGGATCTGATCGTCATGCTGCCCCGGTATTGGTCTTATCATTCTGACGCACAGTTAACGTCAAACGCGCCGCAACGGTCAACATTCCGCCGACTACGTGACCACCCACTTGCTGGACCGTTCGATGCGGCATAGGCTTTAGTATCGGGTTCATGTCTTCGGCCGTGCGCCTAACGAGTATTAGGGAGCGTTTGATGAAACGTCTTGTTTCGGGGGTCGCATTTGCTTTGGGCCTTCTCGTGGCCGCCTCTGTTGCCGCCGCACCGGCCAAGTTGTCACCGGCCAGCAAACAATCGGGGTTCCGCGAGGGGCTGTCAGTGAAATACCACTACGTCGGGCCGCCGCCGCTGAAAATCCAAAGCCTGTCAGAAGCTAAGTCAATGCTGGGCAAGGCCAAGCCGGGCTCGCCGCTGCGCGGGCTCGACTATCGTGACGTTGGACCCGAGGCCCCGACGCTGACCCACAAAGAAGGCCTGAATGTTGCCGCTGACATTCGTGGCTACATCAAGTTCGACGCACCTGGCATTTACGTGATCGAAGTGTGGTCCAATGATGGGGTCGAAGCCCAGATTTCCGGTGAGACCGTCGGCTATTTTGGTGGGCGTCAGGCCTGCAGCGGGAACGTCCTCACCGAGGTCGAAGTGCCCAAGGCAGGCTGGTATCCACTGAAGATCGCCTATTTCCAGAAATACGGTAACAAGTGTCTCATGATGAAATGGGGCAAAAAGGGCGAAAAGCTGAAATGGGTGCCCAACAGCGCCTTCGGCTACTGAGCTTACACTGTCGACATGACAGGGACAGGCGGCCCTGGCCGCCTGTTTTTTGTTCCGGCCCAAATCTGTCTGGCCTCTGACCAGTCGCACGGCTAGAACGGCGCGAAAGCAGGTGACACTACTATGACACAGATCGTTCCGCAGCCGGGTATCATGGACATTGCACTCTATCAGGGGGGCAAATCCCATCTGTCTGGCGCTGCCGATGTTCTCAAGCTCAGCTCCAACGAAAACCCTCTTGGTCCCAGCCCCGCCGCCAAGCAGGTAATCGCGGCGCAGGTGGACCTGTTGCATCGCTACCCCTCTACAGACCATGCCGCGCTGCGGCTGGCGATCGGGGAAATTCACGGTCTGGATCCCAATCGGATTATCTGTGGGGTTGGCAGTGACGAATTGCTGCAATTTGTCACTCAGGCTTATGCCGGTCCAGGGGATGAGATTATTCATACCGTACATGGGTTTTCCATGTACCCGATCCTGGCGCGCATGGCCGGGGCGGCACCGGTCTGCGTTCCCGAAAAGGATCGTGTTGTGGATGTGGAAGCCGTTCTGGACGCGGTCACTGCGCGCACCCGGGTGGTGCTTATTGCCAACCCCGGCAACCCGACCGGCACTATGGTGGATGACGCCGACCTCGTGCGTCTGGCCGATGATCTACCCAGCAATGTGGTGCTGGTACTGGATGGCGCTTATACGGAGTTTGCCGAAGGTTATGATGGTGGCGTCAAACTGGCGGATGAGCGACCCAACGTTCTGATGACGCGCACGTTTTCCAAGATCTACGGGCTGGGTGGCCTGCGGATTGGCTGGGGCTATGCCGCGCTGGAGATGATCGGGGTTCTGAACCGTATCCGCCAGCCGTTCAACCTGTCCGAACTGCAAATGGCAGCCGCTGAGGCCGCTGTGCGCGATCAGGGCTGGGTCACTGACTGCGCCGAGCTGAACGCCGAACAACGCGCGCGACTGACTGGCGCGCTGCGACAGCTGGGCTTTGCCTGCGACGACAGTTTTGGCAACTTCGTCCTCGCGCGTCTGGCAGACGAAGCCGAGGCCGCCGCTGCAGACGCCGCGCTGCAGGCAGAAGGTATTCTAGTGCGTCGGGTGGGCAGCTATGGCTTTCCCGAAGGTCTGCGGATCACCGTGGGGGACGCCGAACAAACAGGCCGCGTGATTGACACGCTGACCCGCTGGCGGGAGGCAGGCTGATGGAACCCGTATTTAACCGTGTGGCCATGATCGGCCTCGGTCTGATTGCATCATCGATGTTCTGGGGCATCCGTCGCGCTGGACTGGCCAATGAGGTCACCGGCTATGCCCGGTCTGACGAAACGCGCGATACGGCCCGCCGGATCGGCCTGTGCGACCGCGTTTGTGATACAATGCAGGAAGCCGTGACTAACGCGGATCTTGTGGTCCTTGCCGTGCCTGTCGGAGTTATGGAGCAGGTCATGCAAGACATTGCTCCATATCTGGCTGAAGGGGCGATTGTAACCGATGTCGGTTCGGTCAAGCGGCACGTCATTTCTGCCGTTCAGCCACATTTGCCGTCGCATGCGCATTTTGTCCCCGCGCACCCGTTGGCAGGCACGGAACATTCCGGCCCCGAAAGTGGGTTTGCCGAACTGTTTGACCACCGCTGGTGCCTGCTGGTCCCGCTTGAAGACACGCCTGCAAAACAGGTGGCGCGCGTACGTGCGCTGTGGGAAGGGCTGGGCAGTTACGTGGACGAAATGGACGCGGACCACCACGATTTGGTGCTCGCCGTCACCAGCCATGCGCCGCACCTTATTGCCTACACGATGGTAGGCGTGGCCGATGATCTGCGCCGTGTGACCGACTCCGAAGTCATCAAGTACTCCGCCGCCGGGTTCCGGGATTTTACCCGTATTGCGGCCAGCGATCCGACCATGTGGCGGGATGTGTTCCTTACCAACAAGGACGCCACTCTGGAAATTCTCGGACGTTTTACCGAAGAACTTTTTGCCTTGCAGCGTGCCATCCGCACCGGCGATGGCGATATGCTACATGCCTATTTCACCAGGACACGGGCCATTCGCCGCGGCATCATCGAAGCCGGGCAGGACACGGATGCCCCCAATTTCGGGCGGGAAAGATCCTAAAGTGAAGACTTGGGCGCGCTCGCTTCCGTTGGTGCTGATTGTTGTGACCAGCTCCCTTGCGGTTGCCGAAGCGCCTAAAGAATCCCTGCGCCCGGAATTGCGTGCTGGGTCGGGAACGCAACCATCGGCAGCTGCGGCCGCAAAGGAACCGGCACAGACACCTGCAACCGCCCAGGCCCCCAGCAGATCCTTGCGACCCGAACTGCGCACGGAGCAACCTGCAAAACCCGCTGCTCGCACAATCAGTGGCGGGGGAGCCGTGGCTCCAGCCGCTGCAGCGGCATCCACTGTGCCCAAAAGCGAGAAAAAGAAGTCTGGGGGACTTTTTGGCAAGCGTAAGCTGCGCAAAGGCTCGGTCTGCGGTGACGTCGACCTGCAGGGCGACAGTATCGGTAACGTGGCCGGGGCAGGGGCCTGCGGTGTACCTGACGCCGTCAAGGTGCGCTCGGTTTCTGGCGTTGCGCTCAGCACCCCGTCGATTATGAACTGTGAAACCGCCAAGGCATTGAAAGACTGGGTGGAAGATGGCGTGGTCCCTGCCTTCAAACGACGCGGCAAGGTCGTGGAGCTGAAAGTCGCAGCGCATTACTCCTGCCGGACCCGAAATAACAAACCGGGCGCCAAGCTCTCGGAACACGCAAAGGGCAACGCGATCGATATCTCGGGCTTCACCATGAAAGATGGCAAAGTCTACACAGTTGAAGAAAGCTGGTGGCGCGGGCGCGGTAAAAAGCCCATTCGCAAGGCGTATAAAAAAGCCTGTGGTCCGTTTGGCACAACGCTGGGGCCCAATGCCGACAAGTACCATCAGGACCATTTCCACCTCGACATTGCTAGATATCGGTCGGGGCCGTTCTGCAAGTAAAGGGTGGGTGACCCATCCATGAAGTGTTATGCAAAAGAAGCCAAATCGGCGCAACTTTTAGACATTATGTGCGGTCATCTGCTGAAAAGGTTCGTTGTGATGCGGAATGTCCTGGCGATTTTGGCGCTCTTCCTGACCCTGCCGCACAGCACAACTGCACGGGATATCCCAAGCGAACCCTATCTGGACGATGGATGTCTGATCTCGGTCTGGGCACCGAGTTCGGATAAACTGGCCAATCAGACCGAGTGGCGCCAAAAGAGTGCTTACAACAGGCTGCAGTTTGACGACGACGCGCCAACCGAAGATGGCGATGCGCTGGTCACCTATGCGCGCAAGGGGGTCCCCGGATCGTTGCTGCGACACAAGGGAAAATTGCCGGAGGCGCACAAGCAAAAACCCTCGGTCGCGCGCATCCAGAACAAGATTTTTGTGCCAGACGACAGCGGGTTTAACTATTCCAACGCCAAGATGCCGCTGGGTATCTGGGGCGGGAAAAAGGGCGCGGCGTTTTGCGGCGCGGGGCTGTGCCCGCCGGATGAACAGACTGGGTTTACCGTGCGGCTGACCCGGTCCCGCATTGACCGTGATGACAAGAAACCGCCTTTCCGCCACGGATTGCGAATATACTCCTACCACCTAAACCGGGATGGTGAGGTCAAGAACTCCACCGCAGCCGACAAAAAGGCCCGCAAACGCACCCAGAAGGGGGATGGCACCCCGCTGAAAACTCCGCTGGAGCCAGGCGTCTGGTATCACCTCATCCTTGATGTCGGTCTGAATTCTTTCAAGGATGGCAAGCCTGTCGCTGACGGGTGGACCCAACTATATATGTTCGACGGAAATGGCAATTTGCTCGACACAGCGGGCAAAACTGGCCTCATCTATCGTCCCAGCCCAGACTGGTACATTTTCGGCCCCGTTCTGACCGATCTTTGGGGTGGTGATGAAACCCGCCCGCAAAACCTGCCTTTGGCTGACACGCGGATCTATTACGAGGATTACGAGATGTTTTTTCTCGACCCTGACAGAACGCTTGGGGCCCGTAAAACTGGGCCGTAGTTACCGGATGATGATACGCGGTGCGAGTCCCAGCGGGATTAGCCCAGCAGACACCCGACCGTTGCGGGACATCAGCTTCAGATCCAGCGCATTGGGATTGCCGCCCAGACGCGCCAGCGTGCGCAGGGTCGTTTCCATTGGGCCTAACAGATCGCGCGGCAACGCGCCCGAACTCGCGGCGAGTTCCAGCAGGTCGCGCCAATTGTCGGCCTTCACGGTCAATGTACCGGTCGGGATGCCCTGCGCGTCCACATCCACTTGTCCGGCGGCCAGCAACTGCAACTGTCCCCAGCGTGCTTCGGCCAGCGACAGTTTGATCGCGGTGGGCTGTGGGCGATTTTCCGACAGTGCTGTCAGGTCCCAGGGTCGAGTGAACTGCACGGTCATGTCTAGCTGTAGCGTCTCCACTGCGTCAGGCAGTGCGTCGGGGATGCGGATAAGACTGCGGGCAGATTTCGCGATGGTCAGGTTTTCGACCTTGGCGTTGATATCATAAACCTCCGCCACCACGCCTTGTGTCATGGTCAGGGCAATACCATCGCCTGACGCGATCGTCCCGGCCTCGCCCGACACCTGCCAGGTCATCGTGCCAAGCCCCAGATCGAAGACTTGCAGCTGTGCCTTGGGATCGACGTGCAGCCGCGCCTGCATGGAATTCGCGGTCAGTGCCAAGCTTTGATCGAAGTAAGACAGCCGCTGCGCCGTTTCCGGAAACGCCAGCACTTGCTTGCCGGGCTGCGTCGCCCGGCTCTCCAACCCCAGCCAATCTGCCCGCCAGGCAACCCCGGTCTGCGGGTCGGCCAGCGTGGGGTATGCGATGCGCGTGCGGTGCCAGATGGGATAGCCCGTGGTGCTGATGGATGAAAACTCGGCCTGCCAGCCCTCATCGGCCTGCGTGGCAAACCATTGTGACACCGCGCTGCGGGTCATGTAACCGGCGCCCCACCACCAGGCCGACCACAGCACCGCCAGCACCACTAGGAGTCTCACGATCTGCTTCATCTTGCCGTCACCTCTTTCAGACAGTTTCTTTTGTTGCTAATCACCTGACCTTGCAAGAGCGGAGCAGGTATCGTGTGGGTGTTTGGCTATGGATCGCTGATCTGGAACAGCGGCTTCGAGGTGGCGCATTCCGAGATTGCTACGCTTTCGGGCTTTTCCCGGTCCTTCTGCATGTGGTCCGTGCATTACCGCGGTACGTTTGAAACGCCGGGTCTGGTTCTGGGGCTGGATCGCAAAGCTGATGCGGAATGTCGCGGCGTTGCGCTCAAGGTCGCAGCCGGCCACGAAGATGCCACGCTGGCTTACTTGCGCGAACGTGAACTCACGGCATCAGCTTACGAAGAACAACAGGTGCCCCTGCGCCTTTCCTCCGGGACCGAAGTAAACGCCATCACTTACGTGGTTGATCCCGCGCATGAGCTTTATTGCGGCAATCTGCATCTGGAAAAACAGGCAGAAGTGATTTCGACTGCCGTCGGAAACCGGGGGCCAAACGCGGACTACTTGTTAAATACCGTCGAACATTTGGGCGAAGCGGGGATCAGCGATAGCGACTTGTGCTGGCTGGCTACCCGTGTAAAGGAACTCAACGCATAATAGATTGGCTCTGCTACAGGTTTTTCTATAGTCTGTGGGAAAAGAGCAGCAAGGGTTTCAGGAGCTGAGCGCATGGCGCAGCCGGACCGCGAGCCGAGGCCGCATTTCTCTCAACCGGTTCGCCAGATCTTGATGATGCTGGTCGTTCTGGGCCTGTCGGCGTTTGGCGGCGTCGTTGCCGCGCCTCGCGTTTGGCCGGTATTCGAAGCCAACCCTTACCTCAACGGGTTTATCTTTGGTGTCTTCTTGATCGGGCTGGTGGCCTGTTTCTGGCAGGTCTTTCAGCTGATCGGGTCGGTTCGCTGGATCGAACGTTTCGCTGGGGGTGAGGTGGATGATACCTACCGCCCGCCGCAGCTGCTGGCCCCGCTGGCGTCCTTGCTGCGGTCGCGGGGTGCACGCACACAGCTGACATCATCCTCTACGCAATCAATCCTCGATTCCGTTGCCACCAGGATCGACGAAGAACGCGAGATCACTCGCTATATCGTCAACCTGTTGATCTTCCTTGGCCTTCTGGGCACCTTCTACGGTCTTGCCACTACAGTGCCCGCCGTGGTCGACACCATCCGCAGTCTCGCCCCGCAGGAAGGCGAAGAAGGCGTGGCCGTCTTCAACCGCCTGATGACCGGGCTGGAGGCGCAGCTGGGCGGTATGGGCGTGGCCTTTGCGTCGTCCCTGCTGGGTCTGACCGGATCGCTGATTGTCGGGCTGATGGAACTGCTGGCCAGCCACGGCCAGAACAGGTTCTACCGCGAACTGGAAGAATGGCTGTCTACGATCACCCGTGTCGGTTTCGCTTCCAACGAAGAAGGCGCACCGGACAACGGGGTCATCAATGGTGTGCTCGACCACATGGCCGAACAGATGCAGACCCTGCAACAGATGTTCGTGCAGTCCGATGCCGGAAGGGCCGAGATCGACGAAAAGCTAGGCCGCCTGGCTGATGCCATCGTCGACATGAACGAACGCATGGACCGCGACGATACTGCTACCGGTGCGTTGGAACGGGTCGCCATGGGGCAGGAACAGCTACTGGAAGTCTTGCAAACCCAGGGACCTGGCGAAGGCATCGATGCCGAAAGCCGCATGCGCCTGCGTTCAATCGATGTGCAGATGCTGCGCATCCTAGAAGAGATCTCCGCAGGGCGGCAGGAAAGCATGGCCGAACTGCGCAAGGACATCGACATTCTGGTCAAGGCGCTGTCCGCCGGTCAGCGCAGCGGTCCGCGTGCGATCAGGCCTGCGCGGGGCACCGGCAACCGGGACGGTGAGGGCTGACCATGGCGCTCCAGCGGCGGTCCGGTCAAAGGTTCCAGGCCTCCATCTGGCCCGGCTTCGTAGATGCCATGACTGGCCTGCTTCTGGTCCTGATGTTCGTATTGACCATTTTCATGGTCGTGCAATTCGTCCTGCAAGAAACCATCACCGGACAAGAAACTGAACTGGACGAACTGTCTGCCGAAGTCAGCGCACTGGCCCGCGCGCTGGGTCTGGAAGAGCGCAAATCCAGCCAGCTGGAAGCACGAATGGGTGCGCTGAATTCCACGCTGAATACCACGCAGGACCAATTGGATGCGGCGCAGGCCGAACTGGCCAACCAAGCGTCCCTGATCGCCACCCTCACCGCGCAGCGGGACACGCTGCAGGCCGAGACCCGCGCGCAGGCGGAAGCGCTGGACGAAGCACGTGAACAAATCACCGGGTTTGAAGCGCAGGTTGCGGGCCTTCTGGCTGACCGTGCGCAGGCCGAACAGGACATCGCCCAACTGCAATCCGAACGCGACCGTCTGGAGACCGACAAGACCGAGCTCCTGTCAGAGCAGGAGGCGCTGAACCTCGCGCTGGCGCAGACTCGCGATGAGATTGATGCACAGGCCGAAGCCGCCCGCCTGGCTGCTGCCCGCCGCGAAGCGCTGGAGGCGCTGATCGCCGACCTGAAACAGCAAAACGCCAATGAACAGGCCAGGGCCGAAGAATTGTCTCGCGAAGTTGGAACACTCGAAGCCCGGCTTAGCGCAGAAGAGGCCGCACGCCTTGCCGAAGCCGCTGCGGCTGAAGCCCTGCGTGCCCGGTTGGAAGACGCAGATGCAGAGCTGACCGCGATGACCCTGGCGCTGGAAAAACAGCGACAGGAAGCCGAAGACACGCTGACCCTGCTCGCCGCTGCCGAAGCGGTCAAAGACCAGCTCGACGAAAAGCTGGCTGAAGCGCTCGACCGGATCGAAGCCGCGCAGGTCCAGGCTGCCGCCCGTGACGAATTGGCCGAACGCATGACTCGCGTTCTGGCGCAGATGGAAGTGAACCAGTCCGAAAACGCCGAGACCATGAAGGCGCTGGAGGCCGAACTCAGTCGCATCCGCGCAGATGCCGCCGAAACTCGTGCCTCACTGACGGCCGAACTGGAAGCCACCCAAGACCGCGCCCGCACGGCTCGTGAGGCACTTGAGGCTGAACTGGCCCGCCTGCGAGCTGAAACGGCCGCCCGCGAAGCTGAACTCAAGGCGGAGCTTTCGGCCTCGGAGCTGCGCTTCGCCGAGGCCCGCGAAGCGCTGGAAGCGGCCCTGTCGCGCGAACGGGCGCAAAACATCGAAACCCAATCCCAGTTCGAAGAAGAAGTCGCCCGCCTTCAGGCCGAAAACGCTGCCATCCGCCAGCAGTTGGAAGCGGAGCTGGCCATTCTCCGCGCTGAGGCCGAGGCCGCCATCGCCGCGTTGGAGCAGCAACTGGCACAGGCCACTTCTGAGGCGGCCGCCACAGAGGAAGAGTTGCAGACGCAACTAGCCAATCAGCAGGTTGCCAGCGACGCAGCGCTGGCGGCGATCCGGGAAGAACTGGCCAAGGCGGTGGCAGACGCAGCGGCTGTCAAAGCAACACTGGAAATCGAAATCTCCCGCCTGCGCGATGATCTGGAAGTGGCTCGCTCTGCTGCCGCAAGCACAGCGGAAGACCGTGCCAATGTCGAGGCCCGGCTGCTAAAGGCGCTGGAATCGCTGGAACAGGCCCAAGCCGCCGCCAATGATCAGGAACTGCTGCGCGCCCGTCTGGCCGCTGCACTGGCCGCCCAGGCTGCGGCCGAAGCTCGCGCGCTGGAAGAAGCCAGCCTCGCCGACCAACGCGCCGCCTTGCTGGCCGCCGCGAATGATGCCCTGTCCCAGGAAGAAGCTACATCCGCCGAGGCGCAGCGCCAGACAGCGCTGCTGAACCAACAGGTGGCCGCATTGCGCACGCAGTTGAGCCAACTGCAAGGTCTGCTGGATGAAGCCCGCAAGAAGGATGAAGAGGCGCAGATCCAGTTGCAGACACTGGGGTCTGAGCTGAACACGGCCCTGGCCCGCGTGGCGTCTGAAGAACGCCGCCGCCGCCAGCTGGAAGAGGCCGAGCGCCGCCGCCTTGAAGAAGAAGCAAAGGCGCTTGAGGCACAGAATGCCGAGCTGGAGGAAAAAGCGCAGGATCTTGAAAAATACCGGTCCGATTTCTTCGGCCGCCTGCGCGAAGTGCTGGGTGATCAGGAAGGCGTGCAGATCGTTGGCGACCGGTTTGCGTTCTCCTCTGAAGTGCTGTTCCCACCCGGTGGCGCGGACCTGTCCTTCGAAGGACAGGCGGAAATCGCGAAAGTGGCCACCATCCTGCGCCGTGTGGCGCGCGAGATCCCCAGTGAGATCGACTGGATCATCCGCGTCGATGGCCATACCGACAACATACCCATCAGCGGTTCTGCGGAATTTTCTGATAACTGGGAACTCAGCCAGGCGCGGGCGCTGTCCGTGGTGCGGTACCTGACCAATGCTCTAGCGATCCCGCCCAACCGACTGTCAGCCAACGGGTTCGGGGAATATCAACCGGTGAATACAGACGATACGCCGGAGGCACGCGCGCAGAACCGTCGCATCGAACTCAAACTGACTGAGCGATAGCACAGGCAATTCATCGACGCATTGCTTGCGAATTGTCGACAATTCGCCTTGCCCTTAACGGACGGTGACTTCCGTAAACCGCACCGCGAGGGTCTGGCCGTCGCGCTGCAGCGTTGCGGTTCCACGGTACGTTCCTTGTGCCCAACCGCCCGTTGGGGCCTTGCGCCCATAGGCCTGAAACTGGCTGCGCTTGGGTGCGTCGAGCGTTTCGGCGTTTTCAAACACTGGCCCTTTCGGCCCAGCCACCTGCAAGGTCAACACATCGCCAACCTGCGCATGAAAGAAATGGGTATAGAGCACCAGGGGCCGGGTCGCCGTGATCTCCAACCGCCGGGCCGCGCCGGATTTGACATCTGCAAAATCGGGGACGGTATCGGAAAATCCGGCGGTGAACATGCCTGTCTTCGTATAAGTCAACGGATCTAGCCACAGCGTTTCGTCCATCTCCCCGCAGGTTTTCGCCACCTTGGGCGCAAACGGGTCTAGATGGGCGCCATCGTCCAGAATGGAAAGGTGCACATGCTGGTAGTTCGTCTTGCCGCTCATCCCAATTTTGCCCAGCACGGTCCCACGTTCGGCGGCATCGCCCGACCTCACCGCGACGGAGCCCTCGCGCAAGTGGCAATAGAGCGTCTGCAGCCCGTTTTCATGCCGGATCCGAACCGCGTTGCCGTATTCCCGACCACCGACCTTCTCAGCGTTGTCCTTGGAATATTGGCGGTCTTCCATCCCATCGCGGGTGGCTTCGACAATTCCAGGCGCGGCGGCGAGAACGTTAACGCCATGTTCATAGGCCGCCCAGTTTGTCAGCGCGAAATCAGTGCCGCGATGCCCATCGCGGGTTTTTATACCGCAGGCGTAGTCGCCTTGGCCGGTGTCTTCGACACGGTCAACATAGTCTTCGACGTAACAACTCTCGCCCGGCACGCAGTCCAGCGGCAGGGCAAGAAACGGTGCCTCCTGACCCCAAAGTGGAGCGGCGGCCCAAAGGACCGCCGCACAAACACACCCAGAGGCCCGTCTCACTCTGCCGTCAGAAGCGGCGGCTTGTCGCCGCTGATCTGGCGGTTGCTGGGACCTTCGATGCGCAGATCCAGCTTGCCGTCCTTGACGCCTACCTTGACCAGCCCACCCTTGGCCAGCTTACCAAACAACAGTTCTTCAGCCAGCGGCTTCTTGATGTTTTCCTGGATCACGCGGCCGAGTGGACGCGCGCCCATCTTGTCATCATAGCCTTTGTCAGCCAGCCATTCGGCGGCAGGGCGGGTAAGTTCGATGGTCACGCCACGGTCCAGTAGCTGCGCTTCGAGCTGCAGCACAAATTTCTCAACCACCTGAAGGATCACTTCTTTGCCCAGCGGGGCAAAGGAGATCACCGCATCCAGACGGTTGCGGAATTCGGGCGTGAACATGCGCTCAATTGCAGCCGTATCTTCGCCTTCGCGCCGATCGCGGCCAAAGCCGATGGCTTCCTTAGCCTGCTCCATAGCGCCCGCGTTCGAGGTCATGATAAGAACAACGTTACGGAAATTCACTGTCCGGCCATTGTGGTCGGTCAGTTCGCCATGGTCCATCACCTGCAGCAGGATGTTATAGACATCCGGGTGCGCCTTTTCGATTTCATCAAGTAGCAGCACGCAATGTGGATGTTGGTCGACGCCATCAGTCAGCAGACCGCCCTGGTCAAACCCCACATAGCCTGGAGGGGCACCAATCAGGCGGCTGACAGCGTGCTTCTCCATATATTCTGACATGTCGAAACGCAGCAGTTCCACACCGAGGCTGTCGGCCAGTTGCTTGGCTACTTCGGTCTTGCCCACGCCGGTCGGGCCCGCGAACAGGTAGTTGCCAATGGGCTTTTCCGGCTCGCGCAGGCCTGCTCGGGCCAGTTTGATCGCGCTCGACAACGCTTCGATGGCATTATCCTGGCCAAAGACCACCCGTTTCAGCGTGGTTTCCAAATCTCGCAGGACCTCGGCGTCGTCCTTCGATACTGATTTCGGAGGGATCCGGGCAATTTTGGCGACCACGGCTTCCACTTCTTTGACGCCGATGGTCTTGCGACGCTTGGACTGGGTTAGCAGATGCTGTGCTGCGCCTGCCTCGTCAATCACGTCGATGGCCTTGTCCGGCAGCTTGCGGTCATTGATGTACCGCGCCGACAGCTCAACCGCCGTCTTTATCGCTTCGGAAGTATATTTGACACTGTGGTGATCTTCGAAATACGGCTTCAGCCCTTTGAGGATTTTCACCGAATCTTCAACCGATGGTTCGTTCACGTCAATCTTCTGGAACCGGCGGCTCAGCGCCCGGTCCTTTTCGAAATGCTGACGAAACTCCTTGTAAGTGGTCGACCCCATGGTGCGCAGCTTGCCACCCTGCAGGGCGGGCTTCAGCAGGTTCGATGCATCCATCGCACCGCCCGAGGTCGCGCCAGCGCCGATCACTGTGTGGATTTCGTCTATAAACAGGATGGCGTCAGGGTGTTCTTCCAGCTCAGTCACAACGGCTTTCAGACGCTCTTCGAAATCACCCCGATACCTAGTGCCTGCCAACAACGCACCCATGTCGAGCGAATAGATGGTGGTATTCTTCAGAATTTCGGGAGTTTCACCGGCTACAATCTTGCGCGCCAGACCTTCGGCGATGGCGGTTTTGCCCACGCCGGGATCACCAACAAGCAGCGGGTTGTTCTTGCGCCGGCGGCACAGCACTTGGATGCAGCGCTCCACTTCGTGTTCACGGCCGATCAACGGGTCGATATCGCCTCCGCGGGACTTTGCATTCAGGTCCACGCAGTATTTCGCCAGCGCGCTTTCTTTCTGTTCTTCTTCGGTGGAAGGTGAAGACTGGTTTTCGTCTTCAGATTCGCTGGCGCCAGACACGGGCCGAGACTCCCCGAAGGCCGGGTCCTTGGCGACGCCATGCGCAATGAAATTAACGGCATCATACCGCGTCATGTCCTGCTCCTGCAGGAAATAGGCCGCGTTGGATTCCCGTTCGGCAAAGATCGCCACCAGAACATTTGCACCGGTTACTTCGGTACGGCCCGAGGATTGTACATGGATTGCGGCGCGCTGGATCACACGCTGGAAGGCTGCGGTCGGCACAGCTTCGGACCCGTCAATGTCGGTCACTAGGTTGGACAGGTCTTCGTCCACGAATTCCAGCAGCGTGCTGCGTAGTTCTTTCAGGTCAACGCTGCACGCCCGCATGACGCGGGTGGCGTCCGGTTCATCCAGTAGAGCGAGAAGCAGGTGTTCCAACGTTGCGAACTCATGCCTGCGTTCATTGGCCAGTGCGAGAGCCGAATGGATTGCCTGCTCCAGAGAATTTGAAAATGAAGGCACGATGCAGTGCTCCTCTTATCTTGGGCTGACAGGAAAGTTGGCGTCGGTCGTCAGCGATTTGCTTCTACTACTAGAGTTTGGGCGATCAGTTACCGGCTTCAAGTTTTTTCTTACCAATTGGGCGCAGAATTGATGCATCTGTGCTGGTAGAGGGTCAAAAATTGTCCTTTCGCGTCCGGACCTCTGCGAAAACGGCAGCATCATCAGCGCCTGCCATCCCCATCACGGCTTTGAAGTCCGGATCTGATGCGCGCAGGAACGGATTGGTGGCCAATTCTTCCGACAGGATAGACGGAACCGTGGGTGTGCCCATTTCGCGCGCCTCCTCGATCGCCTTAGCACGTGATGTAAGTGCACGATTGCCCGGATCAACGCTCAGCGCGAATTTTGCGTTGGCGGCGGTGTACTCATGGCCGGAACACACAACCGTTTCCGGGGGCAGGGCGGCCAGTTTGCTCAAACTGTCCCACATCATCGGCATGGTGCCTTCAAACACCCGGCCACATCCCAGTGCCATCAAACTGTCGGCGGTGAACACAACGCCGGATGCCGGGAAGTGATAAGCGATGTGCCCGACGGTGTGACCGCTGACATCTAGGACTACACCCTCTTCGCCGCCGATCGTCACGCTCTCCCCTTCGGCCAGCGCTATATCCAGCTTGGGCAGTCTTTCAGCATCGGCTGCAGCGCCCAGGACCGTTGCCTTGTGCTGGACAAGGATATCAGCCAGCCCGTCCACGTGATCCCAGTGATGGTGCGTGATAAGAACGTGTGTCAACGTCCAGCCACGGGCATCTAGCTCTGCCAGAATGGGACCTGCCTCGGGCGCATCGACCACCGCTGTGTCGCCACTGGCGGCATCATGGGCCAGGAATGCATAATTGTCGCTGAGGCACGGGACGGTCACGATTTCAAGAGGCATGGCGTTTCAGACTTTCGTTGCTACACTTAGTGCAGATTGGCTGATCATAGCGGGACCCGCAATGCATCTCGACGTGCAGGACCTTCGGAACTTCTACTATCGCAGCACGCTTGGGCGTGCGGCGCAGGCGGCCATTCGCAACCGCATGCTGGAAGTCTGGCCCGAAGCGCAAGGGCAGACAGTTGTTGGTTTCGGCTTTGCCACGCCGTTGCTGCGCCCCTACCTGAAAGACGCCCGCAGGGTGGTAGCGCTTATGCCAGGCCCGCAGGGGGTTATGCCGTGGCCAGCGGGTCAGCCCAACGTGGCGGTCCTGACAGAAGAAACACTCTGGCCGCTGGAAACCGGCCATGTCGACCGTTTGATCCTGCTGCACGGGCTGGAAACATCTGAACGGGCATCCGATCTGCTGCAGGAATGCTGGCGTGTGCTGGGGCCCGGGGGCAAGGCGTTGTTCATCGTGCCTAATCGCTCGGGTTTGTGGTCAAGACGCGACCGGACACCGTTTGGCTTTGGGCGGCCTTATTCTGCCAGCCAGCTGGAAGTGCAGCTCAAACATCACAACTTTTTGCCTGAAAGGCATCTATCAGCACTGTACCAGCCGCCATCGGAACGCCGATTCTGGCTGAAATCCGAGCCGATTTTTGACAGGCTTGGGCGCTCAGTACTGTTTTCCATAGCTGGTGGTGTCCTAATGGTTGAGGCCAGCAAGCGCGTTTACACCCCGAAGGGCAACGCCATCAAGGACGCGGTCAGAACCCCAGTCAAAGTTCTGGAGGGCGCAGTTGGCGTTTCCCGCCCCGAACCGGCAGGGCAACGTCCGTTGCGTCCTGAAAAACCCCTGTGACTCGCCCTCGACAGCACCAAAACTGAGTTTATTTTCTGCATTTTTTAGAGTCAGTTGTGATGCAAAGGGTCGCACTTGCGACACGGACCTGATTGCAATGGAAATTTCCACTCAAGCCCGGCGCATTTTCGTTGTTGCGAGGTTCGGGGGGCTCTGTTACATCCACGCTGATTTTGGCGTCCTGCTGCTCGCGGGGCGGCTTCCACGCCCCACGGTTGCACCGGCAACGCATTGATGGGGCCAAGAATCGGAAGGGTGGACGTGTCCGAAGCTGCTTCGATTTCCGCACAGATTGCGGAACGCTATGCCACCGCGATCTTTGAGATCGCGAAGGAAAATAAAAACCTCGATGGTTTGGAAGGCGGGGTCAATGACCTTGCTGCAGTTCTGGACGAAAGCGCCGATCTTCGCGCTCTGATCCAGTCGCCAATTGTGCCGCGCGCCGAACAAAGCGCGGCTATGACAGCCATTGCCAAAAAAATGGACCTTGCGCCGGTGCTGCGCAAATCTCTCGGTCTGATGGCAGATAAACGCCGTCTGTTCGTTCTGCCCCAGCTTGTAAGCGCCCTGCGTGAAGCACTGGCCGAAGAACGCGGCGAAGTGACCGCAGACGTGGTCAGCGCCAAGGCCCTGACCAAGGCACAGACTGAAAAGCTGGCTGCGTCCCTCAAGGACAGCGTTGGCAAAGATGTCACCATTCATGCGACTGTCGATGAAAGCCTCATTGGCGGTCTTATTGTCAAAGTGGGCTCGAAGATGATCGATACGTCGATCCGCTCCCAGCTCAGCTCCCTCCAGAATGCAATGAAAGAGGTCGGATAAATGGGTATCCAAGCAGCAGAGATTTCTGCGATCCTGAAGGACCAGATCAAAAACTTCGGTCAGGAAGCCGAAGTTGCCGAAGTGGGTCGCGTGCTGAGCGTTGGTGATGGTAT
>JAEPNQ010000038.1 GCA_017643305.1 Marinibacterium sp. | reverse complement strand
TCGTCATTTCCATAACCATGTGCGCGGCACGCATCGTAACCCAAGACGGAGTCGTGCAGCGCGCGGCACTTTCGATCGGCGCCTGCAGTCCGGTTGCGGTGCGCCTGAAAGCGGTGGAACAAGCCCTTGTTGGACATCCGCTGGATCCTGACCGCATTTCCGAGGCCGCCGTTTCTGCGGCTTTGTCGCCGATTGAAGATGTCCGGGCAGACGCAGATTATCGCTCTGACGCGGCGGTCGAGGTATTGCGCCGAACCGTTGTCGATTTGTTGGCCGAGGAGATGGCATGAATATCCAGCAACCTCCCATGACCCTGATTATCAACGGACGGGAACGCGCAGTTCATGCCGAGGCCGGGCGGCGCCTGTCTGAAGTTCTGCGAGAGGACATGGGGCTGACCAGCGTCAAGGTTGGCTGTGATGCCGGAGATTGCGGGGCTTGTACGGTCCTGATGGATGGCGCGCAGATCTGTTCTTGCCTTGTGCCGGTTGCGCAGGTCGCGGGGGCGGCCATAGAAACGCTGGAGAGCAGCGAAGATCCTCTTCTCGGTCTATTGCAGGACGCGTTTCTTGCCTACGGGGCCGCCCAATGCGGTATTTGCACACCGGGGATTATGATGGCCGCCCTGGAGCTTTTGCGCGAGACACCCCGGCCCGACCAACGTGAGGTCGAACATGCGCTTGGTGGCGTGCTTTGCCGCTGTACGGGTTATCGCAAGATCATCACGGCTGTTATGAACGCTACTGATCTGCCACAAACTGCTCAGTTGCCGGACGCCGGTTCAAGCGTTGGGAAACCTTTGATGCGTCTGGACGGTTTGCAAAAGGTATCTGGAAGCGAAGTTTTCGGCGCTGATCATATGCCTGCGGACGCCCTGCTGGTACGTGCGGTGCGCGCACCGCACTTCCACGCCGCCTTCACCCTGGGTGATGTCAAGGCATGGCAAGCGGCCCATCCCGGCATCGTTGACGTGTTCACCGCCGCTGACATACCCGGCGAAAACCGGTTTGGTGTCATACCGCCGCTGGCCGACCAGCCGGCGCTGGCAGATGGGCGCGTGCGTTTTCGTGGGGAAGCGGTTGCGTTGGTCGTGGGGGAGCCGCGGGCAATAGAGGATCTTGATCTCGAACACTTTCCCGTTGAGTGGTCGCCTTTGGATCACAGCCTGACCCAAAACGCAGGTGCTGCGCCCGAAACCGAGCAAGTGCACCCTGACCGGAAAAACAACGTTCTAATTACCGGACATGTGGCAACCGGCGATGCAGCGGCTGCGCTGGCTGCTGCTGCGCATGTTGTGTCTGGTACGTTCGAAACGGCCTATGTCGAACATGCCTATATAGAACCCGAAGCTGGCGTTGCATGGCTGGAAGGTGACAAGCTCGTCATACAAGCCTGCACACAAGCACCGGTCATGGATCAGGAAGACACGGCAAAAGTCCTGGGACTGCCGCTGGACCGTGTCCGTATCATACCATCTGCAGCGGGAGGCGGTTTTGGGGCCAAGCTTGACCTGTCTGTACAACCGCTGCTTGGTCTCTGCGTGCTCAAAACCGGGCGCGCCTGCAGGATGGTCTATACCCGCACTGAATCCATGCAGGCCAGCACCAAGCGTCACCCGTCGACGATGACCGCTTCAATCGGCGCTGACGCAGACGGGCGCATCACGGCCATGTCATTTGAGGGCGATTTCAACACCGGGGCCTATGCCAGTTGGGGGCCGACTGTCGCTTCACGCGTACCGGTGCATGCATCGGGCCCATACAACACGCCAAACTACATTGCCACAGCGCGGGCCATTCACACCAACGGCCCAGTCTCCGGGGCGTTTCGCGGGTTTGGGGTGCCGCAGGGGGCGATTTGTCAGGAGCTTCTCTACGATGATCTGGCCCAAGTTTGCGGGCAGGACAGGTTGGGCTTCCGGCGACAAAATGCGTTGCGGGATGGCGACAAAACACCCTCAGGCCAGGTGTTGCCATCGGTCAGCATTGCGGAATGTCTCGATGCGCTCGCCCCGGCTTGGGAGAAAGCAACGAAACAAGCCCGTAAGTTCAATGCATTGAGTGACTTGATTAAGCGTGGGGTTGGCGTGGCGTCCTGTTGGTATGGTTGCGGCAACACCGGGTTGCCCAATCCATCGACCATCCGGATTGGCATCACCGGTGAAGGCCGCGTATGTCTGCACCAAGGCGCGACAGATATCGGGCAGGGATCCAACACCGTTATTGCTCAAATCGCGGCTGATGCTCTGGGGGTGGCCATCGACAAGATCGACCTGATAGGCCCGGACACCGACCTGACACCCGATTGCGGAAAGACATCGGCCTCGCGTCAGACGTTTGTCACTGGCAATGCCGCGCTAAAGGCAGGTCAAGCCCTGCGCGACACCATCTTGCGACAAACAAATCTCTCCCAAGCGGAGGACATCACCCTCGAAGCGGGTGTTCTCATTGTTTCAAACGGAACGGAGCGCCGTGAAATCCTGTTGAAGGCGCTGGACGCTGACACGCACGGATATGTGCTTTCGGCAGAGGAAACCTATGATCCCCCGACCACGCCACTGGACGAGAACGGGCAGGGGGTGCCCTATGCCATGTATGGCTATGGTGCGCAGATCGCCGAAGTTGAGGTGGACATCCGGCTTGGGACCACCCGGGTTGTGCGCATAACAGCGGCGCATGATCTGGGCCGCGTCATCAATCCGATTTTGGCTGAGGGTCAGATCGAAGGCGGCATCGCGCAAGGTCTGGGTTTGGCTTTGATGGAAGAATACATTCCTGGCCGTACCGAAAACCTGCATGACTACCTGATCCCCACAATTGGCGACATGCCCGAGGTCGTGTCGATCCTGATCGAAAAACCTGATCCCGAAGGTCCAATGGGCGCGCGGGGGTTGGGCGAACATGTGCTGATACCCACCGCACCGGCGATCCTGAATGCGATCCGTGATGCGTCTGGTGCGCGCATCACACGTTTGCCGGCGCTGCCACATCGGGTTCTCGCTGCGATCCGGGAGACCGAATGACGTCGCCAGATATGTCACAAAAAAGGGTGCGATCCGAGAAGATCCGCTGCGATGCGTGCCCCGTAATGTGTTACATTGCAGAGGGCAAAATCGGTGCGTGTGATCGCTACGCCAACCAAAGCGGACGGATTGTACGATGCGATCCGCTCACCATTTTCGACCGCAGGCTGGAAAAGGGGGATGAGATCAAACCCTTTCTCGCGGCAGAATGGGACGGTGAAACGGTCAACGATAGGGACATGGTGGTTTCGGCGATAGGTGCAGGCACCACCTATCCGGATTACAAGCCAGCGCCATTTATCGTGAGCCGTGATATCGACGGGGTTGATTTTGTCTCGGTGGTGACAGAAGCGATCTTCTCCTATTGCGGTGTAAAAGTGAAAATCGACACGGACCGCCACCTCGGTCCCGAAACCGCAGCCGTACGGTCCGAGGGGGAGTGCATCGGGCACGTGATGACGTCCGAATATGGCTCCCAAATGCTGTCGTTGGGGGGCGTGGACCATTTGACGGGTGGGTCCAAAGCAGAAGGTCGCAAAACCTGCGATGCGCTTTTGCGACTGTGCAACAAGGAAGCGGTGGAACTGACCATCGATGGCGGCTCCACGGTCATTGTGCAGGCCGGGCAGGCCCCTGTGGTGGATGGTGAAAAACAGGAACGCATGCGGGTTGGCTGTGGGTCTGCCGCGATTGGCATGTTTGCGTCCCAGTGGAAGGGGCTGGTCGACGAAGTCGTGGTCGTGGATGACCATATCACCGGCGTAGTTTCGGAACATCAGGCCGGCAAGATCATTGACTGGCCGGACACGGGAATTCGCATTCTTGGTCACCGCTCAACACCGGGTCGCTATTTCAGGGTTGCCAATCCGGGCCTCGGCTGGGGCGGCACAGATATTGAAGACCCGCTTTCGATTCTGGGCACATGGCGGCCAGAAAAAGGGGCAACGCCCGGTTTACGGCTTCTTATGGTGTCCACCACCGGCGAACACAGCGCTTATTTTGAGCTGAACGATAACCTTGAGCCAATTGCGCGGGCCATGCCGGATGCGTTGCAACCGTCTGTGGATCTGATTGCCGAAAATTGCGAACCCGCGCTTTGCACCGTTCTATTCATGGGCGGCGCAGGCGGATCGCTGCGGTCAGGCGTGACCCGCAACCCGATCCATCTGACCCGCTCGGTTCATGCCGACCGCACCCGCGTGACGGTGGGGGGCGCACCTGTCTACATTTGGCCAGGGGGCGGTATCACGGTGATGGTTGATGTCCTGGATCTGCCTGATGGTGCCTTTGGATCTGTTCCCACGCCCGCTCTCGTCGCGCCGCTGGAATTCACCATTTCAACTGCCGAATATATGCAGTTGGGAGGGCATTTGGCGTCAGTTCGGGACCTGTCCGACGTGTTGGAGACAGGCGGTGAATATGGTGATGCGGTCCGCACGGTCGGGGGCGACCCGTGAGCATACGACCACAGGTTGCATTTTTGCCTGATGGACGACGCCTACATTTGCACCACGGGCCCATTGACCTGATAATTGAGGTCTTTGGCCCGCATCGAGAGGCTGCATATGACCGCGCAATTTTGCGCTTTGACAGGATGCTTGACGATCTGGTGCAGGAATTGCCGCAGCTTCGCCGCCCCTTGGAAAGATACGTTTTCCACGATCCTGTGGCGCGCAGAATGGCCCGCGCAGTAGCACCTTTCGCGGATCGTTTTGTCACGCCGATGGCCGCTGTTGCGGGGTCTGTTGCGGATGAGATCCTGTCCGCGCTTGTAGGTGATGACGTGATCCCGAAGGCCTATGTTAACAATGGCGGAGACATCGCTTTTCATCTGGGTACCGGGCAATCCGTGACGTCATTGACACCGGTAGGTCAATTCGAAGTCACAGCGAACAGCTCTGTTCGCGGGCTTGCAACCTCCGGCTGGCGCGGACGCAGCCATTCATTGGGCATTGCTGATGCGGTAAGTGTGGCCGCGCCGACAGCCGCAGCCGCTGACGTGGCCGCCACTTTGATCGCCAACGCGGTTGATTTGCCCGGCCACCCCGCAGTGACCCGTGAACCGGCGAATGAGATTTCGCCAGACACCGATCTGGGCAACCAACTGGTCACAACAGCCGTGGGCCAATTGTCGGCGCATGAGACGAATAAGGCCCTCGCCAAAGGCCTGAAAACCGCACGTGACTTTGCCGCGCGGGGTCTGATCCATGACTCGGTACTTGGCTTGAACGGTCACACGGTTACACTCACAGCAAAAAGGAAGGCTGCCGATCCATGGTTGAATTCACCGTTCGCAAAATGCAGTTGATCATCGAAGAGGTGCGTCACGACGGCGGCCCAAAACCTGAGAGCCCGCGCAAATTGGGTGCGATCCTGGCCTGCGTGTCCAACCCTTTCGCCGGTCGATATGAGCGGGATATGCAACCGGCCATGGAAGATCTCAAACAATTGGGAGCAGAGATGAGCAAACGTTTGATCGCAGCGCTTGGTGGCAAAGGTGAAATTGACGGTTACGGCAAGGGGGCCATTGTTGGCGAAAACGGAGAACTGGAGCACGGCGCGCTTTGGCATGTGCCGGGCGGTTACGCCATGCGCGGTCTGCTCGGACAGTCGAATGCGATCGTGCCGTCATGCATGAAGCGCGGTGGCGTGGGGTCGCGTCTGGACATCCCACTTGGCCATATCAACGCGGCCTATGTCCGCAGCCATTTTGACGGGATCGAAGTCGGACTGCCGGATGGTCCTCGTGCGGACGAAATCGTGTTTGGCCTTGCCATGTCCTGCGGAGGGCGTGTTCACAGCAGAATGGGCGGTCTCGAAGCTTGGGACGTCAGAGGTGAAGACGGTCTGCGATGATCGCGCTTTGACCGGATTGAATTGAGTCAAGACTGCCTGGCCTTGATTGTATGGTGACCAATCGGCCCTTCGTTGGCGCGCTGATACGCATCCTACGCTTGGAAATTGAACCCGTTTGGGTGCAAGATCATCGCGGGCAGGATTTCGAGGAGAACGTTTTGATGGCACCCGCTTCTGATACAGGGTCTAACCCCAGCTACCTGACAGCGCTGCAAAACTTTAATCTGGACGTTGCAAAGGCTCGATTCTCCGGCAGCTTCAGCGACGGCATAAATGCGTGCGTGGAATGTTGTGATGCCCATCTGCAGAACAACGCTGTGGCCTTGGACTGGATCGCCTTGGACGGGCACCATGAAACCCGCAGCTTTGCAGATCTGCGCGACCAGGCGTCCTGCTTTGCCAACCTTTTGATCGAACAGGGCATAAAGCCCGGCGATATCGTCGCGGGGCTGCTGCCGCGCACCCCGGAACTGGTGGCCGTTGTTCTCGGCGCTCTCCGGGCAGGCGCAGCTTATCAGCCACTGTTTACCGCCTTTGGGCCCAAGGCCATTCAGGATCGTTTGACAATGAGCGGGGCAAAGCTCGTCGTCACTGATGCTGCCAATCGTCAGAAACTTGACGGTGTGGATGTGTGCCCGCCTGTTGCGACAATTGTGGATACGTCGCATGAACTTGTCGCCGGGGATGTTGATTTCCGCAGTTCTATGGCATCGCAATCTGTTGAGTTTGCTCCGGTCATGCGCAGCGGCGATGATCTGATGTTCATGATGGCAACCTCTGGCACGACGGGACCTGCCAAAGGTGTTCCGGTACCCCTGAACGCCCTGTTGGCCTTCAGATCCTACATGGTCGACGGGATTGATTTGCAGCGCGAGGACGTTTTCTGGAACATTGCGGACCCGGGCTGGGCCTACGGGCTCTATTACGCGGTCATCGGGCCGCTTCTGTTGGGGCATGCGACCACTCTGGTTGAGGGGCCATTTACCGTAGACGGTACATATGACGTGATCTCCAGACTGGGCGTGACCAATTTTGCCGGCGCGCCCACAGCGTTTCGGTTGATCATTGCCTCGGGGACCCAACGCGCGGTCCAACTGAGGGACCGGATCCGCCTTATCAGTAGCGCAGGTGAACCTTTAAACCCCGAAGTCATACGCTGGTTTGAGGCAGAGCTGAACGCACCGATCAAAGATCACTATGGGCAAACTGAAACTGGGATGATGGTGAACAACCACCATGGTCTGGATCATCCGGTACGACCGGGATCCGCCGGTTACGTGATGCCGGGGTTCACGGTGGACGTTCTGGCCGAGGATGGCCGCATCTCTGGCCTCAATGAGCCAGGCCAACTGGCCGTGAATATAGCGGGTTCACCGCTCTTGTTCTTTGGTGGTTACCTGAACAAAGGGAATAAATCGATTGTGAACGGCTATTATCTGACAGGTGACACGGTCGAACGGGATGAAAACGGATGCATTACATTCGTGGGGCGGAACGACGATGTCATCACATCATCAGGGTATCGGATTGGGCCGTTTGATGTTGAAAGCGCTCTGATCGAACACCCTGCCGTGACCGAGGCGGCGGTCGTCGGCGTACCGGACAAGGAGCGGACCGAGATCGTGAAAGCGGTTGTCGTGCTGGCGGACGGCACAGAGGGGAATGAAGAGCTGGCCAAGGACTTGCAGGACTACGTCAAACAACGCCTTTCAGCACATGCCTATCCTCGTCTCATCGAATTCGTCAGCGAACTGCCGAAAACACCCAGCGGCAAAATTCAAAGGTTCCTGTTACGACAAGCGAGCGTTGGCGCGGGATGATCCGGTTTCTGGAAGGCAAGGTCTCAGGCCCTGGGCAATTCCATCATATCTTCAGATCGAGGCGCGGCTTCCAGAACGGTCGGAAAAGTTCAATCTTCGGACACCGGTTCATCACAACCTGCAGACCGGCGTCTTCGGCAAGTTTTGCTGCCTTGTCGTCATACACGCCGATCTGACCCCACAGAACCTTGGCATCTATTGCGATGGCCTTCTCGGCAAAGCCATAGAGTTCTTCCTTGGGCCTAAAAACGTCAACCATATCAACCGGTTTGTCGATTTCTTCCAGTGAATGGTAAACCTTGAGCCCCCGAATTTCCGTAACATTCGGGTTGGGGTTCACCGGCAAGATATCATAGCCAATTTCGCTGAGTTGCCTCAGTACGCCATAGCTGAACTTGGTTTTATCGGCGCTCGCCCCCACCATCGCAATTGTCTTAACCGAACTCAGGATATCAGCGAGGAATTTGGGGTCGTAATCATAGATGCGGTCAATATCGGCTTCGGGCATAGGTTAATCTCCCTTCGGCGTCGCAATGTCCGCCTTGAGTTCGTGGGGTTGTAGCGGGTCGATAAACGGGTTGCGGTAGAGCTTGTCGTGGCTCTCAACCCCGATTTCCAGGGTGATGTCAGATGTCGCGCGGGCCACACACAGGATCACGTAGCCATTGGCGATTTGCCTGTTGTTCAGCGCAACTTGTCTGCGTTGATCTACTGAGCCTGTCGTGAGCTTGGCCGCGCAGGTTATGCAGCCGCCATACTTGCAGCCATAAGGCAGATCGATACCCTGTTCGCGCAAAGTGTCCAGAAGAGGGCGGCGCGCGTCTACGTCATATGTCGCCCCATGCCGATTTGCGATTGTCACGGTATGCGTCGTCATAACCAGATGTCGCTTGTGCAATCGCCGCCCGGATACCTGCTTTCATGGCAACGCGATGGACCATTTGGTTCAGCGCCGAAGTTCACGATGAAGTCCTCGTTTATCTTCATGCCACCGTTTTCAGGATCGCAGTCGATCATCACCATCACACCACCTTTTTCACGGATTTCGGGATAGAACTGGTTATCCCAGGTCGAGAAAAGCGAGGTCGTGACATAAAGCCGTCGGCCGTCGAGAGAGAGCTGGAACATCTGTGGGCCGCCAGCAACCTCAACGCCGTTTACGGTTGGAGCTTTGCCCAGAAGGCCCCCCATGAAAACCTGGCCGGTCAGCTTGGGATTATGCGGATCGGTGATGTCGTACTGGCGCATATCTCCATGCAGCCAGTTGTTCAGATACAGATACTTGTCGTCCATTGAGATCAGGATCGCCGACATCACGCCTGGCAGGGGGATTGGCCATGCCGGATGCATTTCGTTTTCGACATCGATGATCTTTTCCCACTGCCAGGCACCATCGCTGTCCTTCCACCAGTGAATCACATTGGTCGACAGCGCTGCGCCACAGAAGCCATGCGTACTGTCGGGGTCGTGGTGAAACTTGACCTCAAGCGGCAAAAGCCCGTCTTCGCCAAGGTAAAAGCTTTCAACCGGCTCACGTTTTTCGAAATCCCAGAAGTGCAACTCGCGTCCGTATTTCAGATGCCCTACTTCTTCCAGGTCGAAGCCCGGCATAAAGGTATTGGGCGCGGCCCATTCTGAACTCACCATCACGTTGTGGCGCGGCTGATACCAGAAATCGTAGCCAAACTTGATGTCGCCCATGGAGCTTTCCCACCGGCCGACAATGTTGAAGTCCTTGTCGAGGTGCAGATAGCCACCTGGGGCCTCACCCTTGGCATCTCCAAGAAAGGAAATGATGATCTCAGAGCCGAGGCAATGCACCGTGTGTGGGCCAGACAGATCAGCCTTGGCCTTTATCTCGGCTCCATCGATCACCTTGTGCAGCCGCGGGGCCCTGGGGTCGGTTGCCGTATCAACGATGTGCAGGTTGTTGGACCGTACGCCAGGCAGGATCAGATATTTGCGCGACATGGAACTGTCGTCGTGGCAAGACGAACAGGCATTCCAGCCCATATGGTGGAGCTCATCCCCGATCCCGGGCATCTCCAGTCGGTGGATCACTTCGGAATAGGTCGGGCTGTCCGGGTCTACATCCACGGTCGCCAGGTAGTCAGGTTTCTGGATGCCTGTGCCTGTGTAGATCGCGATTGTGTACAGAAGTTTTTCCCGAGGGGCTTCGATGGCCTCTTGCGGACTTTTGTAACCCGGCCCGCAGCATGCTCCGTCCATAGTGATTTCCCTCCCTTGCTTCCGGTTGCTGTATCGTATAACGAAAAATGATATATCGTATAGTGAGAAAAATGTATCTCGAACGCATCGCGCTGGTCTTGGAAATCATTGGTCAGAAAGGCCGCGCAACGGTTGCTGATATCTGTGCCCCTTCCGATCTGCCAAAACCAACTGCCTATAGACTGGTTCAGGAACTTGTTACGTCTGGTTTGCTTGAAACGCCCGCCCGGGGGGTGTTCGCCATCGGAGCTAGGCTGAAGCGCATCACGTTGAGCGATTACTCCGACGCCGCGCTTTTGGAAGTTATCGCACCGGTGCTGTCCAGCGCGGCTGATGAACACGGCGCTGCGTTTTTCTTGTCTCGCCTGCGCAGTCACTGGGTTGAGATCATTCACGTTGCGACACCGCAAACGGGTGTTTCTTACCTCCATCCCGGTTTGGGCAAGCGTCCGATACATGCGTGTTCTTGCGCCAAGGCCATTGCCGCCGTGGCGCCCGATCTTCTGACTCATGACGAGTTGAGGGGGCAACTCAAGCGATACACGGATCACACCATCACCAAACGTGAAGATCTGGAATCGGAACTAGAGACCGTGCGCGCCCAAGGCTACGCCGAATGTGTTGAAGAACTGGAGCGAGGCATAAGTTCTGTTGCTACGGGATTGGCCCCGAAAGGCTCTGGCGCAACCTTGTCAATTGGCGCAACCGCTTCCGTTCGGGTATTTACGCCGGCTGTGCGAAGCAAGCTTGGCCAGACCCTGATCGCAATGTCCCATGATTTGTCAAAGGTACTGGGATGGGACGAAGGGGATATCGAAAGGAAGTCCGCGTAGGGCTGTGCCCTTTTTTAAGCCATTATGGCGGATGCTTCACAACAGGGGATTGTCCGCTCAGCCCTCGGACCAGATAGGATCCGACAAGGCCCAGACTGGTCACGGCCGTTAACAAGCAAAGCACCACCAGGCTGAGGGAAAACCCACTCAGCCCTCTAAGGAAATCAAACCGGATTTCCAGCAGCACAAGAAGCACACCAATGCATAGCACAATCGAAAAACCAAACGCGCGCAGGCCCTGCCACGCAATCCGCAGAATGACTATCCAAACGGCGAACAGTGCAAATGCTATGAAGATCCGAACGCTCAGTGGCGCCGAAGATGCAAGAAGCCACGTCGTCAATGTGTACTTCGATGGGTTGACCGTGGCGAAGACAAGAGTCGCCACCAGTAGAATCCGAAGAACAAAACTCTTCAGCGGAAGGCTTTTGCGAACCTGCGCGTAGCTCATACCTGGTCAGACAAAACGCTTAGAAATGTAAGTCGAAGTAATTCCGAAACGGTTTCTTCGACTTCCAATCTCAGAATTGCCATCTCCAGCCACGGCAAGACGGCATACCGGGTTTCCCCTTCAAGCGTACTCAAGACGTCCAGAGCGCCGCTCAAATTGCCTGCTCTCATCGCTTCATCAGCTGCAAGCAGTGCCTCTATGTCGCTCTTTGCCTGAGGGTCGTAGTTCAGCATCCGGTTGACGACATTGCCCATGCGGGTCGTGATGCCAATTTGGGATGCAAGGTGCTCTTGCAAGGCTTCAGACAGTTCATGGCGCGTAGGGACCCCAACTTCAGCTGCGGAGGTCAATTCATCCAGCAAAACCGCAATCTCATCGTGGGTCTGCGCGGCTTTCATTGCGACTGCAAGTTCGTATGCATAGGGCTGTGACGTTTCAAGCGCCTGCTCCAGCGACGCAATTGTCACCAAAAGCAGCGCATCGCGGTCGAGACCAGATCCACCCCTGGCCGCAGCATCCGCTGAAAAAGTCTCCGTCGGAAGGGTTCCCGCTGCGACGATGTCTCCCCTGTTTCGATCGATCCATGATGAATAACCGACAGCCATTAATGCGCAGATCAGCGCTGCGCCGGCCAGTATTCTGGCAAGAGAATCCACCCGACCCGCATTGTCGACATGCGGAACAAGCGCTTCGGAAGGCTCTTTTCCGCTATCCAGCATGGCCCCCAGATCTTGAACGGTTTTCTTTGTATCTTCATTCTTCTTCATGCGCTGAGCCCTTCTTGATGTCCCGGTCTTCATTCATAAACGGTAAAAAGACGTTTGATCGCTGCATAAGCGCGGTCAAACAGGCGGCCTGTTTTCTCTGGTGTCGGTTCTACGGCCTCAGGCGCGACGAACGCAGTTTGCCTGTAGCGTGAGATCTCCGTGGTGACAGCCTCGATTGGGTCGCAAATGCTTTGATATTCACGGTCCCCCTCGAACCAACCTGACGTTTCAAGTGGGAAGCCGCCAATGAACAAAAAGCCCTGACCGTCGAGCGCAAAGATTGGGGGCGGCAAGTCGATCAGATCGGCATCTTGCTCGTATCTGGCAAGTATAGCGGGTTTCGCGCCATCCGAAGCCGAGAGCATCGCCAACTCTACATCTCTCATCCGAATGCCGGCAAGTGCGCTTTCGTTATCCGCATGGATCCATTCCACCTTTTCACGCAGATTGTAGAGATCAAGTATCCGCTCGACGATATGACTGACATCCCTTGCCACGGCGATACGAGGCCGTCCTTGGACGGCGTGTAGATCGCCAAGGTCGCGCACATGGCCATCAGCAGTTGTGACCAATGCAAGACACACGGCAGCACCTGCATCCATCCGCAGCAGCCCGCCTGTACTTCCACCTAGATCCATGGACGCTGGCAGAAGCGCGACCATGTTTGGCCGCAAAGCGAATGTTCCCATCACCCCTGAAAGCGGCAAAACCTCTATTCTGGGACTGAACACGCTGCCTGAGCGCCTTTGATGCAGATCATACCAGTCAGCCAGCCATTGAGCATCCCCGGTTGGCACGACAATGGTGTCTAAGCCGATCACAGACTGCGTTTGCGCCTCTGCTGATGTGGTCAGGGCCAGCCCCAAGACCGAAGCAATAGCAAGAGCCATCTTTCCTGAGTTCATCTCGACTTTCCCTTCTTCATTTGCTGTCTTCAAGACGAACGGCGGTGCCGATAGCGGACAGGCGGATCAGCCGCCCACCACTCATGTCGACACCGCGCGTCGTATGAATCCTGACATTGAGAACTGCATCTGCCCCAATGGTACGCGCCTTGGTGCGAAGAGCCTGAGAGACCGGCCCCATGGCCCGCTCCATCGCCCGAAAACTGAACATCGGCTTGGCCCGCACGAAGTTCACAAGTCCGTTGAACAGGCCGCTTTCTTCTTCATCTGCAGTTACGATGTCGGCGGCGATGATCTCGAGAACGCGGCCCGTTTGGCCATTGATGGAGGCTTGTTGCGAAACAATGATTTCTTCATCTTCGCTCTCTGCCAGAGTCGTCGGCTGATCTTCAAAAAATTTTCTCGTCATGCCAGCTCCACAAGGATTAGGGCCGTTTGCATGGCGATGACCGTCAGCACCGATAGAAGAACGGCCAAAGCCCCCAGATCGCGGATCTGCTGGCTCGAGCGGACGTTCTGTTTCCCCACCAAAATACAGATCAAGGCGATGCAGGCCCCGGATAGAAGCATCTTGGCAATGATCCAGCCCCATTTGACCGGCTGAAGATCGTTGTTGAAGATATCGTCGACAACAAAGCCCATTACGACTTCGGGATGCATTCGGGTCGTCAGCGAGATCGAAAGCCCCAGCATGTAGAGGGAGACTACGATCGCAAACAGGTAGAGAAACGCGCTGGAAAACGAAATCGCCGCCAGAAGACTGATGCTGCGGTACCGACGGATCGGAACCTGAATCTGCGCCAAGGCTAAGGTGGAACCATTCGATTGCTTCTGCAGGAGATCCGTCGTTGCCAGAGAGCCACTGCGAGCTGCGATTAAGATTCCAACAATCAGCGGGATCGTGGACCGGTAAAAACCATCGCCCAGGCCAGCCGCTATCCTTTTGATTGTCGCGTCCAGAAGCAACGCCGAGAAGGGGTATTGGACAACCGCAACATAACCCAGAGTAAACGCGATCAACGCACAGGCAGTCGCAATGTACAGCAGCGTGGCGGGCGATAGGAAATGGCTCCACAGATCACGCAGAAAAAACTCCCAGAACCAGTTTCTGCGGGCGATCGCCCGAAGTGAGACCGGTCCCGAGACAGGCGGTGGGGCCACAGTTTCCCGTGTGAGGCGTTCCAGTTCCCTATCAATGCTTCCTTCTCGCTTCGTCACTTCGCTGAGACGGGAATCCGCAAGAAAGTAGAACGTGGCTGCCTGATCAACGAAAAGCTTCGGATGATGCGTCGTCATGATCACATGAATACCGGTCGCACAAAGGCTTGCGATCACATCCGACAAATCTTGGCTGCGTCGGGGATCCAGGCCAGCATTCGGTTCGTCCATTACACAGATGCGTGCACCGCTGAGAAGGCTTCTCACGATCGCAACACGCTGACGCTGACCGCCCGATAGGGCATTTGGCATGGCATCGCCATCTATACCGGTGAGCAGCCGCTGCATCACCTCTGGATCAACCTTGGGCGCCGTCGCATGAGTGGTCATGACGATGTCGAGGTTTTCCTGAACCGACAATTCATCATAGAGGGCGGCATTCTGCGGTACCAAGCTACAGATCGGGGTCGCCATATCGGACAGATTGAAGACACGGCCATCGTCCATCACGATCCTGCCATGTACCTGTAAACCCAGCTCACGTCCCACGCCCCCGATCGCCATCAGAAGCGAGGTCTTTCCACCACCGCTCGGACCCACGATGACCGAACAATGACCGGGTTCGCACTGGATGCGGCTGGCCTCAACGATCGTGTCACTGCCCCGACAGACCGCTATGTTCTCGAAGGTTATCATCCCAGCAAGCCCTCTTCGATCTCGTAGATCAAGCTGGCCGGGAACCAGTTTTTGGCGCGATCGCGGTCGATGATGATCAGCAGACCGTCGCTGCGTGTCCTTTCGGGGAGCAATTCATTCCGGAGCATTCCAAGAATTACGGGATGTGTCGTCCCTCCACGGGAAACAAGTTCGACGCCTGCTGCCAGCAGGTTGCGAAACGCAGCCGTAACTTGTGCGGCGACCTTGTCGCCGGTAGCAACGTGAGCAGAACCAAGCGACTTGATCAGGTTCTGGATGTATCGATCGATCAGGGTCTGTGTGGCGGTGTTGATCTCATCGTCAAGCATCACTTGGGTAAAGATATCACCCCAAAGAGCGAGGACGCGTGGATCAAACAACAGATTGTCGATCGCTTGGTTCAGCGGAGCGATCGAAAAGTGCCCTTTGAAGAAATCCATACCATAATTCTCGAATGCATCACCTATAACCACCTTTGTCGCCTCTAGGATACGGGATGTGAGGATGGATTTCAGTTCCGAGATGATCGCGGGGTTGATCTCCCGCGTTGCATAATCTGAAAGAACTGTCTTCGATTTCAGAAAGTTTTCGTCTTCCAATGAAGCGTTAAGGGCATCGGACAGAAGGGATCGAAATTCGTCTGTTTCTACCATGTATCCCGGCGTGACCGATGTGCCGAGGATTGCCATCGATACGGCCCGCGAAAACTCCATTCCAATGAAATTGAGTTCGCTGGGGTTCATCATGCCAAGAAACTGGCGCGCTGTAGGCTTTGCAAGGACCAGCACGCAGTCACAAGGTTGCTGGGGTTCGAGGTAGACGATCTGCGTTCCGGTCCGAGTCGAACGCACACGTCCAATTCTGAGATATTGGTCGTCCGTCAGGATATATAGACTGGGGTCTAGCGACTTTGCCTCAAGAGCGGGGAGATCGACAGTCTTCATCCCGAATAGGGAAATTCCCGGCCAAAGGTGGATTCCTAGCCATATCGCCACCGATAGCACGGAGGCGGAAATCAACCTAGCCGTGTTTCGCCCGTAGCGCTGTATCAAAACGAAAGCCTCGCCCCGCTTTCTTCGCGCCGCCTGACTTCAATCACAACAAACAGTACAAGGAAAATCCAGAAGTTCAGCCAGTGCAGAATCCATAGCAGTAGAAGGGTAACGAACACTGCTGCCGCGCAGTAATACAGGACCAGCAAGCCATGAACCGCTATTCCCCGTACGGCGGCGACAGAACGCCAGCCGAGTATTGCGACCACAACGTTGAACAAGGTTGCGGCCCCGACAAAGGCCCACAAAATTGACATCAGGCGCGATGAATGTACCCCGTGCAAGCTGTCAGCGATTAGTTGTATGTTGCTGACGATCATCTCGTATGCACGTGGGAGGTGCCAATTCCCATTGATTTTCCAGATTTCGGACAGGGTTATGCGATTGATGATGCCAGCGTTTGACATCAGTATAAGGCCAATGGCGATCCCCGAACTTGCTGCAAGCACATAGCAGATCTGGATCGAGAACATCGGTCGGTCTTGCAACAAGGCCGTCGTAGCAAAAACACCCCTTTGCACAACAAATGGCAGGGCGACGCAGACCAATAGGTTTTCCAACACGATATTCGCATAGGCCATCGGCGATTATTCCGTCACAGGGGCCTGTGTTTCACTGTTGGACTGTTCATCTTCCAGCTGGCCAAATATTCCCACTTCAACCTTTTGCAACCGGTTTGCCAACACGGCTATCTCTTCTAAGGCTAGATCGGCATTCTTGGCCGCTTTTTCATTTCGAACCTCATCCCGTTGCTGAACACGCACCGGATCGAACGTGAGAGAAAGACCAGGCAGCGGAAGAATCGAGATATCCACGCCTTTGAGATCAATCTCACCAGAATACGTCCCCGCCCGGATCAGGGCACGCAACACCACTGCCTCGATATACCCTGCATTGTTGGACGGGTCTTTGACGTAGTCGTCTATCTTCTGGGTGATCTCTGCGCGTGCTTCCTCTGTGAGATCTTCTTCGTGCTCAAAGTAGATTGATAAACTCGGCAGAAGGTGAACGCCAACCTCGACATCCGTCAATGCAAACCCGGTGTCGTAAACCAGATCAAGAAACTTGTGGAAATCGTGGCCCCGCATGTTTCCAAAAAAAGCTCGACCTGCTTTGTTCGGAAGATCCGGCACGGCCACAACCATCTGAACGGCACTGTTGTATGTTCCCTCGACGCCGTTCATCAGTGCGTTCGAAGTTGCTACGGAACCTTCCAGCATCCAAGAAAGGCCATCGGTAAGGAACTCAGTCATCGGCTCAATTGCCTTCCGATTTGCGTACTCGAGCCCCGTCTGAACATGTGTAAATGTCTGCAACGGCATGCTCATTTGCTCTGTCCCTGCAGCGTCCGTGGGAGCTTCGCCACCTTCAACAGTTTCTTTGGCCTGTGCCGTCGCAACGAGCAATTGAGCGGCCAAGGCGGCGGCCAAGGGAGCTTTCAAATATTTCATTGGGTATCTCCTTTGAGAGCAAGCACCAGCTTGTCTTTTGGATTTTTCGAGGACAGATCCGCAACGACGCGAGCAATGAATGCTTGGCGACGTGCCTCCAAGCCCATGTCAGGATCGACCATCACTCGGACCGGTTTGATCCAATTCAAGACCGCAGGATTTCTGTCCGTGGATGCGGGTCTCGATGTTTCTGGCAGCTGGTTTTCCTTCGTCGCGAACGGCAGCGAATTTACTTGAAGAGCACCCAGAAAGCTGAGGGCTTCGTTGCTTCGCTCTCCACTCAGCGCGGATGCCGAGAGGATTGAAAGCGCGATCGCTATCGAAAGTCCTAGGTTGTTTGAACGGCTCATTCTCTCCGGAACCTCGTGATTTCTGTGCCGATTAGTTGTGTTTTAAAAGTAACAAACATTTAAAAGTAACAAACATCAGCGCCCCACATCATCAGAGTCGATCTGGCCACTAAGCCTCGCCCGAATGGCTGAAAACGACAGTCCAACGCCCAGAGTGCTCGCGATGACCACAAGAGCGATGACCTCGACTACCTCGGTGCTGGTAAGCGCGATCACGCGAAGATCAATGAGCATTACACTGAAAAGAATGCAGAAAAGGGCAGTTATGGTTATCCCTATCAGCTTCATCGACCGCCATGTGCTTCGAGCAATAAAGACGAAAACCCCTAAAATAGCGACACCGACGGCGGCGACCACGGACTTGTTTGAGCCAGGCGAAACAGCCCAGTGGAGGAAAGACATTCCTGAAGGATTGTAGGTTGCGAACACGAAAAAAACCGTAAGCAACCACCTTTGTAGAAAATTGACTGGGCCAAACATCGCTACTTATCCCCGTTTTGGATAAGGTGAGCGAAGGATGACTTTGGAATGGAAACGGTCCCGGTAAAAGGATAGCTGAGTTGCGCCGCCAGAACCATTAGCATTACCAGCGATCCCGACACGATCGTTGACAAGCCCATGTGGATTAAGATGCTGGGTCCGCGCACAAACCAACCCGTCACCACTGACAGTAGCAGGCCAACAACGAGCATCTGAAAAATTGAGGAGGCAACCACATCATCCGGATTCGCTGAAAGGCGGACAGCCCGCAGTTCATTTATCTCATCGACTAATGATAAAGTCCGCATCGTGTCGTAATCATTCGCACCTGCAAAAACGGCTCGCAGGTCATGATCAAGCTGTATGATTCCACCAGCGATCAAGTTTGATGTTTTGCCAACCTCAAGCTGTGGCCATTCCTCGTTCAAAACTGTGTTGATGTAGGTGTCTACGGCCTCGTAAAATTGGGTGGGATCACCTTGAATGAATTCCCCTTCCGCCTTAAGCCGTTCTAAAGTGGATGCTTCGAGCAGCACTGCCTGTCTGGTTTCGTCGAAATGTTCGAAACCGAAGTAAATCATAAAGCCAAGAACAACAGCGTATATCTCTGCCGCGACGCCCGCCTTGGTCGTTCCGACAGTACTCGCCGTTCCTATAAACCCGCCGAAAAGAGCCCGGAAGACAAGCGCACCGATACCCGCGACAATTCCAACTGGCGCGACCAAAAGCACAAAGGCCTCGTCGATATTCAGAGAAGCTACCCAGTTAACGTACGAAGATGGCTGCACGTTCTAATCTCCGTAAAGTTGCCAAGCTAGCTAGACCGACCAAATTACAAACTTTACAAACCCAGCGTCACAACATAAGTTTGGACAGTTTAATACCTACAAACGCAGCATTTGCTAGTTCGGACGCTTACGACAAGTGTGATTACGTCCTTACCGGTCAATCCTAGGTCCTGCAGCACTGAACCGCAAGTCCAACACGCTAGTTTCTACCGCTAAACGCTCAACTTCGCTTAATTGATAGGCACTTTTCTTAGGGCTCAGTATCCCAAAAAGCTCGATCGAACGGTAAAATTGTTTGCGATTTAAACACTGGTTCAGCAAATTTCAGGATCATCCCTTTGCATCTTCAGACGAAACAGACTTACGGTTGTGAGTAATACTGAAGTCATCAGTACACTCGCCTAAGATGCCTCGTTTGCATTTAGATTATGTCTGACTTCAGCTCCTGTGGGACAGATCTGAGGTTTGCGTAACGGAGGATTTCTGGTTCAACGCAGCCATTATGGAGTGCAGATGAACAAGAAATCCGAAACATCGAAGGATGCGGCTGACAAGTTGGTCAAAGACATCCGCCGTAATACGCACGAACAGTATTCTCCGGAAGCGAAGATCAGGATCGTGCTGGCGGGCTTGTGCGTCAGGCGACCTCGCCAGAGGTCAAGGAACTCCGCTCGGAATCTGCGGCGCTCAAGGTGGTTGTCGCCGACCTGACCTTGGAAATCCTTCTGCTCAAAAAGCATGAGCGGGAATGGGGAGAGCGAGGCATGAGGTATCCTGCATTAGAAAAGCTGGAGATCATGCGCGCTTGACGATACGGCGCCCCATCCCGGGTCTTTGTAGACCCGGCTCCCGGATGAAATCCGAGCGGACATTATCGAGTTCGCGCTCGAGCATGAGGATCCGACGCCGTCGGAACTGGCGGTGAAATACACTGATGAGAAGCAGTATTTCGTCTCTGAATCATCGGTTTATCGTATCCTGAAGGCGGAGGACCTAGTCACGACGCTAGCCCATATCGTGATGAAGTCTGCCAATCAGTTCAAAGACAAGACAACGCGTCGCAACGAGCTTTGGCAGACCGACTTAACCTACCGAAAGGTGCTGGTGTGGGTCTGGTTCTACTTCAGCACAATCCTCGACGATTGATCTGCCGGGAGCAGCCGCCGCATTGTTCACGCAAAGTTTAACTTCAGGCGCACCGCACGATTAATACGCCATATTTAATCTCAAAAAAACAATACTTTAATCTTCGTGTTTGGAGCGGGTAACGAACCCCGAACTATCATTTCATCGCCGTGCGCGGGCGTTCGGAAAGCCCTTATTTTCAAGCGTTTTTCCGATTTTCCCTTGTTCATTACCTTTCATCCGCTTACGTTGCAGAACATAACTAAGGGCGGATTGAAGGGCGGGCTAATATGCCACCACGGGCTAAGGAACTGACACCCACACAGATCAAGGCGCTAAAGCACCCCGGAGGGGAAAGGCCGGTCAAGGTTGCCGTGGGCGGCGTGTCTGGTCTGCATATCCAGATATGGCCAAGCGGCGCGAAGTCATGGGTGCTGCGCACGCGCTATGGCGACTGGACGGAAGCGCGGTTGAAGGATGGCACGATCCAGCGAGGCCGCAAAAAGCGCGAGATCGGCTTGGGGCCGTATCCCGATGTTCTGCCCGGTGCAGCGCGTGACAAGGCCAGAGAGGCCAGGGCCAAGCTAGAGGCGGGGATTGACCCCATCGCGGAGAGGAAGGCCACACAGGCGGCGCTGGTCGCCGCGCAGCGCCGTGGGATGACCTTTGCCGAGGCGTGGGAGAAATTCGCAGCGGAGAAGGTCAAGGAATTCTCAACCGACCGATACCGGGAGCAATGGCAGCGCACCGTTGAAATCTACGCTTTGCCGGAACTCGGGAAGATGGCGGTGCAAGACATAGGCTTGCAGGACGTTCTGCGTGTCCTGACGCCGCTATGGGATGACAAGACCGTCACCGGCGTGAAGGTGCGGGAGCGCGTCGAGAAGGTGCTGGCGTGGGCCACGGTCCATGGATACCGCGCCGGCGACAACCCCGCCCGCTGGAAGGGCAATCTCGACATGGTGCTGGCGGCACCGTCAAAGGTGGCCGGTGCGGAGAATTACCCGGCCTTGCAGTTGGATGACGTCGCGCGCTGGTGGAAGGCACTACAGGCGCGGGAAGGTATGGGGGCGAAGGCTCTGGCCTTCCAAGCGATGACCGCAACCCGATCCGGCGCGATCCGCTTTGCGACTTGGGACGAAATCGACCTCGATGCGAAGTTGTGGACGATCCAGCCGGGGCGGCAATCGTCGAAGATACCCAAGAGCGACACCGCCAAGCGTATCCCGTTGACCGACGCCATGGTGGACCTGCTTGAAGCCCTGCCAAGGTTGGAAGGATCAAGCCTTGTGTTCTGGGCACCGAGAGGCGGGGCACTATCCGACGCGACCATGGGGAAGGTCATGCGGATGATCCATGAGGCCGATCAGAAGGCCGGAGGGCCAGGCTATGTGGACGCCAAGACCGGCGAACAGGCAGTTCCACACGGCTTGCGCAGCGCCTTCCGCACTTGGGTGGCCGAGCGGACGGACTTTGATGGCGACATGGCCGAGGTGGCGCTTTTTCACAAGGTCGGGTCCAAGGTTGCGCAGGCATATAACCGCGCGGATATGGTCGAGAAACGACGCGGCATGATGGCCGCATGGGGGGATTTTCTACAGGGCGAAGAAAGAAAGATTGGGGATGCGGCGGCATGACCGATGGATCGGTTCCGCCGCTTGCCGGTGAAAGCGAGGGCACCGTATGGGCGGATGCTTTCGCTCACGAACTGGCGAAGCATTTGGCATGTGATCCAGATGATATTTTGGAAGCATTCGGGCCAGGGTTTCGCCTGCATTGGAGGTGGGCCGGGCGGCAAGCGCATAAAAACATCGTTGCGCGCCGAAATCTCTTGATGCGTCAAGCCAAGACCGATGCCAACTCGGTTTCACTCGACGAACTTGGGCTGATTGAGGAAATCCTATCAGATGTGAGTAACAGATCACGCGGGCGAAATGCTCAAGCGCACATGCTCGCCATGGCAATTGCCCGAACATTTCAGAGATTGGGTATGCGGATCACATTCGGAATACACCCAGAGGATAAGGATGACCGGCGCGTCGCTATACCTTCAACAAAATTTGGAAAGGCGGTTTATCACGCTTTCAAATTGACCGGCCTGACTGCAAATTGGGAAGCGCCGACGAAAAAAGCATATAAAACAATGATTTCCAGTTACCATTAAGACAGGTGGCGCAAAGGACGCTTAAAGATGCCCCATGATTTTCTTTCATGGAGTGCCGCGAAATGTCCGACCAAACTTTTCTCACTGGTCCGCAGGTGCAGGCCCGCTACCAGAAAAGCCACGTCACCATCTGGCGATGGGTGCGCGACCCGGCGCTAGGCTTTCCGCAGCCTATCCAGATCAACCGCCTGAACTATTGGCGGTTGGCCGATCTGGAAGCATGGGAAGCCGCGCAGGCTGAACAATCCGCAGCATAAAGAAACCCGCCCGCGATGGCGCGCGGACGGGGGAAGTCGAAGAGCGATCAATAGCCTGACACTCCCACCGGCGCGCGTCTCGGGCAACTCCGAGGCGATACGATGCAGAACGAAATCAAGAACGCGGCGCTAGAATACGCCGCGCGCGGCTGGCATGTTTTCCCTGCACCAAAGGGGGAAAAGAAAAGCCACAAGAGCGCCGAGCATTCCGGTGGCCGCAAGTGGGGCGCGACCACCGACCCCTGCGAAATCGACCGCGATTGGAAGCAATGGCCGCAAGCCAATGTCGGGATCGTCACCGGCCCGAAGTCTGGTTTTTTCGTCATCGAGGCGGATACCGAGGCGGGGCATGGTGTTGATGGCATCGCCAACCTAGCGGAGTTGATCGAGACCCACGACCCGTTGCCGGATACAATCGAGGCGCTTTCGCCTTCTGGATCGTGGCACGTCTATTTCCGTTGGCCCGAAGGCTACGATATTCCCAACAGTCAAGGTCAAGTTGCGGCTGGCGTCGATGTGCGTGGCGATGGCGGCATGGTTATCGGTGTGCCGAGCGTGAAGCCGGGCGCAACACAACGCTACCGCTGGAAGAACCCGCCGGGGTTATTCGATCTGGCAGAATGCCCGGATTGGCTTTTGCAGTTGTGCCTGAAACCCGCGCCAAAACTGTCGGAGCTAGCCATGCCGCGCGGGCCAGCCGCAGATCACTACGACGTGCTCGAAGATACTTTCGCGGGCGCGAATTCCACCTGCGTCGATGAGGTCGATGAACTGCTATCTTACATTCCGCCGGATTGCAGCTATGGCCATTGGCTTTCTGTCCTGATGGCTCTGCATGAATGGTCTGGCGGATCACAGGAAGGGCTTTCAATCGCCGATGCTTGGTCATCGCGCGGCAACAAATACAAGCCCGGCGAAGTGGCGGAAAAATGGAAGGGCTTTGACACCAGCGGCGGCACAAACTGGGCCACCGTGCCAGCCCTTGCGCGGGCCAATGGGGCCGACCTTAGTGCCATTGCGCGCACGCATAAGGCCAAGGGGAACGGGGCCACCAGCGGCCACCTCAGCGGCCCGGAAGGGCCAGAGCCGCGCAGCTTTGAGGAACTGCTAGAAGCCGCCGAGGCTTTGGAGCCGGGGCAGATCAAGGACATGGAAGCGATTGTCGCGGAGACGGTTGGGTTGAATCCCATGCGGCGCGACATGATCTTCCGAGCGATAAAGGACGCGACAGGCGTTCCGCTTGGCACCATCCGCGCGCAACTGAGCCAAGAACGTGACGCAATCCCGGAGCCGGATCATCTCGACCTTGCGCGCATGACATTGGACGCAATCGGGCGGGCAAATGTGATCTGCGCAGATGCGTTTGTGTGGCGCTGGCAGGATCGGGGCGTGTGGACGCAACAGGATGACCGGGCGATCAAGCAAGCCGTCCAAGCGCGCCTAGACGCCGAGGACATGATCGACGTAACGGCAACGCTGGTGAATGGCGTTACCGATGTTTTCAAGAACGAGATCTACAAGCCAGAACACCAATTCAATCTGGGCAACCCTGAAGCGGTGAATTGCCTTAATGGCGAGTTGGCGCTGGATGAGTTTGTCGGCTGGCACCTTGAACCGCATTGCCGCGAAAACTACAGGACAACGCAAATCCCTGTCACATATGACCCGCAGGCAGATGCGCCCATGTTCCGAGGTTTCCTCGGACAAGTCTTTCGTGACGATCACGACCGGGACGACAAGATCAGCGCCGTCCTGGAGTTGATGGGCTATACGCTCATGAGCCATGCGCGACATGAAAAATTCGTCATGCTCATCGGGCCGGGGGCCAATGGAAAAAGCGTGCTGCTGGCCGTTCTGGAAGGTCTGCTAGGGTCCGAGAATGTTGCCGGCGTCCAGCCTGCCAATTTTGACAACCGCTTTCAGCGCGCGCACCTGCACCAGAAACTAGCCAATATCGTGACCGAGTTGAAACAGGGCGAGGTCATCGCGGATGCAGAGTTAAAAGCCATTACATCGGGTGAACCTGCAACGGTTGAACATAAGCACAAAGACCCCTTTGTGCTGCGCCCGTTTGCTACCTGCTGGTTTGGCACAAATCACATGCCGCATACACGCGATTTTTCCGAGGCGCTTTTCCGGCGGGCAACGATCCCGCAATTCAACCGCACCTTTGCCAAAGAGGAGCAAGACCCTCAGCTAAAGGACAAGCTACAGGCCGAATTGCCCGGCATCTTGAATATGTGCCTTGATGCTTATGCCCGCGCTGTTTCCGATGGATTTACGGAGCCGCAATCAAGCAACGAGGCCAAAAAGGAATGGCGCTTGGAGGCCGATCAGGTGGCCTTGTTTGTCGATGAGGCGTGCCGCCGGGAGCCGGGAGCCAGAACGCCGGCGGGCGATCTGTTTATGGCTTATCAGTCATGGGCGGCAGAAAACGGCATATCTAAGACCATGAGCCAGAAGGGGCTGCGCGACAGGCTGACCCGCTTGGGTTTTGGTGCGGAGCGCGACAGGTCGGCCCGCTATGTGACGGGGCTTCGCGTAGAGCGGCCAGCTTGGGGTGTGTGACGGGTGTGACGCATTTTCTAACTGCTCTTAGAGTTGGGAAAATTAGAAGTTTTGGCATCGTGACGTGTCACAAGTCTGAAATATGTTTTTTCGGGATAGAGAGCGCAGTTAGAAAACGCGTCACATCCGTCACAAGCGTCACGGCGTGGCCGCTGTATCCCGCGCTGACATCTCGCCCACCGCGCTGGTTTTTCGTGCCGGGTCGACCGCAGGCCCGGTTCGGTTCCATATAGAACGCCGCATTAACAGAATGAAATAAGGATTACATGGGCTTGCAGTGATATGATTGCGTAAACCGCCCTTCAATCCGCCCTTATTCTGCCGATCATGCCCAAGACAAGCGCCACCATTGCAAAGCCCAAGCCCCAAGGTGCGACCCGTATCGGCACGCAAGGCACGATCTTGCAAGGCGTAGACATGCGCACCCATGGTGGCAGGCGGTTCAAGGAACTGTGTGCCGATCTGGTGGACCACCTCGATGGCGACCCGACCGCGCCACAGTTTGCAATCATCCGCCGCGCCGCCGCGCTGGCCGTCTGGTGCGAACAGGCCGAGGCCGCGCAGGCGCAGGGCGGTGAACTGGACGTCGCCGCATATGGGTCCGCAGCTAACACCATGCGCCGCCTCCTGTGTGAACTTGGGCTAGAACGCCGGGCCAAAGACGTCACAAGCCTGAGCGAATACATCGCCAAGCGGGAGGCGAGCGCGTGACCGTCTCGATCCTCGACGCCATGACCGATCCGGCCTTGTTCGGCGACACATTCGGCGGCGACAGTTTTGCAGCCTGGCGCGCCCTGCTGGCCGGGTTCTATAGCCTGCCCCTGACCGATGAACAGGCCGAGATCTTTGCGGGCGTCACAAGTGGCCTAGAGACGCCGCAGGAGGCGCATGACGAACTTTGGCTGGTGGTTGGCCGTCGGGGCGGCAAGAGCCATGCAGCGGCGCTTGTGGCGACGTTTGAAGCGGCATTCCGAGATCACCGAGACAAGCTGGCACCCGGCGAGATTGCCACGACAATGCTGATTGCAGGCGATAGGCCACAGGCGCGCACTTTGTTGCGTTATGTTCGTGGCATGTTCGATCACCCGATGTTGCGACCGATGGTTGAGCGCGAGACGGAGACCGGCATCGAACTCTCGAACAGATCGGCAATCGAGGTGCATACGGCATCGCATAGGTCGGTGCGCGGTTACACGATCAGCGCAGCCATTCTTGATGAGGTGGCGTTCTGGCCATCGGACGGCGCGCGTCCTGATGCCGAGGTTATCGCGGCGCTACGTCCTGCCCTTGCGACGCTTGGCGGCAAGTTGATTGCCTTGTCATCGCCCTATGCGCGGCGCGGGATGCTTTGGGCGACGTACAAACGCCACTACGGCAAGCCGGGCCGGGTTATGGTCGCACAGGCACCCAGCCGCACAATGAACCCGACGCTCCCACAGCGTGTTGTCGAGGATGCTCTACGCGATGATGCGGCGCGGGCATCGGCGGAATACTTGGCGCAATTCCGCACCGATGTTGAAGCCTTCCTAAGCCTTGATCAGGTGCAGGCGGCGCAGCGAACGAAGCCTTTGGAACTGCCCCGGCGGGATGGCGTTTCCTATGTTGCCTTCACCGATCCGACTGGTGGCGGCAAGGATGAATACACGCTTGCCATTGGTCATCGCGAGGGCGACCGCTTGGTGGTGGACGCTGTGCGTGGCCGCAAAGGCAACCCTGCCGCAATCACAGCCGACTATGCCAAGGTCTTAAAGTCTTACGGCGTGTTTCGTGTGGCTGGGGACAGATATGCAGGCGCTTGGGTTCCAACTGAGTATTCTCGGCATGGGATTAACTACGAACCGGCATCCGGTACCCGCTCCGAACTGTATGCCAGTTTCGCCCCAGCGCTGAATTCAGGCGTGGTGGATTTGCCACCTTGCGACGTGCTGGAACGGCAGTTGGTGGTATTGGAGCGCAAGACCACACGCGGTGGGCGGGACATCATCGACCATGCTTGTGGCGCGCATGACGACCGCGCCAATGCCGTGGCCGGCGTGGTAGCTGAATTGGCAAAAAAGCGATCAGATCAAGTTTTTGGCTTACTGACCGATGGCAACGAATTCTCACCAAGACATGGAATGGCATGGGCCGGGGCATCTTGGGTATGAAGTGCGGTGTGGGAGTAGTTGATCGGGACGAGCGCACCAAAAATCCGGGCGAATTTTAAGATTTCGGCACGCCAGGCTTCCCGTATTTTTGATCAGAACCGATCCGACCAGAGACGGTTGCCGGTTAGGGGATAAACTGCTCAGTGGCGAGATCTTCTACAGCCTGCGTGAAGCTCAGATCCTGATCGAGCAATGGCGGAAACACTACAATACTAAGAGACCACACAGTGCATTGGGCTATCGCCCACCAGCTCCAGAAACCATCATGCCAATAGAAACCAGCCCAATCATGCACTAACAATCAACTTGGACCAATCAGATCGGGCTGCTCACCCCCGTGGCAGGAACCCCATCGTGCAGCATGAAATCCTATGCAGTCGATAATTTTCTTTGCGAACTCCGTATGCGACTGCTCATCTTGCATGCCCTGCCTTCCAGTTCACGCTGTAAACGTTCAGCCTTCACGGGAGTCAGCTTGAACCTCTCAACATAAATACTCTACCAGTTAAAGCGTGGCCGACAAATAGTTAAATTGGAGTTCTGCATGGCACGACTTTATGACAGCCGAAAACGCGTCCTTGTGACTGGCGGTGCTGGGTTTCTTGGATCTCATCTGATCGACCGACTTTTGGCTCAAGGACATGAAGTCATCTGTGCCGATAACCTTTTCACAGGAACCAAACGAAATATCGAACATCTGCACGGTCATCCGCGTTTTGAGTTCATGCGGCATGACGTCACGTTTCCATTATATGTAGAAGTCGATGAAATCTTTAATATGGCTTGTCCAGCTTCCCCCATTCACTATCAGCATGATCCGGTGCAGACGACGAAGACCTCGGTCCACGGGGCGATCAACATGTTGGGGCTTGCTAAGCGCCTTCGGTGCAGGATCTTCCAAGCCTCGACGAGCGAGGTTTATGGCGACCCGGCCGTCCATCCGCAGACAGAAGACTACTGGGGCAACGTGAACCCGATCGGTACGCGATCCTGTTATGACGAGGGCAAGCGCTGCGCAGAGACGCTCTTCTTCGACTACTGGCGCCAGCACGATCTCGAAATAAAGGTCGTCCGGATCTTCAACACCTACGGTCCGCGCATGCACCATGCCGACGGCCGGGTTGTGTCGAATTTCATCGTCCAGGCCTTAAAGGGAGACCCGATTACCATCTTCGGGGATGGTCAGCAGACCCGCTCCTTCTGCTACGTCGACGACCTCGTGGAAGGGTTCCTGCGAATGATGGAGACAGACCGATCCGTCACAGGGCCGATCAATCTCGGCAATCCGAGTGAGTTCACGATCCGGGAACTCGCCGAGAAGACCATTGCCATGACCCGCTCCAGTTCCGGGCTCACCCGCATGCCTCTTCCAGCGGATGATCCGAAACAGCGCCAGCCCGACATCAGCAAGGCCAAGGCGCTCCTTGGTTGGGAGCCGACCATCGCTCTCGACGAGGGCCTCGAGCGAACCATCGCGTTTTTCCGCAAGCTCCTGCCCGAGCTCGTTGAAGCCTGAAGCCGAGGGACCTTCGACATGAGAATCACGATGATTGGCACGGGCTATGTGGGGCTGGTCTCAGGGGTGTGTTTTTCGGATTTCGGGCATGATGTGATCTGCGTCGACAAGGACCCGAGGAAGATCGAAAAGCTGAACCGGGGCGAGGTCCCAATCTACGAACCGGGCCTCGACGCGCTGATGGCGAGGAACGTGGAAGCGGGGCGGCTGTCCTTCACCACCGATCTCGCGTCCGCGGTCGATGGCGCGGATGCCGTATTCATCGCGGTCGGCACGCCCACGCGGCGGGGCGACGGGTATGCGGACATCAGCCACGTAATGGCCGCCGCCGAGGAGGTGGCGAAGGCGTTGACCCGCTATGCCGTGATCGTCACTAAATCCACTGTTCCCGTGGGCACCAACCGCAAGGTGCGGCAGGTGATTTCCGAGGCTCGGCCCGACGCGGAATTCGACGTGGCCTCGAACCCCGAATTCCTGCGCGAGGGGGCCGCCATCGATGATTTCATGAGACCCGACCGGGTGGTGATGGGCGTGCAGTCTGAGCGCGCGGCTGAGGTGATGGCCGAGGTCTACCGGCCCCTCTACCTGCGCGATTTCCCGATCATTGCCACCGATCTCGAGTCGGCCGAGATGATCAAGTATGCCGCCAACGCCTTCCTCGCGACCAAGATCACTTTCATCAACGAGATCGCGGCGCTGTGCGAGCGGGTGGGCGCGGATGTCAAGGAAGTGTCCAAGGGCATTGGTCTGGATGGTCGGATTGGGAAAAAGTTCCTGCATGCGGGCCCCGGCTATGGCGGTTCCTGCTTTCCCAAGGACACGCAGGCCTTGGCGCGGATCGGGCAGGAGCACGCTGTGCCGCAGAGCATCGTGGAAACCGTGATCCGAGTGAACGACGCGGTTAAGCTGCGGATGATCGAGAAGCTGCGCAACCTTTGCGACGGGACATTCAACAACAAGACTATTGCGATTCTGGGCGTGACCTTCAAACCCAACACGGACGACATGCGCGACGCGCCAAGCCTGACCATCGTGCCGGCGCTGTTGGGCGGGGGCGCGAAGGTGCGGGTGGTGGACCCTCAGGGACGCCGCGAGGGGGAGAGGCTACTACCCGGCGTGACTTGGAGCGACGACCCCTACAAGGTGGCCTCGAGCGCAGATCTCGTGGTGATCCTGACGGAGTGGAACGAGTTCCGCGCGCTGGACTTGAAGAAGCTGGCCGCGGGCATGTCTAGCGCGCGCCTCGCAGATCTCAGAAACATCTACAGTGCAGACAGTGCCAGAGCTGCGGGCTTCGTTCTCTATGATTGTGTGGGCGGCAAGGCCACGTTATCGACCCAGCGATAGCCTTAGCCTTGACCTGAGAAAATATGCGAAACATTCTGGACACTTCTCTACTGAACCAATAGCGCCGAGGCGAAAGCAGATGCTATTAGTTGAGCGCCCAAATCGCTGAGATGATCGTCGTCACGGTAGAGCGGACCTTCGGAAATTGCGACGCTGCAGCGGTTTTCTTGGCAGAGTATATTGGCAGGGTGGACGCGATAGACATCTTGATCATTAAGTCCGACGCTGTCCAATGCCGAAATGACTGTTCGCTGCCGATCGAAAAACTGGGCCAGGGTGGGTGCAATTCTGTCGGTGTTAAGGTCGCCGCGAACAGCTAACTGCGCCATGGCGCGCGGGATGTTGTAACCTGTTTCAGGGATCGGATACACAAGAACCACTGACTTGCCCGCCGCGCGCAATCCTACGACCGTCTCCGCGAGCTGTTGCGTCAGCAAGGCAGCGCGAGTTTCGCGGTCTGGGATGATTCCGGGACTGGTCGGATCAAAAAGAAGCGGTGAGGCCTCCCCTCGCTCGGCGGGGCCCAAACTTTCACTCCGGCCCTCCACATAGACCGAAAAACGAGCCATAATTATGACGGTGTTAAAGTCATCGTTTCCGACAATCGTGTCAAAATCCACAACACTCTGATCTGTGCAATCAAAGTTGAGTACTGCCACACCTACAAGCGGAGGGCATCCAGCGGTTCCGAAGAAAGTGATTGAAGTACCGATCGCTTCTGCCTGTTCTGCGAGGGCGTTGAACACCACATTTGCGTGGCTGTCTCCCCACAGAGCAATTCTGGGCGTTACGTCGCCACCTCGTGAGCAGGGTGTTTCAATCGGATTTCCCGCAAACCTTAGGCACTCCAAATACGTAGGGTCTCTCGTTTCGGCAACTTCTGCAAGGGCAAGTACGTGCACGGGAAGGCGTTCCGGAAGACCTCTGGTCACGTGCCCAAATACACCAAAGCCGACGCAGACTGCGCTAACCACAATCGCCAGCCCGAACAGGCGAGGTTGCGACAAGCGACTGTTGGTTCCTCGGAACGGTTGTTCCACCCATCGCCAAGAGGCGGCAGCCAACCCGAAGGACAAGATGACAAGGCCAGTTGTTTGCACGGGCGTTAGGCTCACCACAGCCCAGATCTGGCCAAGAACCAGGACCGGCCAGTGCCAAAGGTAAAGCGAATATGAAATTAGGCCGATCCCAACGAAAACCCTGCTACAGAGCAACCTGCCCACGGCTGTTTCATGCTGGGCGCCAGCATGCAGGATTAGCGCAGCCCCAAAGCAAGGAAACAGCGCGTTAGGCCCCGGAAAGACGGTATCATGGGAAAAGGTTAAGACGCCCCAAGCGATCAGCACCAGCCCCAACGCGGCCGCTCCCTCGGCAAGAGCCTGGTTCCGGATCCTCGGCACGGCGCCGATCGCTAGTACGGCACCGATCAGCAGTTCCCAAGCGCGGGGTGGCAACAGATAGAAGCCGGCCGCCGGGGCCACCTTGACCATCCAGGCGCTCAAAACAAACGATACTAACAATAACGCCCAGATCATAACCTTCCAAGTGCTTTGGCAATAGCGGATGGCGAGAATCAGAAAAAGTGGAAACAGCAGATAGAACTGTTCCTCCACGGCCAAGGACCAAGTATGAAGAAGTGGCGTCTCGCTCGCAGTGTCGCCAAAGTAGCTTGTTTCACGCCAGAACAGGATATTCGATCCGAAGATCACGGTGGCAACCACGCTGCGAGAGAAGGCCGCAAAGGGTACGGGAAGCAATAAAAATAGTGCCGCGGTAGAGGTGGCCAACAGCACCACGAACAGAGCTGGAAACAAGCGGCGTATGCGGCGCTCATAGAAGCTCAAGAGCGAGAACTTCCCTGCGGTGATATCGTTTACTAGAATCGAGGTGATCAGGTAACCCGAGATAACAAAGAACAGGTCGACCCCAACGAAACCACCGGGGACCCATGTCAGACCTGCGTGATAAAGAACCACAGGCACCACCGCGACTGCGCGCAAGCCATCCACGTCGCGCCTGTAGATCATCGTGCAGTATCTTCTTTTTTGCCTGCAGGGGGCGGAAGAAAAGTCCATGCGGCATGCAGGATAAAGCTTAGGATAGGATAGCCGATCGTGACCACGGTCACAGTCAGTGCCGAATTGACCCCATAGTTTTCTGCCAGAAGTTGGGTCACGGCGGAAGATACGAGGAACAGCACAAGCGTTGCCGCAGTAAACCGAAAGATATAACGTGCCCCGGCACGGCGAAAGGTGAAGTAGGCATGCCCTACAAAAGACACCACAATTGACACGGAAAAAGCGATCAAGTGCACTGCCATGGGGTCCGCGTTGGTCTGCAGGCCAAGCGCGAGACCGATCCCGAGGTAAGCGCCTGTGGCCGCCCAGCCAACCAGATTAAACCGGAGCAGCAAGTACAGGATTGCCTTCATCACGTATTGTCCTGCGGGCGCTGCCAGACTCCATAGATGGAACGTCCAAACCAGCGGGACAGAGCCTTGTCAAAAAGATTGCGCGAAAGGGGAACCATAGCTTTGTCCCAAAGTACAATCTGGCCGGGGTTAGGTTGGGCCGAACGCAGGAGCAATCTATTGGAAGCCGAAGCCAGTGCCCCGACGCAGTCAAGGTACTGTATGTGCCGAAGGTCGAGCCCTTGTGGCTCAACGGACCGCAGGCTGTGGCGTGTATAGCGCCGAAAATGCCCCACGGCATCGTCAAAAGGACTGTAAAGATACTGGAATGCCGGGGATAGGACCACAAGGTGGCCACCAGGTACCAATTTCTGTGCTGCGCTGACCAATTCGGCCCGATCATGCTCGATGTGCTCCAGCACATCGATATAAATGATCGTATCGAACTCTGGTTGTTGCGTCAGGTCTTGCAGTGTACCCGTGATCACAGTGACGCTTTCACCGAAAGCGTTGGCTTTCAGTCGCAAGTCTGCAACCAAATTCGGGTCTGGCTCCAGGCAGGTCCATTGCGCTCCATCGCTCCAGAGCTGATCGAGGTTGGTGCCGATACCTGCGCCCACATCCAGAACCTGTTTACCGATGAAAGGCCTGATATGGGATGACCAGTAGGCTTTCCAGTTTCGGGCCTTAGAAAAGAGTTCAAGTTCCGAACCGACATAGGAGATCTCAGTCATGGCCAGTCTCTTCTATACGCATAGCGTATTGGCTTTGAATATAGCTGCCCGCCTCTTGTGCCGGGATGACTGTTCTAACGCTACGCTGATTGAGAACCTGGAATACACCAATAAAGATCAATGAAAACGACTGGAACAAGACCACCGCCAACAAACCGATAGCGGTTGTGGCCCACCCTGCTATGGCCAAATCGGTTGCAAACCGGATCACCACAACCGCGCCAACCGTTGCGATCAAACCGCCGATAAGCAGTAGCAGAGCTATGAGAAGACGCGCAAGAACGACATCCAGGTAGACGGATATAGCCCCCAGGCCATGCACGACCAATGAGGGGAAATTCATTTTAGATTGCCCTGCATAACGTTGACCTCGCGGACATGCCTGACGGGAAATGGGCAAACGTGATCGCTGGACGCTGGCCGCAAGGTGGTTCCAGATACCTGCGAAATGAACCAGCGGACTGAGGTATGCCTTTGGAATGTACATAAAGTTGCCAAAATCGATCGAGCTGCCCGTCATGAGTTTGAACAACAGCTTGTAGATTACGTAAAAGATGCGGAAACCTAAGCCCTCTGACCGCGTGGCCCGCGTCACCACGGTTATCGAGTCTCCTGCAGCGTTACCAAGGACATGGGGAATGTCCTGCACTCGGTCTTCGCCGTCGCAGTCCATGACGATAACACCGTCAATATCGTCCAGTTTGAAGGCTTCCACCAAGCCGATAGCAATCGCGCGCTGATGGCCAAGATTGCATGCCAAGCGTACTATCTGAACCTCAGTAACGTTGGGTGCCGCCAAACATTCGTACTCTGGTGCCGAGACAGATCCGTCATCGACTGCCAGGACGCGCACGTTCACTTTCGACAAATGCGCCATTTTGTTTATTTCGGCAACCAAAATGCGAAAGCTCTTCCAGTCTTCAAAAACAGGGGTGACGATCACAATACGCTTCTGTCTCATGGATTTCCTCGACCATTAGCGGTTCGCTGAAAAGCAATGCGCTGATTTTTTTGCAAACGGGCACTCCTAATTCGCATCGCACTGAGTGTCTATTTCAACGCTCAACGCCGGGATCAGATCGTCTCCCCAAATCAGCCAAGCCAAACGGGCGCGGACAGTGTACTGGGGTCCCAGAACGGTGATCATGGTGTCGCAACCTAGTGTGAACCCTTGCATGATGTGTTTAACTTTGTAGATCTGCTGTAGTTCTGAGGGCTGTACGGCCCAGCCGGGTAATTCACGGCCTCCACCCTCGGATTGCCCGGCATTGGCAAACCAATCTTCGCGCCCAAAGCCCTGGAACATAAGCCAATTGACCTCGTAGAAGCGCATCCGCGGCCCCGGCAATGAAGGGGCAACGAGTTGCACGGTCCCCGGCGGAGGGGGCGGCAAGACGCTAAGCGCCTGAATGATCCCAGTTTCATAGGCGCCGCGGGAAAGTTTGATCCAAGTGCCTGCACCTTGCAGGCCGAGAAACGCCAGGATCGTGCAGATTATTGGCAACTGCGCCAACAGCCATGGATGTATCTTTAAACGATTTGCCGCAGCTCGTCCTAGTCCAACAAGCACTACGGCTACAGGCATCGCAGCCAGAAACGCGTGCCGCGGACTCCAATCGTCGAGCACCCGGATATCTGTTCCTTTTCCAACAATCACGTACGGAAAGGCAGCAGCCCCTACAAGAAACAGCCCCACCAAAATAGGCCACAGCGACATACGAGAGTCATGAGATACCCCTTGAGGACGCACAGGCACGACGACACGGACTGCGAATGAAGCGGCCACAACAATCACTGCCGCGGCGATTGGGTAAGAAAAAAACCTTGTGAGCAAAACAACATGCTCTGTAGGATGCTCGATCAATTCACTGATTGAAATGTGATTATAATTGGCATAGAGGCCCGTGGCTTCGAACAGTAGTTGCTCGACGAAGAAGGCGCCAACCGAAATGACTGTTACCAAGCCAAAGTACAGGAGAATCGAAGGGTCACGGGAATCTTTGTTGCGCCAGGAACAGGTAGCGTAAACGGCAGCTAGCGCGATGCTGAAAACATGGTTTGAGCTCATATCCAGCGAAAGCAGCAAGAGCAAAGAGCCTGCCAGCCTAGGCAAAAATTCCCCGGTCATGATGAGACGCACGGCCAAAAGAACCAACCACACGCACAATACGTAGATAAAAAGCACCGATGATAGCAACGCGCTCCAGGCTGGAAACGCGGAAGTTGCTGCGGCCACGAAAAGCCCATCTGTGCGGGTCATCTGGAGCGTGCCGCGAGCAAATTTATAGGTTTCGATCGCAATGCCGCACAGGGCTATCACCGACAAAAAACGCAGTCCGTAGATGGTCAACGGCCCGAGAAAACTCTCTAGCGTAACTATAATCCCCAGCTGAACAAACCATCCGCTTTCAGTAAACCAGTTCCAGACACCGTCCAATTCTCCAGTTTCGAATGCGTGGCTCAGAATGCGGCCATCCCAGAAATCCATCGGCGCTAACAGTATCTGAGCACCCATTATTGCGAGGATCAGCACGGCCACCAACGCAACAAAAAACAAACCTTGATTTTGAAGGGCCATAGATCTGCATTTGGAAATATAACTTAATGTTGAAATAGGCACTTTCCTCTGTGGCCTAGTAAACTTTTTTTCAACTTTTTAGCCCGAAAGTGAGTGCACCAGAAGAGCCAGCGTGTCAAGATGTATCGTAAGGCTTTGTAAGAAAATTGTGCTGGATGGCCCCCTTTGTTTTGATGCGCTTCTTTCGTTCGGTTGCCACCTGGATTTCGGTCAAACGGATGGCGTAGAAATAGCCCGCCTCTTCCTGCCGCTGATAGATCGCTGGGATCGCATAGGCGGCGTCCGCCAGAAAGAAGCGCCGCCCCCCAAGGTTGCGACCACAACATACCGGGCGATGACGCGGTCGATGACAGCCGCACCTTCGCGCCCCCGCCCAACAGCGCCGGCACGATGGTCAGGCTTGGCGCGTCGCGCATGTCGTCCGTGTTCGGCTTGAAGGTCACGCCCAGAACCGCAATAGTCTTGTTGTTGAATGCCCCGTCGCAAAGGTTGCGCAGCTTCTCGATCATCCGCGGCTTTACCGCGTCGTTCACTCGGATACCCTCCGGGGTTCCACCGCGCATTTGGGCGAGCCAGCGTTTGTAGGTCGTCAGTTTGGCAACTTCTATGAGCCGGTCGATCCCATGCCCACATTCAGCCCTGATGCGTAACAGCTCGGCTTTTTCGGCGGGCGACAGGATGATCCGTTCCGTCGGAATGCGCGGGCCCTCTAGATCGTGATCTGGGCCTTCAGCAGCCTCAGAGCCCAACCGAAAACTAAGTTGAATGATTTCAGTCCGTTGTGATTCTCTCGGGTTGCAACACCTGGAGGGAACCATGCCCTGGACTGAAATCACCCGGCCCGACTATGACCGACGCCTCCTTCGATACGCAAGCGATTGCACGGATGACGAATGGGCCTTGATCGCTCCGTTCATGCCTCCCCGGTCGAAGGTTGGCCGACCCCGGCGGACGAGAATGCGCGCGGTATGGAATGCGATCCAGTACTTCGCCGCCACCGGATGTCAGTGGGCGATGCTGCCACGCGATTTCCCGCCCTTCACTACTGTGCAGTATTATTTCTATCGGCTGCGCGACAGCGGCGTCCTTGATGTCGTGAACGACGCTCTTGTGGGAGCGTCGCGTGTTCTGTCTGGGCGGGACCCCGCGCCGACCGCCGGGATCATCG
>JAEPNQ010000044.1 GCA_017643305.1 Marinibacterium sp. | reverse complement strand
CCGGGCGGGTATCTGCAACGGTCCGGATGAAATGCCATCCCCAGAGGCAGGCGACAACACCCATTACTGCCCCAAGCGCGGCTTGGGCGTAAATGACTCCGACTGCGCCGAACAAGCTGGCCAGCAACATTGCCGTGGGCAAGGTCAGCACGCCGTCCCGTATCCAGGTGAGCAGCGTGGCGCGGGTGGGGCGACCCAGCGTGTTGAACGCGGCGTTGGCGACAAAGAACAGCCCGGCAAACAGGAACGCGCCCGCGCCGATGTTGCAGAAGGCAAACAGCACCGACTGCCCAGCCGGTTCCAGGGCAAAGGCGCTGGCGACATGTGTTTGAACAAGCATCAGCAGAACCCAGACGATCAGGGTATACGTGAAGCAGAAAATTACCGCGTCGCGGTAGGTGCTGACCAGCCGGTCGTACTTCTTGGCGCCGAAGTTCTGACCAAAGATACCGCCAATGGCCCCGGCCAGCGAAAAGATGCCGCCAAACGCGACGACGGTCAGCCGCCCGACCACGGCCCATCCGGCCACAGCATCATCGCCGAATTGCGACAGGACCGAAGTGAGGATGTAGTTGCCGAACGGCGTGGCCAGCTGGGTCAGGATCGCCGGGATGGCAATGGCCATGAACGGCCCGAAGGTCAGCCCGATGGCCGCCAGACGCGGGCGGGCAAACAGGTTGTGCGCGCGGATGGCAAAGCTCAGTGCGACGATCATCAGCACAAGGCGTGAGCAATTCAGCCCAATGGCGGCGCCGTCCAGGCCCAGCTCCAGCCCGATGATCAGGATCGGGTCCAGCACCATCGATAGCGTACCGGAGGTGAGCGTCACAAACATTGCGCGGCGTCCGTCCCCTGCGGCGCGCAGTGCCCCGCTGGCGATCAGCCCGACTGCCATCCAACTGAGCGACGGGGCGGTCAGCATCAGGTATCGCGCGGCCAGTTCCAGCGTTTCGTCCTGCGCTCCGGCGAGTTTCAGGATGTCGTATCGGAAGATGATGACCAGCGCGGCCATGGCGATCTGCGCTGCAAAGGCGATGACGGCCGCGCTGGCCGCATGTTCGCGGGCGTCTGCCATGTTCCCGCTGCCGATAGAGCGCGAGACCAGCGCGGTTGCTGCGATCATCAGCCCTACGCCGCTGGATACGGAAAAGAACTGTATCGCGAAAGCAAAGCCGATGGCCGCGACCATGCGCGGATCACCCAGTTGCGAAACCCAGAACAGGTTCAGTGCGTCGATGATAAACACAAAGGTGATCCCGGCCGCGCCGGTCAGAGTCATCCGGATCAAGTGGCCCATTGTCGGACCGCTGAGAAACCGGGCTTCCTGCGACATTGGTTATTCGGCCGGACTGTGCATAGGGCGCGACAGCAGTGTTTCGTAGCCTGGCTCCGGATGGCGTGGGATGAGCAGCGCCAGTGCCAGTGAAATAGCTGCCATACCAGCCGCGCAGAAGAATACCGCGCCTGGCGATACGATCCAGAGCAGGCCCAGCAGAACCGGTAGGAACACCGCGGCGATGTGGTTGATGGTAAAGGCAACGGCGGCCGTCGGGGCGATGTCAGCCGGGTCGGCGATTTTCTGGAAATAAGTTTTCAGCGCCAGCGCAAAGCCGAACAGGATGTGGTCGATCACATAGAGAATGGCCGCCAGCAACACGCCCCAGCTGAACCAATAGATGCCGGCATAGGCCAGGAACACAACGAACAGGCCGATATATTCGAAGATCAGTGTGCGGCGTTCCCCGAAGAACCCGACTGCCTTGCCCAGAAACGGGGCGGCTAACATGTTGATGACAAGGTTGATCAGGTAAAGCCCGGTCAGGTGGTGCACTTCGAAGCCGAATTTTTCGACCATCATGAACCCGGCGAATACCATGAAGATCTGCCGCCGCGCGCCCGACATGAATTGCAGCGCATAATAGAGCCAGTAGCGTTTGCGTAGGACCATTTCCTTGCGCTGAGGCGTGGGGGATTCGAACTGTGGGTAGGCGAACAGACAGAACAGGGCGAGCCCGGCGGTCGTGAACCCGGCGACCATGAACACAAGGTTATAGGTCAGCCCCAGCGTGTCCCACATCAGCACGATCAGGATGAACACGACCAGCGATGTGGCTGACCCGGCCCCCATCAGCCAGCCCAGCATCTGCGGGGCCTTTTCCTTGGGCAGCCATTGCAATTGCAGCGACTGGTTGACCGTTTCGTAGTAATGGAACCCGATCGAGCTGAGGAAGGTCAGGACCAGAATGCCACCCAGATGCGGGAACCACGCTGTAAAGGCGGTCGCAACGCCCAGCAGCACCAGCGAAAGTAACCCGAACACCTGTTCGCGGATGATGATAATGATGAAGATCACCAGAAAGGCGAGAAATCCGGGGATTTCACGGACCGTGTGCAACAGGCCGATATCGGCGCCGTCGAAATCGGCAACTTCGACCACGAAATTGTTCAGTAGCGCGTACCAGGCGTAAAACGCAATCGGCATGGCCATGGCCATGACAAACAGCAACGCGACTGGCCGACGCCAGACCGGAAGAGCGTGCGCCTCATCGATCTTTACGTGATTCATTCCAATCCCTTACGCCTGATCCTATCGCTTGGCGAGACCGAAACCGATTACGCAGATTCTGATCTGCATGAATGCACAGGGCGCCTGTGGCGGTTAGGCAGTTCCCACCTAACCCGTGCTGTTTTCGCTGCGTTTCTGCAGCGCCTGATCCATTTGCCAAATGCCCCAGGCCACCGGGATCAGGATAAAGCCGCCGATCACGTAGGCCAGTGGTTCATCACCGAAGCTTTCGAACAGCTGGGTGTAGGCGTGGATCACGCCAAACACGAGGGCGGTGTTGAAGAGACCCCGCATGTTCCGGTGCGCCGTCCAAAGCGCGACGGCGACCAGGGCTATGGTCCAGAGGATGGAAAATGCACCTTCTGGAATTGTCATCGCGGTTTCGCGGAAAGCGTCGAGCTCCTGTTGGTAGAGCTCCCAGGTCTCTGAGCTCCAGCCTTCTGGCCGCGTGGGGCCCCAGATGGTTTCACCCACCACATCGCCCCAGAGCGATCCGACCAGCGCACACAGATTGGCCGTGACAAAGGCCAGCACAGCGATGATCCGTGCGTGCCGAGCAGTGCGTTCTTGCCGCGTTTTCATGAACCAGACGCAGGCCGCGACCAGCAAGCTCATCTGCACAATCGAAAGCGTCGCTTCGGGGGAATAGAACGCATAGACCGCGTGCGTATAAAAGGTCCCGGTGTCCAGCATCTGCGCAAACGGCAGAATCGCCAGCGCAGAGACGAGCCGCACATCCAGTACCCATCCGCTCGCCACCAGAGCAACAGAGGCGTAGAGGTAGAACAGGCTGACAGGAAGGCCCGCAAGGCTCCAGCGTTCAATGGCAAAGCCTATGCCGAACAGGTGCACCGCCAGCCCCATGACCGCGATTGAGCCAACAACAAACGCCGCGCCCAGAACATTGCGCCGAAACGCCTGCAACGCGACCGGCCATAAGACCAGCCCTGATACGGCAAGGACCGGGCCTGCGACAGCTTCGTACTTGTCCACCAGTTCCAGTGTACCGCCGCCCACCAGCATGCCAGCGCCGATCAGGGTGGCGGCGTTGCCAAACATGCGCAGATGTTCCACTTTGCGGCTGAGAATGGCCAGCCCGATGCCAACGGCCACAGCGCCGCAGATCGCGACGGCCAATGCATCCTTCAGCCAGAAGATCAGTCCGCCTGTGGCCGAAAGAATCCCAAGGCAGAGGAGCGTGTTGATGGCGAGGCCCACCATCACTTGCCGTGATCGTTGTTTCAGAACCTCGGCCTGGTTGCTGGTGATGATGCCATCGGTAACAAGCGTCGTGGTATCGGCGACGACATGCATTCTGCGTCCTTCCACATTTTTGGAAGTGTCGCCCGGTCGGGCCTTTTCGGTCAAGTGGCGGAGTTTGCTAGAGAAAACTCTGCGGGTCGATGTCGACGGCCAGCCGCAGGTCACCTTTCAGCTTGAACGGGGCGATCCAACGGGCCACGGCGGACTGAATGGCCACGCCTTTAGGGGCTTTTACCAGCAGGCGAACGCGGTGCCGTCCTCGCACGCGGGCGATTGGGGCGGGGGCGGGGCCCAGCACCTCGGCCCCGGCCTGGCGCAGGGGCGTGTCGTTTTGGGCTAGCGCGTTGCCGAGGTCGAATACGGTCTGCAAATCGGTACCCGACAGAACAATGCCTGCCATGCGCCCGAAGGGCGGTACGCCTGCGGCTTCGCGTCCGGCGGCTTCGGCTTTCCAGAATTCTTCCTCGTCCCCTGACAGGATCGCCTGGATCACTGGATGTTCGGGCTGGTAGGTTTGCAGCAGTGCTATGCCCGGCTTGTCCGCCCGGCCTGCCCGCCCGGCGACCTGGCGCATCAGCTGGAACGTGCGCTCCGCTGCTCGCAGATCGGAGCCTTGCAGGCCCAGGTCAGCATCAATCACTCCGACGAGCGTGAGCAGGGGGAAGTTGTGCCCCTTGGCGACCAGTTGCGTGCCGATGATGATGTCGGCGCCACCCGCGGCAATCGTCTCGATCTCCGCCTTCAGCGCGCGGGCGCTGCCGAATAGGTCGGAGCTGAGCACGGAAACGCGGGCGTCGGGAAAGGTTGCGGTCACCTCCTCGCCCATGCGTTCCACACCCGGGCCGACTGGCGCGAGCTTGCCTTCAGCTTTGCAGGACGGGCATTGGGTGGGGATCGGGGTGGTTTCCCCGCACTGGTGGCACATCAGCCGTTTCAGGAACCGGTGTTCCACCATGCGTGCATCGCAGTGCTGGCACCCGATCTGTTCGCCACAGGCGCGGCACAGCGTAACCGGCGCATAGCCCCGACGGTTCAGGAACAGCAGCGCCTGTTCGCCCCGATTCAGCCTGGCCTGAACAGCGGTGCGCAGGCTGGGGGAAATCCAGCGCCCGGCTTCCAGCTGTTCATTGCGCATGTCGATGGCACGCATCTCGGGCAGGGTGGAGGGGCCAAATCGGTCGGTCAGTTCCAGCCGCCGGTATTTGCCCGCGCGCGCATTGGTCCAGCTTTCCAGCGACGGTGTGGCCGAGGCCAGCACAACCTGCGAGCTGCAGATGGAAGCGCGCAGCACAGCCATGTCCCGCGCGTTATAAAGCACGCCGTCTTCCTGCTTGTAGGACGTATCATGTTCTTCATCGACGATGATCAGTCCAAGGTTCTGAAACGGCAGGAACAGGGCCGATCGCGCGCCTACCACCAATTGCAACTGCCCCAGCCCGGCCATTCGCCAGATGCGACGCCGTTCGGTCATGGTGACGCCGGAATGCCATTCTGCCGGGCGGGTACCGAACCGGTCTTCCACGCGGGTCAGAAACTCGGCCGTCAGGGCGATTTCCGGCAGCAGGACAAGCGCCTGACGACCTTGCCGGATCGCTTGAGCAACAGCCTCCAGATACACTTCGGTCTTGCCGGATCCGGTGACGCCCTTGAGCAAGGTGGTGCCATAATCGCCGCCCTGCAGCGCGGCCCGCAGGGTCTGGGCGGCTTCGGCTTGTGCTTCTGTGAGCGCCTTGCCGGGGCGGTCCGCGTCGAGCGGTGGGAAGGGTAGGTCTCTCGGCGTGTCTTCTTCGGCAACGGCGCCTAGTTTGACCATTCCCTTGATCACCGATGTTGTCACCCCGGCCATTTCGGCCAGTTCTTTTTGCGTGAAAGATAGCCCGCCAAATTCTTCCAGAACGGCCAGAACGCGGCTGCGGGCGTCTGTCATCCGGTCGGGCTGGCCGAGGCCCAGCCGGTAGACCTTGCGCATCGATGGCGGGTCGCCTAGCCCCGGTGCGCGGGCGGCCAGCCGCAGCATCGCTGACATCGGTGTCAGTGTGTATTCAGAGGCGCGGATCAGGAACGTGCGCACTTCATCCCGCATTGGGGCTGCGTCCAGCACCCGGATCACCGACCGTAGCTTGGACCTGTCATAATCGCCCACGCCGGGGCCCCAGACCACGCCGATCACCTTGCGTGGCCCCAGAGGGACCTCCACGAATGCACCCAACATGCAGCCACCTTCTGGCGCTTTGTAATCCAGTAGCCGGTCCAGCGGTTGGGTTGTCAGCACGGACACGGAGGCGCCGGGATCAAAAAACGTCGCCTTTTCCATTGCCGTTTTCCCCCAGATCGCGTGTTGCCGATGCCGCCTTTTTGCGACGGGTTGCCTGATCCTGACCCTGACGCGGGGCGGCACTAGTTCGTCTGAGGTATCGCAGATGCTGCCTCAGGAGCAAGACTGGGCGGAGCTCTGCTGCGCATATCGCCAGTGCCACAAGTTGAAACAGGATGCGATAGCGCGGTATTTCAATGATGATCAATCCACCGTCAGCCGCTGGCGGCGTTGTGGTTGTGTTGATTTTTTACTTGGTCGGCGGAAGACACACGCTGGCAGCAATGGTGCATGAGCACGAAGTTTTTGGGGAACTGTTGGAGGACACCGATTAACTGTAGGCGGCAATGGTATCATTGATAAGGTACTTGATTTCTTGTCGAACGAGGCCGGCAATTGCGACGGGTTGGACACTATAGTGATCCTGAGCGAAGAAATTGCTGTGCCGATATCGCCTTGGATGCTGGCGTTTTCGACAGGGTCAAAGAACCTGTTCAGGTCTGCGGTTAGGCGGTCACCCGCCCTTCGCTCACAGGACTTTCGAAAGACGGTTCAGGTTCGCCATTGTTCGTTGTTGCCGCCGGCTGCAGTGGACTACCGGCTAAACTCCATAAAAACCCGTTTTCTGCCGGCAACTGATTTTTTAGCAGCTTTTCAATATTCTCCCTGCTATGCTAAATGAAATCAAAAGAGGCTGAGATGAGCAGTAGCCCAAAACTCGATGACGCGATGCGCAATGCGATCATCGCGAAACCTGACGCCTTGCTGGACGATCAGGACATCATGCATGCTCTCATCGCTGCCAATGAAAAGTCCATGGGCGGCAATATTGTCGATCTGCGCGGCATTGCGATGGAGCGGTTGGAATCCCGGCTGGACCGGCTCGAAGACACCCATCGTAGCGTGATCGCGGCCGCGTATGAAAACCTGGCGGGCACCAATACAATCCACCGGGCCATCCTGCGGATGCTGGACCCAGACGAATTTGAGGTGTTCCTGCGCGATCTGGGCGGCGAAGTTGCCGAAATCCTGCGGGTGGATGCGATTTCACTGGTGTTGGAATCGGTGCAGAATGACAATGACCCGGCGGTTTGCCGTTTGGGCGATGTTCTGACCGTGGCGGAACCGGGGTTCATTACAGATTACCTCACCCAGGGCCGCGGAGGCCCGATTCGGCAGGTGACACTGCGTCAGGTGCAGCACCCATCGTCCGAGGTCTATCATGACGCGTCTGACTGGGTCCGGTCCGAAGCCTGCCTTAAGCTGGATTTAGGCAAGGGCCGACTGCCGGGCATGCTGGTTCTGGGCGCGGAAGACCCGCACCAGTTTTCGCCTCAGCAGGGCACCGACCTGCTGGGCTTTTTCGCAGGCGTTTTCGAACGGACGATGCGCCACTGGCTGCGGTGATTTCGCCGGCCGCCCGTGACGCGCTGGAAAGCTGGCTGGCTTCCATGCGAGCGCTGCGTGGGGCCTCGGACAACACGCTGTCTGCCTATAACCGCGATGTAACCGGGTTTCTGGCCTTCATGTCTGTGCATCTGGGCCAATCGCTGGGGCTGAGTAGGCTGGTTGGCGTTAACATTCGTGACATGCGGGCGTGGATGGCGGCAGAGCGGGAGCAGGGCGTATCTTCCCGGTCGCTGGCGCGGAAATTGTCGGCGGTGAAAAGCTTCTATCGCTGGCTTTCGGACCGCGAAGGGTTCGAACCCACGGCGGTTCTGTCTACCCGAGCCCCAAAATTCCAGAAAAAACTGCCTCGCCCGTTGGATAAGGATGCTGCGCGCGCGGTTATCGATCTGGCCGAGGTTCAGTCGGACAAAGACTGGGTCGGTGCGCGCGATGTGGCGGTTCTGACGCTGCTCTATGGATGTGGCCTGCGGATTTCGGAGGCTTTGGGGCTGACGAGGGATGATGTGCCGCTGGCAGATGTATTGCGGATTATTGGCAAGGGCGGTAGGGAACGGCTTGTGCCGGTATTGCCTGTCGCGCGGGCTGCGGTGGAGCGTTATTGTGTGATCTGCCCGTGGGATCTGGAGGATGACGCACCGCTGTTTCGCGGGGTCCGCGGTGGGGCGTTGAACGCCCGCGCGATCCAGGACGCTACCGCTAAGATCCGCCTGCAGCTGGGGTTGCCGAGTTCTGCCACGCCACATGCGCTGCGCCACAGCTTTGCCACCCACCTGCTGGCAGCGGGTGGGGATTTACGGGCGATCCAGGAATTGCTGGGGCATGCGTCCCTTTCCACGACACAGACCTATACGGCAGTCGATACCACGCATCTTTTGGACGTCTACAAGCGCGCCCACCCCCGGTCTTGAGCAGGTCAGTCAGCGCATCGCGCGGCGGATCATCTTGCCCACTTCCTCAAAGTCGCGTTTGCGGGGAGAGGATTTGCGCCAGGCCAGCCCAATGCTGCGCGATGGGGCCGGATCCGGAAAGTCCAACAGCCGCAGATCCAGCCCCCGTGTTTCGGTGTCCACGCTGATCTTGGGAAGCAAGGTGACACCCATGCCATTGGCGACCATCCGCACGATGGTAGCGAGGCTGGATGCGCCAAGTGTGTCAATCTCCCCGCGTCGGTGCATTTCGCAGACCTCCAGCGCGTGATCGCGGAAACAGTGGCCTTCTTCCAGCAGCAATATGCGGCTTGCCTGGAGCAGGTCATCGGCACTGAGCACCTGTGTTGGCGTAGGCCCCGTCTGCGGCGCGGCAAGCATGAAACTGTCGGTCAGCAGTTCCAGTGTCTCCACCTCTGGGTGATCCACCGGTAGCGCCAGCAACAACAGGTCCAGTGCGCCTGATAGCAGGTCAGCGACCAGTGTTTCTGTACGGGTTTCCCGAATGCGCAGGTCCAGGCCAGGATAGCTGCGCCGGATTTCGTTTAGGGTTGCAGGCAGCAGGTACGGGGCAATCGTCGGAATAACCCCAAGGCTCAGCGCGCCGGACAGCACCCGGGCCCGGCTTTCTGCCAGATCGCTCAGTCCCTGTGTCAAGATCAGGATTTCGTTGGCACGTTGCGCGATTTCCCGGCCAAGCGGTGTCAATTGTGCCCCTGACGGCCGCCGTTCCACCAAGGGCGCGCCCAATTCGGTTTCAAGTTCTTTGATCTGCATGCTCAGCGCCGGTTGTGACACGGCGCACAGTTCTGCGGCCTGTCCGAAATGTCCGGTCTGGGCCAGGGCATTGAAATAACGAAGCTGACGGATCGTGACGTTTTTCATAAGAATTCCTGATCGACAGGTAAGGAATATTCGATTGGACCTGATGATAAAAGTGGAATAACCCCAAACTAACGACTCGCGGGGGGAGCATGGTTGCGCCAGATATGGCCGGTCCGACCCTTTGTTTTTCGTCCCCATCCTGCCGGGCCGCCGCCCGGCGCAATATTATGACGCAGCATACTGAACGGAGAGTAAGCATGGACGGCGACATCAAATGCCCGGTGATGCACACGGCTTTTGGCGGCCGGTCGAACAGAGACTGGTGGCCCAATCAGCTGAATCTGAAAATCCTCAGCCAGAATTCCCAGAAGTCTGACCCGATGGGCGTCGGCTTCAGTTACGCAGAAGAATTCAAAAAGCTGGACATGGAGGCTCTGAAAAAGGACCTCACCGCTTTGATGACCGACAGCCAGGACTGGTGGCCGGCGGATTATGGGCACTATGGCGGCTTGTTCATCCGGATGGCATGGCACGCAGCGGGCACGTACCGGACCGGCGACGGGCGCGGTGGTGCAGGCACCGGGCAGCAGCGTTTTGCACCGCTGAACAGCTGGCCAGATAACGGCAACCTCGACAAGGCGCGTCGTCTGCTGTGGCCGATCAAGCAGAAATACGGCAACAAGATTTCCTGGTCCGATCTGCTGGTTCTTGCCGGTAACGTCGCTATCGAATCGATGGGCGGGCCCGTGTTCGGTTTCGGCGGCGGCCGGGCCGATGTATGGGAGCCGGAGGAAGACGTGTATTGGGGCGGCGAAACAGAATGGCTCGCAACCTCGGACAAGGAAAACAGCCGCTATTCGGGCGAACGTGATCTGGAAGATCCGCTGGCTGCGGTTCAGATGGGCCTGATCTATGTGAACCCCCAAGGCCCGGATGGGCACCCGGACCCGTTGGCTTCTGCGCGCGACATCCGTGAAACCTTTGCGCGCATGGCGATGAACGACGAAGAAACCGTTGCGCTGACCGCAGGTGGACACACATTCGGTAAGGCACACGGTGCGGGTGATGAGGCCCATGTGGGCCCTGAGCCTGAAGGTGCGTCCATCGAAGCAATGGGTCTGGGCTGGCTTTCGACTCATGGGTCCGGCAAGGGTGTAGATGCCATCACCAGTGGTATCGAAGGCCCCTGGACGGCGAACCCGACGCAGTGGGACATGGGCTATTTCGATCTGCTTTTGGGCTATGAGTGGGAACTGACCAAGAGCCCGGCAGGTGCGCACATTTGGCACCCGAAAGACCTTAAGGACGGAGACCATGCTCCGCAGGTCGACGGGTCGGATACCAAGGTCATCCCGATGATGACCACAGCTGACATGGCCATGCGGATGGATCCAGCCTACGAAAAGATCTCGCGCCGGTTCCATGCCAACCCCGAAGAGTTCGCAGATGCGTTCGCCCGCGCGTGGTTCAAGCTGACCCACCGCGACATGGGGCCGAAGGTCCGGTATCTTGGTGCAGACGTGCCTGCCGAAGACCTGATCTGGCAGGATCCGTTGCCGGCGGTGGATCATGACTTGATCGACACAGGCGACGTGGCCAACCTGAAAGCCAGGCTGCTGGATTGCGGTCTGAGTGTATCGCAGCTGGTCACCACTGCATGGGCTTCAGCCTCCAGCTATCGTGGGTCCGACCACCGGGGCGGCGCCAATGGTGCGCGCATCCGTCTGGCCCCGCAAAAGGATTGGGAGGTAAATCAGCCGGAGGAATTGGCCAAGGTGCTTAGCGCACTGGAAGGTGTGCAGTCGGACTTCAATGCGGCCCAAAGCGGCGGCAAGATGGTTTCGTTGGCCGACCTGATCGTGCTGGGTGGCTGTACTGCGATTGAAAAAGCCGCGAAAGACGGCGGTTTTGACATCGAAGTACCCTTCACACCGGGCCGGACCGACACCACGGACGAGTTGACCGATGCAGACAGCTTCGGCGTGCTGGAGCCCGAAGCAGATGGCTTCCGTAACTACCAGAAGCAGGAATACAGCGTTTCGACCGAAGAACTGCTGGTTGACCGCGCGCAGCTTCTGACGCTGACGGCGCCGGAAATGACAGTTCTGATCGGCGGCATGCGTGTGCTGGGCACCAACTATGGCGGGACGTCGCATGGCGTGCTGACTGACAATGTTGGCACCCTGAGCAACGACTTCTTCGTCAACCTGCTGGACATGGGCGTGGATTGGTCCAAGACCGACGCATCGGAAATGTTATTCGAAGGTAAAGACCGCGCGTCTGGGATCACCAAGTGGACTGCTACTCGCGCCGACCTGGTCTTTGGCTCCAACTCGCAACTGCGTGCGTTATCGGAGGTCTATGGCCAGGAGGATGCGAAAGAGAAGTTCGTCGTGGACTTTGTCGCAGCCTGGACCAAGGTGATGAACGCGGATCGTTTCGACCTGAACTGATCCAACCCACCTGAAAGGAAACGTAGCCGCCGGCCCGACCCTTCGGACTGGCGGTTTTCTTTGCATCCCACGTCTGTTTGGTCCATGACGGTCAAATGACAAACGAATTTCGCGCGCTTTCGGTGCATCTGCTGACCGCAACTGGTGCGGTGTTTGCCATGCTGGCCATGCTGGCCGCTGTTGACGGCAAATGGGATCTGATGTTCGTGTGGCTGGTCGTGGCTTTTGCCGTGGACGGCATCGACGGGCCTCTGGCGCGACGCTACAACGTCAAGCATTATTCCCCGCAATTCGACGGTGTGCTGCTGGACCTAATCATCGATTATCTGACTTATGTCTTCATCCCGGCCTTTGCTCTGTTCAAATCGGGTCTGATGGATGGCTGGACCGGTTGGGCGGCGATCATCATCATCACCTTTGCCAGCGCGATGTATTTCGCCGACACGCGGATGAAGACAAAGGACAATTCGTTTTCGGGCTTTCCCGGCTGCTGGAATATGGTGGTGCTGGTGATCTTTGCGCTAGAGCCGAATTTCTGGGTTAGTCTGTCCCTTGTAACTGTCCTGTCTGTGGCCATGTTCGTGCCACTGAAATTCGTTCACCCCATGCGCACCAAACGCTGGCGTCCGGTCACCGGATCGGTGGCGGTTGCCTGGACCGTCTTTGCGGGCTGGGCGGCCTGGGTGGATTTTCATCCCGAAACCTGGGCGCATTGGGGTTTGATCCTGACGAGCATTTACCTACTGCTGGCAGGTGTTGTGCAGCAGCTAATCCCCGAGCGGGTCAAAGAACGTCCTGAATCTCCATCTCGCGCTGATTGAGCGTGAAGGAATCCCCGGCCTGCAGAGCTTTCATGGCGTTATAGATCGGGCTCTGCTGGGAAATCCCCATATAGGTTTCGCCATCTGCCTCGAACAGCGAGGTAGAGACGGCGACCATGAACCGCCGGTCCCCAAGCACCACAACCGCGCCGGGACCCACCGTATCGGTTACGGCGAAATCGGTATTTTCGATCACATCGATCTTGGCGTGATGCGCCTGCACGGGATGGTCGAAGGCGGCGGCCAGTTCCAGGTTCTCGGTCGAGCCGGCGATATCGTCCTTGTCGTGCATTTCGCGGTCATCCAGGCGCGATTCGGCCAGGAACGCTTCGATATGCGCGATTGCTGTGGTCAGTTTTTCTGCCGCCAGGGACATCAGCCGTCTGATAATCTTGGTCTTTAACGCGGCGCGGTCGGTGTCAGCTATCTTGGGATCCTTGTTTCTTTAAGACCGCTCCACTCTAGCAGCAAGCATTTCTGCTGAATTTGATCCATATCAAATCAGGAAACCGCCGGCTTTTTCATGCCGCAGCAGGGCCACCTTGGTTTCCACCCCGCCGGGTGCGGAAAATCCGGTCAGGCCCTTGGCGCCCATCACGCGGTGGCAAGGTATGATCATGGCAATCGGGTTTGCCCCACAGGCCTGGCCCACGGCCTGCGCAGGATGGCCCAAATCCTTGGCGATTTCACCATAGGTTCGGGTATGGCCGAAGGGGATGGCCGTCATCGCATCACACACCGCGCGCTGGAAATCGGAGCCTTCGACATGCAGCGGCAGGTCAAATTCTTCCAGCTCCCCAGCATCGTAGGCCGCCACCTGCCGGGCCGCTTCGCGCAGCAGCGCGGTTTTGTCCCCATCTGCGGTCAGGTTCCAACCCAATCTTGTAACGGCCCCGTCCGTTTCCATGACGCTCACGCGGCCAAACTGGGTATCTATGGACAGCACAGGCATGGCCACAGCATGCCAATGCTTGCCTGTATCGGCAAGCCTAGCGGCCGCTCGCCCCACCGCGCGGGCCCTGATATGCCCGGCGCCGCGCGTCGCGATCTGCCCGGACTTGTGCGTCATGCTGGGCCTGGCTGATCCCGGTGGGGGCTGTGCCGTATCCGTTCGGGCCCGGATCACAGGCCACCAACACCCCGCAAAGCCCCATGGCAATCAGGCAGCGCAAAACAATTGAGTTCCGATCATGTCGCATGCATTAAAATTGGCGTTTCTACGTGCCAAGGCAATGGTCCGCCCTTGATGGACGGGTCACTTTGCCTTGAACCATAATCGGGTGTTACCCCAGCGCCTCGTCACACCGGCTACAGACGCCCGCATGCCTGTGTCGCCCGACATCTGGCAGAATTTTCCAGCAGCGCTGGCATTTCTCGCCTTCGGCTTTTTCGAACACAACGCCCACGCCGTCGATTTCCGGCAGACGGAAGGCCTCGGCTGGGGCCGGGTCGCCGGTCAACTGCAGGCCAGAGGTGATGCACAGGTCGTCCATGTCGATCTGTTTCAGCAACTTGCGCGTTTCGACGTCGTCCACATGTACGATCGGGGATGCCTCGAGGCTGGAGCCGATCACCTTGTCTGTCCGCTGAACCTCCAGCGCGGCAGTCACCACGCGGCGCACCCGTCGGATGCGGGCGACGGTAGCCATCAGCGTTTCGTCCAGCCAGTCGGATGGGGTGTCCGGAATATCTACAAGGTGGACCGAGCTTTCGTCACCCGGGTTCCGTTCCAGCCAGACCTCTTCCATCGTGAACACAAGGATTGGGGCCAGCCAGGTGGTCAGCCGGTGGAACAGGATATCCAGAACCGTGCGGGCGCTGCGGCGGCGCAGCGTGTCACCATCGCAATAGAGCGCGTCCTTGCGGATATCGAAGTAGAATGCCGACAGATCAACGGTTGCGAAATTGAACACTGCGCTGAAAACGCCCTGAAAATCGAACGCGCGGTAACCTTCGCATACCGTCACGTCCAGCTCGGCCAGTTTGCTCAGCACCCAGCGTTCCAGCGGTGGCATGTCCGCAGGCGCGGTCCTGTCGCTTTCTGAGAAATCGTTCAGCGAACCCAGGATGAACCGCATCGTGTTGCGCAAGCGGCGGTAGCTGTCGGCCACGCCCTTCAAAATCTCGGGCCCGATCCGCTGGTCGGCGGTATAGTCTGTCTGGGCCACCCACAGCCGCAGGATATCCGCGCCGTATTGCTTGATGACCTCTTCTGGAACGATCGTGTTGCCGAGCGATTTGGACATCTTGTTGCCCTTCTCGTCCAGCGTAAACCCATGGGTCACCACGTTGCGATAGGGCGCCCGGCCGGTGGTTCCGACCGATTGCAACAGCGAGGAATGGAACCAGCCGCGATGCTGGTCGGTGCCTTCCATGTAAACATCAGCGATGCCATCTTCGGTGCCATCTTCCCGGTCGCGAAGGACAAAGGCATGGGTCGACCCGCTGTCGAACCAAACGTCCAGCACGTCGAACACCTGGTCATACGCATCTGGGTCATAGTCGGATCCGAGGAACCGTGCCTTGGCCCCCTCAGCATACCACACATCCGCGCCTTCGGCTTCGAATGCTTCGCAGATGCGAGCGTTGACGATCGGATCGCGCAGGAGGAAATCGGGATCGGTCGGCAGCGCGCCTTTCTTGGTGAAGCAGGTCAGCGGCACACCCCATGCGCGCTGGCGGCTGAGCACCCAGTCTGGCCGCGCTTCCATCATCGAATACAGACGGTTGCGGCCGGATTTCGGCGTCCATTTCACTTTGTCGATCTCGGTCAGCGCCCGCTCCCGGATCGTAGTTCCGAACTGGTCCTGGCCGTCGTCTACGGGCCGGTCGATGGCGGCAAACCATTGCGGCGTGTTGCGGTAGATCACCGGCGCCTTGGAGCGCCAAGAATGCGGGTAAGAGTGCTTGATCTTACCGCGCGCCAGTAGGCCGCCAGCCTCGATCAGCTTGTCGATCACGGCCTTGTTTGCTGTACCTTCGCCGCCCTTGCGAGACAGGATGTACTGCCCGCCAAAAAACGGCAGGCTGTCGCGGAATTTGCCATCATCTTCGACGTTGTAGGTGATCACCTGATCCAGCATGCCCAGCCCGCGATAGAGCTCATATTCCTCCATCCCGTGGGACGGGGCACAGTGGACGAACCCGGTGCCTTCCTCGTCGCTGACAAACTCCGCCGACCGGAAATCGCGCAGGTCGTCCCATTCGCCATCCGCGCCTTCGGCCCCGGCCAGCGGGTGCGCAAGGCTCAAATTGGCCAGCTCATCGGGAGATACATCTCGCAGTCGGCGATACATGTCGTCGTCCAGCCGCGCACGACCGAGAACCTCGCCGGCCATCTTGTCGGCCAGGATATAGCGGTCTCCGATCTTGGCCCAGCATTCTTCGGGCCGACCCGTTACTTCGTAGAGGCCGTAGGCTACGTCTTCGCCATAGACCACGGCCTTGTTCGACGGCATGGTCCAGGGAGTGGTGGTCCAGATCACGACATAGGCATCCTGCAGGTCGCCTTCGGCGCCTTCTGCTACGCGGAACTTCACCCAAACGGTAAAGCTCTCCTTGTCATGGTATTCCACCTCCGCCTCGGCCAGTGCGGTCTGCTCGATCGGCGACCACATCACCGGCTTAGAGCCCTGGTACAGCGTTCCGTTCATAAGGAACTTCATGAATTCTTCGGCAATCACCCGCTCTGCATGATAGGCCATGGTCAGATAGGGTCGGTCCCAGCTGCCGGTCACCCCCAGCCGCTTGAATTCCTCACGCTGGATGTCGACCCAGCCCTCGGCAAACTTACGGCATTCCTGGCGAAAATCAACGATCGGTACATCGTCTTTGTTCTTGCCCTTCTTGCGGTATTGTTCTTCGATCTTCCATTCAATGGGCAGACCGTGGCAGTCCCATCCGGGGATGTAGCGGCTGTCATGGCCCATCATCTGGTGCGACCGTACGATGATGTCCTTGATCGTCTTGTTCAGCGCATGGCCGATATGCAGATGTCCGTTGGCATAGGGCGGGCCGTCATGCAGGGTGAACACGGTTCGGTCATTTGGGGACCGCAGACGGTTGTAAACGCCAATCTTTTCCCAGCGTTCCAGCCAGGCGGGTTCCCGTTTCGGCAACCCTGCGCGCATCGGGAAATCGGTTTTCGGCAGGTTCAGCGTGTCTTTGTAATCAGGTGTTTCGGCGCACATGGCTGGCGTCCTTGGTCGGGAGTGTCTCAGGGGTCAGGTCGGTGCGAATGTCAGACACCTTTGCCCGGCGTCTCAAACGGTGAGCGCCGGGGACGTAATTCGAATGGGAATGAGGCGGATCCGGCTCATGCCGGGCCTTATAGGCGGGGGGTGCGGTGGCGTCCAGCGGGGAAAGCTGCGCGGGCCGCGAACTCCCCTGTACGATCCTTCTCTGGCATCAGGCATGAAACAAGGTGCCGACACCAAAGACGATCGCTGCCGCAGTTCCCCCGATCAAAAGGGTCTCCAACCCTGACCGCCACCAGGGGGCTAACGACCATCGGCTCTTCATGGCGCCGATGCCGAAAAACACTGCCAGGGTCAGCAAGGATGAAAGGCGGAACGCGTCCGGCAGACCGAAGAGAAACGGCATAAGCGGGATCATCCCGGCTACAAGGAGGGTCACAAACGTGGCCATCATGGCGCGCATTGGGTCCGGGCCGGCTCCGCCCAGCCCATATTCCCCTTCGATCATCGTATCGATCCAGCGGTTCCCGATCCTGTGTAATCTCATCCGTTGCCCGATCCAGCGCATCCCCGCTGAACCCCTCCACACCGAGGATCTCGCGCACGTCCTAGCCATTCGCCACACGGGTATTTCTCGATATGATGGGCTTAGATCGCACGGACGCGTGCGGTATTGTCGGCCTTGGATTTGGTGGAGGAGTAATTGCTGGCCGCCATGGAAAACCCGTTGGCCAGCACATTGGCGGTCTTCAATGCAATAATCACAAAAGGCGACAGCCCTGCCCCTGCCATGCCAAATACAATGACAAAGCTCGCAACCGAGCCGTCGATGCCGCCGTAAACGATGTCGCTTAGGCCTCCTTGGGGTTTCGGGGTCCGGATCCGGGCGACGATGTCGGCGGGGTCGTGGGAATGATCTGTTATGTCCCACGGTAAACGCATGGCAGGTGCCCCACCATGCGTCAGATCAAGTTGGGCTCAGCCCATCAACTGGTAACCGACCAGCACAAAACGGAAGCCATCACCGCGCGCTTCGACGAAACCGGCGGCGGGGAAGGGCATGTGATAGCCGATCATCGGCACCCGGTCGGTGGCCAGCATGCCCAGAACATTGCGGCGCGATGCGGTGGCAGCGACCTTGTCGCTGTCAAAGCTGGTGTGCCAGTCTGGGTTGGCAAAGGGCCAGATGTAATGGTTGGCCAGGTCGGCAGTCAGCACCAGCTGTGCGTCATCGCTTTCCAGCATATAGGTCATGTGGCCGGGCGTATGGCCAAAGGCGGCCATCGCGGTCACTCCGGACACGACGGATTGACCATCTTCGATAAAGGTCATCTTGTCGGCCAGCGGGGTAACGTTCTTGGCCATCAGGTCGGTGATCCGGTTTGACCCGGTGGTGAGCCACGTGTCGTATTCCACGCGCCCGGTGACATAACGCTTGTTGGGGAAGGTCGGCGTGCCATCGGTCATCAGCCCGCCGATATGTTCCGGGTGCATGTGTGTTAGAACCACGACCGTCACCGCATCCGGGGTCACGCCTGCATCCCCGAGAGTAGCGGCAATACCGCCTTGGCCAAGGCCCGTGTCGAACAACACCAGGTCCGGCCCGATATCAACCAATGTGGGCGTGAAATAAAACTGCGCCATGTCAGACGGGATGAAATTATCCGCCGATACGCTTTCAAATTCGGCCTGGTCGACGTTACCGCCAAAAATGTCTTTCACGCCATCGCGCGGGAAAGATCCGTCCAGTAAAGTCGTAACTCCGAAGCTGCCCAGCTTGAAGCTGCGGGCGTTTGGCATAGCGGCCTTGCCGCCGTGGCCCCCGGCGGAAACTGTTGATGCGGCCGCAGCAGCCAGCGGCAGGGATGCAGCACCGGCAAGGGCGGCGCGACGTGTCAGGGAAAGGGTCATTTCAACTTCTCCGTTCTGTTGGCAGGCGGCAATCAGCCCAAACTATGGAGCTGACGAGTGTGGCTGAACGCACCAAGAATGTGCGCGGATGGGAAATGTGCGGTGATGTCCCAGACCAAAACACAACCGACTGATGCTGGTGTTGTGGGTTTCCTCGTTAGGAATAAATCGTCAGCAAGGCCGCGCATGCTACCTACACTGTGCCCAGCTACACGGATTTCGGCCGTATCCTGTCCTGGATTGGCAAGCACAAGACTGGCAAGTCCTGTCTCTACGTCAACACACTTGCAGATATCGATCTGGAGGTTCTGGCAGAATTTATAACGGCGGGCTTGGAAGACCTTAGTAGCCGCTGGCCGGTTCTGCCCACCTGACCCTGCATTCGCCATTGCACCAACTGGACAAACCGGGCCCCTTGTGACAAAGCGCGCGGGCTGAAAGGAGCCTTTCATGACAACCACTCGTTTTGCCCCGTCTCCGACCGGATACATCCATGTCGGGAACCTGCGGACCGCGTTGATGAATTACCTCATCGCGCGCAAGGCTGGCGGCACGTTCATCCTGCGTATCGATGACACAGACCCTGAGCGGTCGAAGGAAGAATATGTCGATGCCATCAAACAGGATCTGGAGTGGCTGGGTCTGCAATGGGACCGGGTCGAACGGCAATCGGACCGGTTGGACCGCTATGCCGATGCTGCAGACAAACTGCGGGAATTGGGCCGATTTTACGAGGCATTCGAGACGCCGACCGAGCTGGACTTGAAGCGCAAGAAACAACTGAACATGGGTAAACCGCCGGTCTATGACCGCGCGGCGCTGACCCTGGCGGACGAAGAAAAAACAGCCCTGCGTGCCCAGCGGGGCGATGGCGTCTGGCGTTTCCTGCTGGATCACGAACGGATTGAATGGACCGATGGCATTCTTGGGGACGTGTCGATTGATGCGGCTTCGGTCAGCGACCCTGTGCTGATCCGGGGCGATGGGCAGGTTCTTTACACCCTGGCCTCGGTCGTGGATGACACGGATATGGGTGTGACCGACGTGGTGCGCGGCGCGGACCATGTGACTAACACGGCGACGCAAATCCAGATCATGGCGGCGCTAGGACATTCGCACCCGCGTTTTGCCCACCACTCGCTGCTGACCGGTCCGCAGGGGGAGGCGTTGTCCAAGCGTCTGGGCACGCTGGCGCTGCGCGATCTGCGTGAACAGGGCGTGCAGCCCATGGCGCTGCTGTCGCACATGGCGCGTCTGGGGTCGTCTGATCCGGTGGAACTGCGCGGGTCTATGGACGAGTTGATCGAAGGCTTTGATGTAAGCCGGTTTGGCGCGGCCCCGACCAAATTTGACGTGGCCGACCTGTTCCCGCTGACCGCCAGCTATTTGCATGGGCTGGATTTCGCGGCGGTGGCTGACACCGTGGTCGCGCTGGGCGTGCCGGAACATCTGCGCGAACCGTTCTGGAACATGGCGCGGGAAAACATCACGACGCTGGGTGATCTGGACAAATGGTGGGCGCTTTGCCGCGACGGAGCAGAGCCGCTGGTGGCTAACGAAGATCGTGAATTCATTGCACAGGCTATGGCGATGCTGCCCGATCTGCCCTTTGAAGCTGACACATGGGGCAACTGGACGTCGGCCGTCAAAGAAGCCACCGGGCGCAAGGGCAAGTCTTTGTTCATGCCGCTGCGCAAGGCTTTGACCGGCCAGGAGCGTGGACCGGAAATGGCGGCATTGCTGCCTCTCTTGCAGATAGTCCGCAAATAGGTGTGCCGCTGACAGGCAGGACGCGTGAAGTTTCCGGCCGGGGGGTTGCGGTTTGGGAAATGCCGGAGTGATATGGCGACAATCACTACCAGGAGAGCCCCATGCCTGACCAAATCACGGTTCACGCCGCCCTTGCACGTGCCCTGAAAGATCAGGGGGTCGATACCCTGTTCGGTCTGATGGGCGATTCCAACCTTTTCATGGTGGACCATTATGTGCGCCAGTTGGGTGGACGGTATGTGCCTGCCGTGCACGAAGCGGGCGCAGTTCTGATGGCGCTGGGCTATGCAACGGCCACGGGCCGGATCGCTGCGGCAACGGTGACACAGGGGCCTGCTGTGTCCAATACGGTCACCTCCCTGATCGAAGGGGTCAAGGGCATGACGCCGATGGTCTTGCTGGCCGGTGACACGCCGGTGCAGGACCCGGACCACCCACAGGCCGTGGCGCAAAAAGCGTTGATCGAAGCAGCCGGCGCCGGGTTTGAACAGCTACGCAGCCCGGAAACCGTGGCGGTCGACGTGGCCAATGCCTTCCGCCGGGCGCGGTTGGAACGCCGCCCAGTCGTGTTGAACATGCCAACGCCGTTCATGTGGGAACAGACCAGCTATGACCCAGTGCCGTTCGAAGATCACGGCCAGCCGGCTGCGCCGGGTGAAGGCGACGCGCTGAACAATGCCATCGGTGCTATTGCGGCGGCCCGTCGTCCGCTGGTGCTGGCCGGGCGCGGGGCCGTGCATGCGCGCGACCAACTGTTAGCGCTGGCAGATCGCATTGGCGCACCAGTGGCCACGACACTGAAAGCCAAGTCGCTGTTTCACGGTGCGCCATACGATCTTGACGTCTTTGGGACGCTCAGCACGCCCGCGGCGGGCGATGTGATTGCAAAAGCAGACTGCATCATTGCCTTTGGTGCGGGGCTGAACCGGTTCACCACGGTGAAGGGCGGCTTTCTGGAAGGCAAGCGTCTGATTCAGGTAGATGACGACATCCAGCAACTGGGACGTCGGTACAATCCGGATGCGGCCATCGCAGGTGATCCGGGGCTGGTGGCCGACACGTTTGTTCATTGGCTGGACGAAGCGGAAATCCCGTCCTCCCAATCCACCGATACGATCAACCCGGACGATCTGCGGGCCGAGGTTCCTGTGCCGCCGCCGGGCAACGCGCCGGGCACTGTCGATCTTGCGCGGGCGATGGTCCGGTTGGACGCCGCGTTGCCAGAAGATCGCGTGCTGGTCTGCGACGGCGGGCGGTTTATGCAGACGGCGTGGGAACGGATCGGGGTGAATTCGCCGGAAAACTTCGTGGTTTCCACCAATGTCGGTGCGATTGGCATGGGCATGGGCTATGCGGTCGGGGCGGCGGTGGCGCGTCCCGATCAAAAGACGCTGTTTTTGTGTGGTGACGGTGGGTTCATGATGGGCGGGCTGTCGGAGTTTTCGGCCACTTTGCGCGAAAATCTGAACATGGTGACCGTCATCTGCAATGATTCCGCTTATGGAGCGGAATATATCCAGTTTGAAGACCGGCAGATGGATCCGTCGCTGTCGGAATTCACGTGGCCGTCGATGGCCGCCATGGCTGAAGCGATGGGCGCCAAGGGAATCAAGGTGTCGTCTGAGGTTGAGCTGGACCATGCGCTTGAAACGATGATGTCAACGGATGGGCCGGTGTTGATCGAGCTGGTGCTGGACCCGGCATCTGTGCCGCGTATTCACCTCTGATTGCAACAGGCCCGGAAGCTTTCCAAGCTTCCGGGCGCGGGTTGGCTTCAGCCGTCTTCGGCCACAATCGACGCACCCAGCCGCGCAAGCCGATCATCGACAAAATCGCGTTCATCTGCGGTAAGCGTCTGATTGCGCGGATAGCGGGGCCGGGCGCGATCATTTAGAACAGGCGTGTGCCAGCCTGCGGTGGTTTCAATGAATCGATCCGCGCCTGCCGTCCCAAAAACCCGCAGATAGCCCTGCAGGACCACGTCCAGATAGCTCATCAGGATCGGATGTGCGGCGGACACAGGGCTGTGCCGTTCGGCTGGCACCGCGTAGATTGCTACATCCAGCGTCCGGTCCAACCCATGGGTGACGTCCTGAGTCGCAGGCAGCCGGTCATAGGCCCATTCGCGTTCGTCCAGCGCGACCCAGTCATTGTTGGGGACATGAGCAATCACGCCTTCGATTTCGCACTCTACATCCGGAATCACAGTCAGAAACGCGACCTGCCGCAGATCTGTGTGCCGCCACGCCCGTCGCCAACCGCGAATACGGGCCGGATTTGTGTCCGGGAACTCATGTGTGGCGGCGTTTACGAGACTACCGTAGCCAAAGAAATAAGGGTCCGCCATTCTACCTCTCACAGACAGGGCCGGGTGGAATTTTCCCGCAAGGCCTGCAGGATTGCAATGGTGAGGATGCACACGACATGGACCGGATAGAGCCGTTGGTCACCGCTGCGTTGGAGCGGTTGCCGGAGCAATACCGCAACTTGGCCTGTGCGGTTGCGATCAACGTCGCCGATTGGCCCGACCCTGCCATGCTCGAGGATCTGGGCATGACCGAACCGCTGGAGCTTACCGGGCTGTATGAAGGTGTTCCGCTGACAGAAAAATCAACTATGGATCAACCAGTTGCCCCGGATGTTATTTGGCTGTTTCAGGAACCAATTCTGGCAGAATGGCGGACCCGGGGGGATGTGGAATTGGCCGATCTGGTCAGCCACGTACTGGTCCACGAACTGGCTCACCATTTCGGGTGGACCGATGCGCAGATTGCGGAAATCGACCAGTGGTGGGAATAGCTACAGGCGTTCCTGCGGCACCAGGCGCTCAAACGGGCCAGATGCGGTTTGGTTGGTTTCGTCTTCCCATTCGAAGGACGGAAAATAAAGCCCATCGGTCCAGCGACGTGGTAACCTTTTGGCCCACCGTTCCAGCCGGGCGGACACGCGGTTGGCCCTCGCGCGCCACCGGGCCGCGCAATCGGGATTGCGACGATGCATCCAGTAATGCCACAGGGCAATGAGGTCCGCGATCGCATCGGGGCCAACGGTGAAATACACAATGGCCACCAGCGCGATCAGCAGCAGTGTCAGGCCAGGTAGCAGCAGCGGCTTCCAGATGAAGATTGCCAGAACCAGGATCGTCATTGACAGTCTGAAATCTGGCTGAAAACCTTTGCCGCGCTGCTTGGGGGCCGGACCCTGATCGGTCCGGACGCAGGACTTTCGCCGATGCGTTGAAGCGGGTTTTGCAACAGATGTTTCCTGTTTGGCCTCCATACCTATTTCTGCCACGCCCTCTTCGCGGCAGATCAGGTCGCGAATCGCTTCAATCGAGTGAGAGTTATCTTCCGGGTAGGCTTTGCCCTCCAAAGGTGCTGGGTCCCCTTCTTGGGGATTGGCTTTGTACAACATGTCAGACCCCAGAATCGTGGTTCCGAAAAAATTGCCGTGCCTGCGGTCTTGGCGCCGCTGCGGTCCGGGTCTGCCCGAAGTTATAAAAATGCCTTTGTGTGACAGCGTCTCAGCCCAAGACTAAGCCGTCACGCAAGGTATTGTGTGTTCGATTGTGGCGGAAATGTGGTGGGTGCGGTCAGCTGGGGTCGCGGAACCGGTTTGCGATGGGATATCGGCGGTCCAGCCAGAATGCACGCTTGGTCAACCGGGTGCCCGGTGCAGACTGGAAGCGTTTGTATTCGCTGACATAAATCAGCCATTCCACCCGTCGTGCGACCCCGGCATCAAAGCCTGCTACGACGCAATCGGCGATCGACCCGTCCTGGTCCACCAGTATCTCCAAAATCGCATCCAATTCGGGATAATCGGGCAGACTGTCGCTGTCTTTCTGATCTTCACGCAGTTCCGCGCTAGGCGGCTTGTCGATCACGCGCTGGGGAATCATCACCCCTTCGGCGCCCATCATCCAGTCGCGGTGATTGGCGTTGCGCCAGCGGCAGGTTTCAAAGACGCGGGTTTTGTAGAGATCCTTGATCGGGTTATAGCCCCCGGCCATGTCGCCATAGATCGTGGCATAGCCCACCGCGACCTCGGATTTGTTGCCGGTGGTCAGGAGCATTTCACCAAACTTGTTCGACAGGGCCATCAACAGCAAACCGCGCAGACGGGACTGTATGTTTTCTTCGGCCAGGTCGGCGTCACGCCCGGCAAAGAGCGGTGCCAGCGTTTCGGTCACAGCCGCGCGGGCCTGTGCAATGGGAACATAGTCGTACGGGCAGCCCAGAGCACCCGCCAGTTCTTCGGCATCTTCCAGGCTTTCGCGACTGGTGTATTCCGACGGCAGCATGACACAGCGGACATTCTGCGGCCCGATGGCATCGCAGGCAATGGTGGCGACCAACGCGGAATCGATACCACCGGAGAGACCCAGCAGAACTTTTTTGAACCCGGTTTTCCCCAGATAATCGCGCAGCCCCTGCACCATAGCGCGGTAATCCTGTTCCCAGGTATCGGGTTGATGCTGTATGTCGGCTGGCACAATCCGCCAACCTTCGGCCCCGCGTTCCAGATCCACATGCGACACAGCTTCGTCGAAGGCCGCCATCTGGAAGGCCAGCGCACCGCCGGGGTTCAGACCAAAACTGGCGCCATCAAACACCTGATCGTCCTGACCGCCAACCATGTTGAGGTAGATTAGGGGTAGCCCGGTTTCGACCACGCGGGAAACCATATGGTTTACTCGCGTTTCCAGCTTGCCGCGATAATAGGGCGATCCGTTAGGCACCAATAGAAATTCCGCCCCGGTTTCCGCCAGTGTTTCGGCTACGTCTTCATGCCAGGCGTCTTCGCAGATCGGCGACCCGATCCGGGTGTTGCCTACGGAATACGGCCCGCCCAGCGGCCCGGCGTCGAAAATCCGGACCTCATCAAAAACGGTTTCGTTGGGCAGGTGGTGTTTCAGAACTGTGCTGACAATGTTGCCTTGGCGCAGGATGAAATACGCGTTGTAGAGCGATACGCCGTCGACCCATGGCCCGCCAATGGCAAGCGCGGGGCCGTCTACGCAACGGTCCGCCAATGTGCGCACTGCGTCGATCGCTGCAATGTGAAAGGCAGGTTTGCTCACCAGATCCTGCGCATTGTAGCCAGTGATGAACATTTCCGGCAGCGCGACAAGATCGGCCCCGGCGTTCTTGCCCTGCTGCCAAAGTTTATATGCCTGTTCCGCATTTCCGGGGATATCGCCGACAACCGGGTTGAGCTGTCCCAATGTTATGCGAAACCTGTCGGTCATCTCACCATTCCGTGCCTGCTATCCCCGCCATTTAGCAGATCAGAGGCCAAGGAAAAGGCCGATCCGGCAAAAGGCGTTGCGGCGCGATGCGGGACCGCCTAGTTTTGGGGCGCCACGGGAAAGGTCTGCGGCTCAGGGGCAAGCAGGAAGATCTATGAAAAATCGCGCGACAATATTTGCACCAGCCATCGCTCTGGCGCTTGCCGGTTCGGCGGCAGCCCAGTCTGGCGACGATCAGGTTTTGACCAAGCAGTACGACGATGGCGGGGTGTACGAAGGCACCTTCCGCGGTGGCGTCCAGCATGGCACGGGGACCTACCGGTTGCCCAATGGGTATGAATACACCGGAGATTGGGTCGATGGTGAAATTCGTGGGCAGGGCGTAGCACGCTTCCCGAACGGTTCTGTCTACGAAGGTGAGTTCGCCAAGGGCAAACCCCAGGGCCTCGGCAAAATTACGTTTTCCGATGGTGGCACCTATGAAGGCGAATGGCTTGACGGGGTCATCAACGGCCAGGGTATCGCCATATATGCCAACGGCGTTCGCTATGAAGGCGACTTCAAGAATGCACAGCACCACGGACGCGGCATCATGCAAAGCCCCGGTGGCTATGAATATGACGGGGAGTGGGTCGATGGCGTCAAGCAGGGTCAGGGCAGGATCACCTACCCCGATGGTGCGACATATGAAGGCGAGGTTTTTGCCGGCAAGCGGCAGGGTCAGGGCCGGTTGGAGCTGCCGGACGGGTTGATCTATGACGGGTCCTGGAAAGACGGACAGATCGACGGCATGGGTGTGTTGACACAGCCAAATGGCGACGTTTATCAGGGCCAACTGGTTGCTGGGCGGCGCGAAGGGCAGGGCAAAGTCACCTATTCCAATGGCGATATGTACGAAGGTGAGCTCCAGGATGACCGCCGCCATGGCGCAGGCACTTTCACAGGCACAGACGGCTACGTGTATAATGGTGAATGGGTTGCCGGGCAGATTGAAGGGCAGGGGCAGGTCACATATCCCGATGGATCTGTCTATGAAGGGCAGTTTCGGGCCGACCTAGCTGATGGGCAGGGCCGCATCACCTATCCGGACGGCTCCAGCTACGAAGGCCAGTGGGTTGCTGGTGTGATCGACGGCATCGGCAAGGCGGTCTATGCCAACGGCATCACATACGAAGGCGAATTCCGGAATGCCCGTAACCATGGCAGGGGCGTCATGACCTATGCGGATGGTTACCGCTATGACGGCGAATGGTTGGATGGTCAGCGCCACGGTGAAGGCACCGCCACCTATCCCGACGGATCGGTTTATACTGGTGCATTCGTGAACGGTCAGCGCGACGGCAAGGGCAAGATCGTCATGGCCGACGGATTCCAGTACGACGGGGCCTGGAGAGCTGGAGAAATCAGTGGCCAGGGTGTTGCGACCTATGCCAATGGCGATGTCTATGAAGGCAGCTTTGCCAATGGCAAAAGGCAGGGCGAAGGAACCATGCGCTATGCCACCGGGCAGGAACGCAGCGGCAACTGGGACAACGGTACATTGCAGGACGGTGGCTGACGTCCAAAGGCGGTGTCAGCGCGGCATGGGGACAGCATACACGGACCGTCCTGTCAGGATGGCAATTGCCTCAGGCCGCATGAGCCGGGCCAATGCCTCATCGTTGCTGCGCAACCCGCCGGTATAGGTGCCATAGGCCGGCAGGATCACACGATCGGTATCAACCAGAAATGCAGGCCGCGTGATGCTGCGCGCCCTTGTCTGAATGCGCGCCTTTGGATGAAAATGGCCAGAGATTTCTCCGCTGGCCCCTAAACGTGCGATATGGCGAAAGGTCAGCGGGGGGCGGGGCATTTCGGCCAGGTGTGTGCCACCAAACTCCAGTGGACCGGGGTCATGGTTGCCTGCAATCCAAACCCAGCGCCGTCCGGCCTGCAGCCGCGTGATCCACAGCCGTTCTTCTTCCGGCAGGCTGTTGGCAGCGTCCGTGTCATCGAAACTGTCGCCTAGGCAAACAACCATTCGCGCATTTGTCACTGTCAGATCGGCGGCCAGCCGGTTCAGCGTATCGCGGGTGTCGTAGGGGGGCAGGATTGTGCCATTGCGGCGCGCGACCCGTTCGGATTTTGCTAGGTGCAGGTCGGACACGCACAGCAAACTCTGGTCCGGCCACCAGAGCGCGCCTGACCCCATGGCATGAAGGGTAATGCCAGCGAGGGAAAACCCGTGAGAGTTCATGATCCGTTCGTTGCTGAAATCGGCGTTCGTTTCAAGCGGTTTCAGCGTCCTGTAATCCGGCCTGCCGCATAAGTGCCTGCGCTTCGTCAGCCAAAAGCTTTTCTTCAGCACTTCCCTGCACGGGCACCTTGCCCATTTCCAGAAACAACGGCGCGGCCAGGGGTGTCACGCGGTTCAGTTGCAGGTGGTCGATCCGGGTACCGATCCGGTCCAGCAATTCTTCGATCCGGCCGAAATCCACCAGCCCGCGCATGGCTTCGGTTCGGGTGATCCGCATCATCAGGTGGTCAGGGTCGTATTTCAACAACGTGTCATAGAGGATATCGGACGAAAACGTGGCCTGCCGCCCGGATTTTCGCGCGCCGGGCAGGTTGCGTTCGATCAGCCCCGCGATGGTGGCGCTGGCGCGAAAGGTGCGTTTCATCACGGCATTCTGGGCAAGCCAGTTTTCCAGCCCGTCGCGCAGAGCCTGGCGGTCAAACAGCGGCGCGGGGTCGATCACCCGGTCCAGCCCCCAGATCAGCGTGGCATAATCGGTAGCCACGAAACCCAGCGGGTGAAGCCCCATGTCCTCCAGTCGTTTGGTCAGAAGCAAGCCCAGCGTCTGCTGCGCATTCCGGCCTGCAAAGCTGTAAACGCAGGTATGTTGTCGGCCGTCCCATGGGAAGCTTTCGATTAGAAGGCGACCGGCCTCGGGCAGTTTGGACACCTCCCGTTGCAGGGCGAGCCATTCAGCGGTGTGGCTGGGCAATTTAGGCCATGCGGGTTGGTGCAGCAGTTCCAATATGCGCGCGCTGAGCTGAGTAGAGGTGGCAAACTTGGTGCCGGAAAACACCGCAACCTTGGGTTTGCGGGCGGCATCTGGTGTGACTTCGACCACCATTTCCCGCAAGCCTTCATACCGGACGACTTGCCCGCCAATCAGAAACGTATCACCGGGCGAAAGCGAGGCTGCAAAGGCTTCTTCCACCTCTCCCAACGGCTTGCCGCCCCGGTTGCGGCGATAGCGGACTTTGACAAGTTCACTGTCTTGGATCGTACCGATGTTCATGCGTATTTTTTGTGCGGCACGGGGGTCTCGAAGCATCCAGCGACCATCGGCTTGCTGGCGAAGGCGTTGCCAACGGTCATAGGCCCGCAGAGCGTAGCCACCAGTGGCACAGAAATCGAGGCAGGCGTCGAAATCTGCTCGTGTTAGGGCCGCGTATGGACCGGCTGTGATAACCTCATTGTAGAGGTGATCGGCTTCGAACGGGCCTGCGGCGGCCATGGCCAGAATATGCTGGCAAAGGACGTCCAGCGGGCCGGATCCGCGCGGGTCACCATCCAGATCACCCACTTGCGCTGCCTCCAGCGCGGCGACACATTCCACCACTTCGAACCGATTGGCCGGCACTAGAATAGCCTTGGACGGTGCATTGTAGCGATGGTTGGCGCGGCCGATTCTTTGCACCAGCCGTTTAACGTTCTTGGGGGCGCCAACCTGGATGATCAGATCCACATCGCCCCAGTCGATACCCAGATCCAGCGTACCGGTGCAAACAATGGCGCGTAATTCGCCACGCAAAATGGCAGCTTCGACCTTTTGGCGCTGTTCGCGCTCCAGACTGCCGTGGTGGATGGCGATGGGGAGGTTGTCGGTGTTGGCCAGCCACAGATTACGAAAGAAAATCTCGGCCTGCGCGCGAGTGTTGTGGAAGATCAGCGTGGTTTTATGGCGGCGGACCTTCTCCAGCACGGCGGGGATAGCAAAAGCCGCACCACCGCCAGACCACGGTGGAGGTACTTCGGTGCGCAGCATGCGGATGTCGGCAGGCGGGCCGGGATCTGCGGTCAGCACCGCGCAGAGATCAGGGTGCCGGGCCAGTAAGCTGGCGATGGCGGCGGGATCTTCTACCGTGGCTGATAATCCCACACGTCGCAGGTTGGGGCAGATCGATTGCAGGCGGCTGAGCGCCAGGACCAGTTGGTCACCCCGTTTGCTGTCGGCGAGCGCGTGAATTTCATCCACCACAATCCGCGACAGCCCGGCAAACATACGCGGCGCGTCTTCGTAGGACAGCAGCAAGGCTAGGCTTTCGGGCGTGGTTAGCAGGATGTGGGGTGGGTCGACCCGCTGCGCTTTCTTACGGGAAGCTGGCGTGTCGCCGGTCCGGTCCTCGATCCGGATGGGCAGACCCATTTCATCGACTGGGCCGCGCAGGTTGCGTTTGATATCCGCCGCCAGCGCCTTGAGCGGGGAGACGTAGAGCGTGTGCAGTCCGGTATGTGTGCCATCGCTGAGTTCCACCAATGACGGCAAGAACCCGGCCAGCGTCTTGCCCCCGCCCGTGGGAGCGATCAGCAGCGTTGCCGGATCTCCTGCGCGGTCCAGCATGGCCTGCTGGTGCGGGTGAATGGACCACCCCCGGGCGTTGAACCAGGATGTGATAGGCTGGGGAAATGACATGCACGGAACATAACGCGAACTAAAACTCTTGGAAGAGTTTTGCAAAATTCTTCAAAGAATTTTTCGCCGGTCTCAGCCGCGTGGCTTGAGCGCCCTGATCGCATCCTGCACCGCGCGTGGCAGACCGGGGTCGCCAGTGTCGGGGATGGCATCCAGCGCGCTTTCGACGTCCTTGACCAGAATGCCGATAGTGTTTTCCGGATCATGCCCGTCGCGGGCAAATTCGATCTTGTTAAAGCCGGAGGCAAACCAGTTCTGGCCCGACGAGGTTGCGATCAGGGCCAGCAGGCGGTCGGTGTCGAGCCCGGCCGCGTCTGCCCAATCCAGCACAAGCCGGGTCATGGCCGTGTTAGAGGCCGCCAGAAGGTTGTTCAGTACCTTGGCCTGCATGCCTGTGCCAAAAGTGCCCATCCGGTGGAAATGCTGGCCCATTGCGTCAAACAGCGGTTGGGCCGCGTCAAGCGCTTCTGTACTGCCGCCCAGCATGAAGGACAGCCGGGCTTCCTCCGCTGCGATTTGGGCGCCGGACATGGGCGCGTCGATCAGGGTAATGGTGCCGGGTACCCGGCTATGCAGATCGCGCACATACCGGGGCGACAGGGTGGAGCTGATGATGACCCGGCTGAGGTTAGGCGCAGCGGTGAAGTTCTGCGTGGTGAACAGAACCTCTTCGGTTTGCGGAATGTCTCGTACGACAGAGATCAGTGTTTCCAGATTTTGCGAAAACGCGGCTGCATCATCCGTAACAGCCCCTGGTACGCCCGCAAAATCAGCCTGAGTACGGGTATCGAAGCCCCACGCATCCAGTCCGGCGTTGCGCAGCGCCATAAGCATTGGCAGGCCCATGCGGCCACATCCGGCAACGCCGATCATTTTACGATCTTCTCATCCTTGACGAACATGTTGGCACAGGCGCGGTCGATCAGTTCGGGGCTCATCTGATAGGGTATGCCTTCGAATTCGCAGATCGCGATCATCTGGTCAATCAAGAAGACCGGCTGGTAGTTGGCGTAGACATTGTTAATGGTCGGATATTTGACCTTGAGCAGATGCACCAACGCGGCTTCGTCCAGTGGCATGCCCCTCTTGCGCGCCACCAGTGCAAAGACCTTCAGGAAGTTTTCCTGGTTCGGGCCGTCGATCTTGATTTTGAAAAAGATCCAGCGCAGGGCGGCCTGGTCGAAGATTTCGTTGGGGTGGAAGTTGGTCGAAAAGATCACCAGCGTATCGAACGGGACTTCGAATTTCTCACCTGATTGCAGGCCGAGTGTGTCATTGGATTCTTCCAGTGGAACGATCCATCGGTTGATCAGCGCCTGTGGTGGTTCGGCTTGGTGGCCAAGGTCGTCGACGATGAAGATGCCGCCAGTGGATTTCAGCTGCAAGGGGGCCTGATAGGTACGCGCGGTGGGGTTGTAGACCAAGTCCAGCATGGACAGGGACAGTTCCCCGCCCGTCACCACGGTAGGGCGTTCGCATTGCACATACCGGCTATCGAACCGTTTGGGACTCCGTAACTGGTTGGGATCATCTGGGGCCAATTCAACCGGGTTATGCACGACCGGGTCGTAGACCGTAATGACTTGACCGGCATATTCGATGGCTAGCGGGACATAAACCTTGTCCCCCAAAGCATCGCGAATGCCATGGGAGATGGCTGATTTCCCGTTGCCGGGCGGGCCGTACATCAGGATCGACCGGCCAGCGCTGACCGCCGGGCCGAGCTGGTCTAGCAGCTCATTCGGCAGGACGAGATGCCTCATCGCGCTGGTCATCTGGTCGCGGGTGACCTGAATGTTGCGAATGGATTGGCGTTCCACCTGTTCGCGGTAAACCTCCAACGGGACGGGCATGGCGCCAAAATATTCCGACTGCGATAGGGCAGCTAGCGCACGGGACTTGCCCGCATCGGTCAGCTGGTAGCCCATTTCATTGCCATTGTTGGCGTTAAGGGTGCCGGTGGCTTCCAGCAACTTCTGTTCGCGGGCGATGTCCACGATCTCCTACGTGACGGGGACGGGCAGGCAAATCGCCTTTGCCACATCGCTGACCATGTCTACGTTCTTGCGGAACATCGTTTTCAGCAGAATGTCCCGCATCATCACAACGGACAGCTGCATTTCCTCCAAGCTACGCGGTGCGGGCGGGGCCATCACATCGGTTCATGCATATTCATCGCGGGTACCTCACGCGTGGAAGTCTTGCCTAAAGCTTGGGGCCTACCATGGCTAGCGATCCGGGCCATATTGCGGCAACCGGTGGAAATTCCGCAGTTTTCCGGTGATCACATTCCATAGCGGCCGCCCATGATCAGGTAGATCGCCAGCGTCCCACCCAGGGCTAGACCCATGGGGAAATCCCAGCCGCGGTTCCAGCTTTCCCAGTTCGGT
>JAEPNQ010000059.1 GCA_017643305.1 Marinibacterium sp. | reverse complement strand
CCTGGAGAAAGCACTACAACACGAAGAGACCCCACAGTGCATTGGGCTACCGCCCACCAGCCCCCGAGGCCATCGTCCAGATGGACCAAAGGCCGATCATGCACTAACAATCAAACCGGACCAGTCAGATCAGGCCACCCAGGTCTGCAGCGGCTGATCGATGGCGATGCACTAGATCCAACCCGCCTAGTCGCGATCCTTGGCAAGACCGAAGGCAATGGCTGCGTCAACGACTTTACGCGTGCTTTTGCCGTGGCTGAACTGCAGCGGTTTCTTGGGTCTGACGCGGACAAAGTGACAATGGTCATATCCGGCGGGACCGAAGGCGGCCTGTCGCCCCATATTGTCACTTTCGAGGTGCTGGAAGATGCCGGAACCGGTCCGTCCATGGCCATTGGCGCGGCGATCTCCCGTGATCTGGCGGCGCATGAGATCGGGACATATGCGCAGGTGGAATGCGTGGCAGAGGTTGTACGGACAACCGTCCGATCCGCTGAAATCGCATCTGCGGATGACGTCCATTTCGTGCAGATCAAATGCCCGCTGCTGACCAGTGACCAGATCGCGGCGGCAGAGCGGCCCACGTCAACAGGTGACACTCTGAAATCTATGGGTCTCTCGCGCGGGGCCTCCACACTTGGGATCGCGCTGGCCCTGGATGAAATCGACGCTGCCACGGCGGAACGTGTCTTGGCGAGGCGGGACAGTGGTGTCTGGTCCAGTCGGGCCAGTACATCCGCTGGGGTGGAGCTGATGGGGCACGAAATTCTGGTGATGGGGATGAGCACGACGTGGTCCGGGCCGCTGATGGTCGACCATGCCGTCATGAGCGATGCCATCGACACTGCATCGGTTCAGGCTGCTATGGAGCGGCTGGGCATCGGAACTGGCAGCGAGTTGCGGGCGCTGTTTGCCAAAGCCGAAGCATCAACCACCGGGCAGATCCGTGGTGCCCGCCATACCATGCTGAATGACAGCGACATTTCTTCGACCCGCCATGCATGGGCAATGGTGGGTGGCTCGCTCGGCGGGTTGGTTGGGCGCATGGATCTGTTTGTGTCCGGCGGTGCGGAACATCAGGGCCCGGACGGGGGCGGACCGGTGGCGTTGATCGCGGAATGCACCGACTAGGGCCAACCAAGTGTCGCGTCGACATTAGTTGTCCAGCGCGCTCAGAGACACAACCAGTTCGCGCATGAAACGCGCTGAGGCGACCGGCAGCGTGCGGCCACGCAGCTGCCCCAAAAGCAGGCTTCCCGGTGCCACGTCGCGTTCTGCCAGCGGGCGGGAGACGAGACCCGCCCCGGGCTCCAGATCCAAACCGATCGGGAACTGGAAGCTGATCAGGTCTTCCCATTGCCCGTAATGGCGCATGAAATCGAAGCTTTCGGATTCAATCAGCGGATTGACATCAGCCGAGGTCAGCGTCCTTGTGGCGTTTTCCAGGAGCACCCGAACGGCAAACTTTTCAGACGGCGCAATATGCGGGAACCGCAGGGCGTCGCGTAGGCGAACCTCTTCGCAATCTGCCAGCGGGTGGTCCGCGCGCATGATAATATGGATTGGCTGTGCACTGGCATGGACCACTTCGAAATCCACCATGGTCAGCGGTTCGAACACCAGCGCAATGTCGCTGGCAAATTCCGTCAGCTCCCGTTCGGCGGCTACCCGGTCGCGGGCATTGACCGAAAAAGTCACGCCAGGATGTTCACCCCGATACCGTGAAATTTCGCGGGGCAGGAAGTAAGGCAGCAAAGCCTGCGAACAGGCCACGGACACATGTCCACGCCGCACGCCGGACAGATCGGCAACCTGAGATTTCAGACGCGCAAAATCCGAACGATTGGACCGGATATGGTGTAACAGCAACTCGCCCGCAGGGTTGAGCCGCACGCCGCGCGGCAGACGTTCGAAAATCTCGTATCCGAATTCATCCTCGAACCGGTTGATCCGACGATTGAGCGCCGAGGCCGTGATGTTCATGTCTTCGGACGCTTTCCGGATCGATCCGGCCCGGATCACGCCTTCGATGAATTTAAAATCTTTGAGATGCCGCATCATATTGTCCCGAGTGCCGGTGCAATTTGCGCACCGCTTTTGTGAGATAATAGCAATTGCTTTCACGGTCCTGCCGCTGAATTCTGGTCGCATAGGCCGGCGGTCCGCCTGCGTTACCTCAGATGATAGGAAATCGGGCATGATCGATGAAATTCCGCTCACTTTGACATCCTTGCGCAAGGCCTATTCGGGCGGAACGAAACCAGCAGAGATCATCGAACAGGTTTATGCCCGCATAGACGCGGTTGCGGACCCGTGCATCTTCCTGTGCCTTTTTTCCAAAGCGGACCTGTTGGCCGAAGCAGCGGGTCTGGGCGCGTATGATGCGACCAAGCCGCTCTGGGGCGTGCCCTTTGTGATCAAGGACAATATCGATGTCGCTGGGAAGCCAACGACTGCGGCTTGTCCGGATTTTGCCTATGTGCCGGATGAAACCGCTTATGTTGTAAAGCGGTTGCAGGAGGCCGGCGCGCTGTTGATTGGAAAAACCAATCTCGATCAGTTCGCGACAGGGCTGGTAGGCGTGCGCACGCCTTACGGGGCGCCCAAGAACGCGGTGGACCCTCAGATTGTACCGGGTGGGTCGTCAGGCGGGTCGGGGGTTGCGGTCGCGCATGGGATTGCCAGTTTTTCGCTTGGAACGGACACGGCCGGGTCGGGCCGTGTGCCTGCGGCGCTCAACAATATTGTCGGGCTGAAGCCAACGCTGGGCGCGCTGTCAGCCACGGGGCTGGTTCCTGCCTGCCGGACGCTGGACACGATATCGGTCTTTGCCCTGACCGTCGAAGACGCGTATACGGCCTATTCCGCCGCTGCCGTCTATGACCCGACGGACAGCTACGCATGCCGTGTCAGCACGCCCGCGCTGGTCGCGCCGCCTGCCGATGTGAAGATCGGTATTCCATCTGCTGCAAGCATCCGTTTCGAAGGTGATGAGGCGCAGGCTGCCTCTTTTTCCGCAACAATTGCTGGGCTGACCGCGGCAGGGGCCGAAATTGTCGAGATCGATTTTGAGCCGCTCTATGCCATTGCCGAGATGCTGTATTTCGGTCCTTGGGTGGCAGAACGGTACGTGGCGACCGAAAGCCTGATAACGACCAATCCCGACTCGCTGTTCCCCGTGACCCGCAAGATCATCGGTTCTGCCGAAGGCATATCGGCGGCCGATACGTTCAAAGGGTTCTACAGGATGAAGAAACTCGTGAATTCAATCGCCCCCGCCATCAAAGCTTGTGACGCCCTGTGCGTGCCCAGTATCCCGACCTTTGCATCGGTCGCCGATCTGGAGGCCGATCCCATGGGGCCGAACAACATGCTTGGCACCTACACGAATTTCGTGAACCTGATGAACCTGTCTGCCATAACCGTGCCGACCCCGGCACGGGAGGATGGGCGACCGGGCAGTGTGACGTTCATCGCCCAGGCCGGAGAAGACGCACAGATCGCTGCGCTTGGACTTCTGGTAGAAGCCCGGGGCGCACGCGCTCTGGGTGCCACGGGGTGGCCATATAAGGCGGAGGCTCTGCCATCTGACGCGTCCGATGATGTGATCCGCATCGCCGTATGTGGCGCGCATATGACCGGCCTGCCGTTGAACCATACGCTGACAGACCGCGGTGCGCGGCTGGTGCGCACGGACAAAACTGCGCCGGATTATGGCTTCTTCGCGCTGCCCGCCGGCGACGTGGCGCGCCCAGGACTTGTGCGGACCGCGCAGGGGCAGGGGGCTGGTGTCGCGGTAGAGCTTTGGGACATGCCTGTGGCTGCATTTGGCGGCTTCATGAAAACCATTTCCGCCCCGCTGGGGATCGGTACAGTCGCGCTGGCGGATGGCAGCGCCGTGCAGGGGTTCCTGTGCGAAGCCGTCGCCGTGCAAGAGGCCGAAGACATTAGCGACCTCGCTGACTGGCGGTTGTATCTGGCGAGCACTGGTTGATTGTAGGGTCCGCATCGGGGCCCGTGCCATGGCCCGGCTGGCTGGCAACGTCCATCCGGACGGGCGCGCGACCCGGGCGGCATCGTTCGATACCGCTAATGACCGCACATTCCACCATGTGGTGATGGGCGACATCCATGCCCAGATCGCGCGACTACAAAATTGGACGCGCCGGAAGCGGACGCAAACAAGGCTAAAATGTCAGACCATTTCTCAGCCGTTGGGGGCGTACCGGATTGGGCAAGTACAGGCGCGTTCCTGTCCGAAAAGGGTCGCTTCTTAAGGGATTTCCTTGCCTGTGCATGGCGGCAATGTCCGCTTAGTAGATATGGGCGGTCTTTCCAGCGAATGACCGCTGTGCATCCGATACGATCGAACCCCTTTTGTGACCTGCCAAAAGGCACGCTTCGCGCGTCCGAACGGGTGCCGAAGATACGATGCTGCATCTCTGCGGTAGGTTAGCTTGATTATCGGTGACCAGACCCTTGCATACAGCGTCAGAAACGGACGCGTGGGGTAGTTTCCATCTGCACCAAACAGGCGAACTGGCTGGGACTTTTGCACCAAACGCCTTCCAGTCAGGTTACTTGTCGAGCAGGTTGGTTTTCCCCAGCATCGCCATGGCTATGCTCAGTTCTTTTCCCAGTACATCCCACAACTGGTGAAGCCCGGCTTCGCCCCGTGCCGCGATCGCGAATTGAAGGATGCGGCCGAGAAAGACGAAATCGGCGCCTGAGACCAGCGCCTTTAGGATGTCCTCGCCAGAGCGTATGCCGCTGTCAAAGAAGATCGGAAAATCGCCGCCCAGTTCCTGTCGGATCCGCGGCAGGGCTTGTATCGGGGATGGTGCACTTTCCAGCTGCCGGGCGCCGTGGTTGGAAACCTGCACGGCATCGACACCGTACTGTTTCAGCAACAGGGCATCTTCTGCACCAAGCACACCTTTCACCACCAGATTACCCTGCCAGCGGTCACGCAGTGCCCGCAATGTTTCCCAGGAGGCCTTGGCGCGGCTTTCGGTACGGTCAAACGCGAAACCCGGCATCGCGAAATTGGCCATATCCGGACGCCCCGCGAACAAGGTTTTCAATGACCAGCGCGGATGCAGCGCGAAGTCAGTAAACTGCCGTGGCCCGATTCGAAAGGGCATCGTGAAACCATTTCGCAGTTCCCGTGGTCGCCAGCCGACCTCGGGCACATCAACTGTCAGGACAAGGGTTTTGTACCCTGCGCGCTTTGCCCGCTCTGCCAGCTTGAACGACCCTTCGCCATTGCCGCTGAAATACAACTGGAACCACGCGTTGCCGTCGGCCACCTCGATCATTTCCTCCATCGAGGTTGAGGCAACAGTCGAAACCCCTAGCGGCACGTGTTTCTGGGCAGCAAGGCGCGCCAGCATCAGATCTGCGCCGGGCGCCGACAGGTTGCACATGCCCATCGGCGCGATGCCAAAGGGCATACCTGCCGGAGCGCCAAACAAGCTGGTAGCCAGCAACCTTTCACTGACATCGCGCAAGATGCGCGGGGTCAGCGTGACTGAATCCAGGTCCGCGCGATTACGGCGTGCGCCAGCTTCACCACCCGCTGCGCCGTCGATATAGTCGAACACCATCCAGGGCAGACGTCGCTTCGCCATGCGCCTGGCATCCTCTGCCGAATGGATGGTGCCGCCGAACATCACCCCGCGACGGATTTCATGAAACGGTCGCGGATCACCACCGGGTCCATGGTGATGACCGGCATCTTGGCATTGCCGCTGTCGCATTTGACAACCATCACTGTGGCTGTGCCCCCGTCGATGGCAGCCTGTAACGCGGCGCCGGTGTCCACATCCTGTACCTCGACGACGTTGTCACACCCGGCGGCGCGCGCCATGCCAGCCAAGTCGGTCTTCATGCCGGTATACGTGGGTTGATCGCCGGTTGAGCCATAGGACCCATTATCAATAATCATCAGGATGTAATTGGCGGGCGCGTTGTTACCGATCGTGGGTAGCGTACCAAGATTTGTCAGGACCGACCCGTCACCGTCGATCACGATCACCGTCTTTGGCTGCGCAATCGCCAATCCCAGCCCGATGCTGGATGCCAGACCCATAGTGCCCAGCATGTAGAAATTTGTAGGCTGATCATCAATGGCATGCAGTTCCTGGCTGGGAATGCCGATGTTGCAGACCACCAGTTGATCCCGCAGGATCGGAGCGATCTCTTTCAGAATTTCAGAACGGATCATTGGTCGCCATAGCCTCCCCAGAAATTGGCATCGGTCAGGATCGCCACGGGTTTTGAACACATGAAGGTGTATTTCAGGATGTTGTCGAGCTCTTCGACATCGCGCTGCCAATGGAAATGATAGGTCGGGATGTTAAGCTGATTGAGCAGCGCTTTGGTATGCACGGCCATCTCCACCTGACAGGCTACCGGTTCGCGCAGCTCCCCCCGGTAGGAAATGATCATGGGCAGTGGCATGCGATAGAATTGGATCAACGTCGCCAGCGTGTTGATCGTGACGCCAATGGCCGTGTTCTGCATGATGATCGCAGGCCGTTTGCCGCCCATCCAGGCCCCGGCACAAAGCCCCATACCTTCGTCTTCCTTATTGGACGGAATGTGGAAGATATCATCGCGCTGATCGATTTCTTCGATCACGCCGGCCAGCTGTTTGCAGGGCACGGTGGTCACAAATGAGATGTCATTTGCGACAAGATCGTCTGCGATCTTTTTGTCTATGTTCATGTTTGTCTTTCCCAGTGGGTTCGTTAAGGTCAGCTATCGCGGTGCACATGCACGGCGCACGGCGCGTGGCGCACCACACGGGCCGCTGTAGACCCGATAAAATAGTCGCTCATATCCGGTTTGTGCGACCCAAATACGATGCAGTCGAACCCGTGTTCGTCTGCATAGTCTATGATGGCATGATGCGCCTGACCGCGGGTGATCTCGGGCGTTACGCCGTCCATCCCGGCAGTTTTCTGTTTCAGCAATTTGAACGCCGCAGCAAAGCCGCGCTCGATTGTTTCCTCACCGATATAGACGCTGACAGATCCCTTGGGCACTTCAAAGACATGTAGCGCGGTGATCTTCCCATCGGTACTGAGCAGCGTGCGGGCGATCTGCAGCGTCTGCGGGGATATGCCGTGGTCCAGCGCCATGGGCACGAGAATCTTGTTATACATGGGCGTCTCCTTTCACGGGCAGCGGGTCATCGCCACGGATCCAGAATAATCTTGGGCGCCGCCGTTCGGCCTGCGCGGATATCTGCGAATGCTGCGGCGCCCTGCGCCAGCGGGCGGCTCTCAAACCAATCAAGTGCGCCAAGACGGCCATCAAAGATCGCCTGCGCCGTGTCGCGGAAATCCTGCGCGGTATAGGTGTAGGTTCCGATAAAGGTAATCTCTTGCAAGGTCAGTCGGCGGACGTCGAGCCCACCTCTGTCCTCGCCCAGCCCGACATGCGCAATGACGCCTCCGGGGTCCGACATGCGCGACCCGACTTCACGAGTGGCAACGTATCCCACCGCATCGATCACGATGGGCGCGGTTCCGCTGGCCTCGGCTATCACCTGATGACCGCAGCGGTCCTTGAGATAGGTACGACGCAGATCGTTCGGCTCAACTATCTCGACGTGGTCCACTCCCATCGCGGCCAATGCCAAGGCCGCAGCCAGACCGATAGCGCCGCCACCGATGACCAGCGCTCGCCGGTCCATGTTCGGGTGCAAAGCATCCAGCGCCAGCCGTGCGGCGTGCCAACTCACCGCCAGAGGCTCGGCCAGGGCCGCAGTGTCGAGGGCCACGTGGTCCGGCACAGTCACCAGGTTGCGCTCGGGCATCGCCGCATATTGCGCAAACGCCCCTTCGCGTGGGGGCATTGATATGATCTGGCGATCGGGGCAGAGGTTTTCGCGTCCCGCCCGGCAATAGGCACAGGTCCCGCACGTCACCAGGGGGTTGATTGTGACACGGCGGCCCTTGTCGGGGCCTTCCTCAATCACACCGGCAGCTTCGTGCCCCAGGATCAAGGGCGCTGGGCGACGGTCGTCATGCCCCAGATAGGCATGCATGTCGGACCCGCAGATGCCGACCGCGTGAACGCGGATCAGATGCTCACCCTCTCCGGGTATGGGCATGGATGCATCGCGGAACCCCAGGTTTTCAACACCGTCATAAACCAAGGCCTTCATTTGGCAGTGAACCCCCCATCAACCATAAGCACCTGCCCAGTCACGAAATTTGACGCCTCCGAGCACAGGAACAAGAGTGGGCCATCCATGTCCTCCGGTCGCCCATTCCGCCCCGCACAGGTCTGTGCTGCGTTGCGTTCGGCTCTGGCGGGATCGTCAAACACCGCCTGCGTCAGCTCGGTCGGGAAGAACCCGGGACCGATTGCATTGGCGGTGATGCCGTCACGCGACCAGGCCTCGGCCATCGCGCGGGTGAGCTGCCCCACGCCCGCCTTAGATGCCCCATAGGCGATACCGCCGGGAAAGGCGCGGGTGGTTTGCAGCGAGGCGAAATTGACAATCCGACCCCAGCCCTTGGCTTTCATCGAAGGAACCAACGCCTGGGACAGGAAAAACGGTGCCGACAGGTTCAGTGCCAAAGTCTGATCCCAGCCCTCTGGCGTCACTTCATCCGCAGACTGTCGTGTATTCACGCCTGCCGCATGCACGACAATATCCGGCGGGCCAAACGGGGCTGATATTGCCTGGGTGAGGGCAGGTAGAGCATCACGATCCGCCACATCCGCAACCAAATGCGCGCCGCTTGCGCCGATCTCGGCCGTGAGGCTTTCCAAAGCGTCCTGACGCCGCGCCACGCCCACGACCCTGGCACCGGCCAGCGCCAAAGTTTGCGCCGCACGTCGTCCCAGCCCGGAACTGGCACCTGTCACAACAGCCACCCGGTGCGTCAGGTCAAAGAGATCTCTTGGGTCAGCCATTGGCCGTCAGATCGAAGCTCTCATCCGGGAAATACTTCTCAAGCCGTACATCGGCAGCGCGGGCATGCGCCTCCATGCCTTCAAGCCGGGAAATCCGCGCGGTGGCCACGGCCACCTTCTTGGAACCCTCGCGGGTGGCTCGCTGCCAGGTGACGATCTTCATGTATTTGTGCACGCTGAGGCCACCGGTATAGCTGGCCGCCCCCGATGTCGGAAGCACGTGGTTGGTACCTGCCGCCTTGTCGCCATAGGACACGGTGGTTTCTTCGCCCAGAAACAGCGAGCCGTAGCATTTCAGCCGCTCCAGCCACCAATCCAGGTCGTCTGCCTGCACCGTCAGATGCTCGGGTGCGTAGGCGTCGGACGTGGCCGCCATTTCCTCACGATCATCACAGACGATCACCTCGGCATAGTCGCGCCAGGCGGCTTCGGCATTTTCGCGGTTGAGCTCGGGCAGATCGGCGATCAGTGCCGGCACACGCGCCAGCACGTCTTCTGCCAGCGACCGGTAGTCGGTGACCAACCAAACTGGTGAGTTGTATCCATGCTCTGCCTGGCTGACCAGATCGGTTGCCACGATACGCGCGTCTGCGCCCTTGTCTGCCAATATCAGGCTGTCGGTGGGGCCTGCGATCATGTCGATGCCTACACGCCCATACAACGCGCGCTTGGCCTCGGCAACGAACTGGTTGCCCGGACCAACAATAATGTTGGCCTTTGGCTGGTCAAACAGACCAAAGGCCATGGCGGCGATGCCCTGCACACCACCAATGGCCATGATCTTGTCTGCGCCGCATGCCTGAGCGGCAAAAACGATGGCGGGGTTAACTCCTTCCCCCGGCTGCGGCACCGAACAGACGGTGATATGTTCGCACCCTGCGACCTTTGCTGTCGTGACCGTCATGATCGCGCTGGCGATGTGGCGGTACCGGCCCGCAGGCACGTAGCAGCCTGCAGCAGAAACGGGAATGGCCTTCTGCCCTGCAATCAGCCCCGGATTGATCTCGTATTCGATATCGGCAACGGTCGCCTTCTGTGCTTCTGCAAAGCGGCGCACATTGTCTTGGGCAAAGAGGATGTCGTCCTTCAGCTTTTGTGGGACCTTTGCGCAGGCCGCCTCAATTTCGGCCTGGCTCAGTTGAACAGTGCCTTCGTAATTGTCGAACTTCGCCGCATATTCCAGCGCCGCCACCTCGCCTCGGCTTTCGATGTCGGCCAGGATGTCTGCAACCGTTTTTGCGGTTTCGCCTGCGTCCGAGCGAGAAGTAAGAGTGGCTTTTTTGAGATAGGTACGAGCCATGATAGGGTCCTGTTTATTCACGAAAATCACGCTTCGCGTTTGTTGTGTAGGATTGAGGCTAAGAACGCCAAACCGATGAGGGTCATGCCAATGCTGCCGGTGATCAACTCGTGCACATGCACAAGTGACTGCAGGAACATCACGACGGAAAGCGCAAAGATCGAATAGAATGCACCATGCTCCAGGTACCGGAACTCGGCCAACGTGCCGCGTTCGACCAGCATGATCGTCATTGATCGAACATACATCGCACCGATGCCAAGGCCGATGGCGATCAGAAGGATGTTGGTGGTCAGCGCAAAGGCCCCAATAACACCATCGAAGGAAAAGCTGGCGTCCAGAACCTCTAGGTACAAAAACGCGCCGAGCCCACCTTTAGCGCCAATCTGCGCGGTGGAGCCTGCGATGTTGTCCAGATAGGTGCCCAGCCCGTCCACCAGGGTAAAGACAAGCAACCCCATGATGGCTGACATCAAAAAGGCCGATTGTTCTTCCACGGGCAACACGCGGCAAATCAGAAGAACGATCACAAGGACAAGAGCGATTTCGAACCCCCGGATCGACCCCCAAAGCCGCAGGCGCTTTTCCAAGACTGCGATCCAGTCGATGGATTTGTCTTCGTCGATGAAAAACTTCAGCGCCACCATCATCAGAAATGTGCCGCCAAAGGCTGATATCGGCCCATGTGCGTGACCAATGATGCGCGAATATTCATCTGGATCTGACAGCGCCAGATGCATGGCGGCAAAGGGATTGATCCACGCGAATATGGCCACGATAGCCAAGGGGAACACGATGCGCATGCCAAAGACCGCGATCAGGATGCCCCATGTCAGAAACCGTTGCCGCCAGACCGGGGTCATGTCTTCGAGCTTGTTGGCGTTTACAATCGCATTGTCGAAAGACAGCGCAATCTCCAGCGCGGCCAGCACGGTGCCCACAATCAGGAAAGACACCACACCATGCAGCTCGCCCACGGTCGCCCAACCCAGCCAGGCCGACAGACCCAAGCCGATAACCGTCGTGACCAGCGGCCATTTCAGATAGGAAAGAGAACTTCTTTCTGCGCTCATGTTTTTAATTTCCTGACATGACCGCCGGCAACCACAGCACCAGCTTTGGGAAGATGAACAGAAGGATCAGGCCAAGCAGCTGGACCAGCATGAACTGCATCATGCCAAGGTAGATGTCCTTGAGGTCCCAGTTCGGTACGACGCCTTTAAGGAAATATGCCGACAGCGCGACAGGTGGCGATAACCACGCTGTCTGCAGGTTGACCGCGACCAGAATCCCGAACCAGACCATGAGGTCGTAGCGATCGAGGCCATAGACATCCAACGCCTGCACGGTTGGCAACAGGATCGGCACCACGATCAGCACAATCGGCACCCATTCCAGCGGCCATCCCAGCAGAAAGATCAACGCCATGACGACGATCAGCACGAGGTAGGGCGACATATCCAGCCCTAACAACAGCTCGGTCATCATCTTTGGCGTGCCCAGAGCACTGAACTGCGCGCCGAAGAAATTCGAGGCTGCGACCAGGAACATGATCAGTACGGTGATCTCCAGCGCCTTGATCAGGCTGTCGAAAAAGTTCGGAAACGTGAACTTTCTGTAGGCGACCGACAGAAGGATTGCACCGAACGCACCCATTGCAGCAGCTTCCGCCGGCGTCGCCAGACCCAGAAGGATCGAACCCAGCGCAAACGAGATCAGAATTGTGGGCGGCATCAGCCCGGCAAAAAATTCGTTCCAAAGATCCGAGAAATAGAAGTTGCCTTCCGCTTCTGCGCCATAGATCGGGCGCGCGAGGACGCCCAGAAGCAAAGTGAAGGCGGCAAAGATCATCGACCATAGCGGCAGGCTGCCATCCGCGCCCGTGTTCGCCCCGATCATGTAAAGATGAAACACCACCGCCAAGGGCAGGACAATCCGCAGGATATTCAGATTGCGATAAGCGGCATAGGCCAGGACCAGCGCCACGGCCAGAACGATCAAACCGCCAAAAGGCATGATCCCGCCGAATGCACCGCCCAAGCTCAAACCGAAGATGCGGCACACCGTCAGAATGCCCAAGCAGATCAACGCCACTTCCGCGCCGTAGAATTTCGACGTGTCGGGTTGATCCTCCTTGGGCAGGATTGGGCCCAGATCGGGGTTCAACCAGCACCGACCCAAGGTGTAGAGCAGATAAAGCGACGCCAGCAATGCCCCCGGGATAAAGGCACCCCGGAACAGGTCAAGCGTGGAAACTTCCAACACTGGCCCCATCACGATCAGCATGATCGAAGGTGGGATAAGGATGCCAAGCGTGCCACCCGCAGTGATCGTCCCGGCGGCCAGCTGTACATTATATCCGGATCGGCTCATCGTGGCACCGGCCATGATCCCCAACAGGGTCACCGAGGCACCGACAATTCCGGTGGCGGCAGCAAAGATTGTCGATACGATCAGAACCGCGATGAACAGCGCACCGCGCACACGCGCCATGATCATCTGGATCGAGGCGAAGAGGCGCTCCATCAACCCGGCGGCCTCCATGACGATCCCCATCAGCACAAAAAGCGGTACCGCCATCAGCTGATCGTTCAGCATGGTGGAGTTCGTGTTCAGCGTCATAAGCAAGGTGGTCAGCTTGAAATTTGCCCCCCAGATGCCAAAAACGAAGCCCAGAAAGATCAGGGTGAATGAGATCGGGAAGCCGATAAAGATCACGAACAACATTGCGATCAGCATGATCAGCCCGATGGTGGGCTTGGACAGGCTGGGGCGTGCCTTCATGAGATCGGTAAACCATTCCCCGCCGGGCACCCAACCAGGCGCAAAAATCGCCAGCACGAGCCAGGTAAGCGCAATCAGATAGATTGGCAGCAGGCGCACGAACCAGCGTTCACGTTCCTTACCCATCTTGTGAAAGGCGCGAAAGATTTCGGGGATGCCCTGCAGCATCAACAGAAATCCCCCGACGGGCATGGCGAGGCGCGCCGGCCACAATATGGGCTGCCACGCGCTGTCTAGTGCCATCGTCTCACCAGTGGAGAAGGCCAGCCACCAGAATTGGCTGGCGACGATGGTGAAGAAGATCATCGAAGGAATAAAGAACAACAGGTACAGAACTGCGTCGACCGTTGCCTGGTTTTTGTCTGACCAGTTGCGATACAAGAAATCGGCGCGAATGTGCACGCCGCGCATCAACCCATAACCGGCCCCGGCCATGAACAACACGCCTGCAATCATGCGGCTGGTGTCATAAACCCAAAGCGTTGGTCCAAGACCGAGCGATCGGGCGAAATCTTCGTACCCCGCGTCCTGCAGGATCGCGAAGGAATTGCGCATGAATACCTCGTAGACCACAACCGCAATCAGCGGCACCAGCATCAGCGCGATGATCTGACCGGCGCGATAATTGATCATGTCGATGGCCGCCGTGATCGGGCGCTGCCAAGGCGTCATGTCGTAAGGCGTCTGGCCTGGCGCTTCGGCGCGTCGTTCTGCAATCAGCTCGTCTGCGATTTCGAGATCGTCAGGGTTCACCTCATCTGCAGCCATGCCCTCGTCTCCCTTGTCTTTTGATCGCCCAGTTCCGGGTCTTCATTTTCGGAAAGAGCACACGCTCTTTGCGAAAATGAAGCGCGGGGCCAATTCAGGCCCCGCACAATAGGTCAGGTTACTTCAGCGTTGCCGCATGTGCCCGGCCCAGCCCCGCGTTCGAGGTCTGTGCACCGGCCCAGAACGGAACCGCGATGTCCGCGAAATCCTTCTGAGACTGCCACACTTCAGCGAAGAACTCGTTTTCGTCGGCCGCGGCCTGCAACGCGTTCTTGGCGGCTGCCATATACTCGGTGAAGTAATCGGCAGGCGTGTCTTCCAGGATGACACCGTGGTTTTCTGTCAGATCCTTCAGCGCCTTGCCGTTTTCATAGATACGGTAGGACAAGGACTTGGACAACGACGCATTGGCTGCAACTTCCAGCGCCTTCTGCTCAACCTCGGTCAGGCTGTTGTAGAAGTCGAGGTTCACGTACATGTCGGCATTCACCGTCACCTGGTGCAGACCCTGCAGATAGTAGTGCTTCAGCACCTTCTGGAAGCCAAAGACACTGTCTGGCTTGGGGCAGCACCATTCAGCGGCGTCAATCGTGCCTTTTTCAAGTGCGGGCAGGATGTCGCCACCGCCCATGGCCACCGCAGGCACGCCGATGTCAGCATAGGCTGCACCAACCATGCCCGGAGGTGCACGGAACCGCATCTGACGGAAGTCATCCATGGATTCGATCGGCTTCGGGAACCAGCCCAGGGCCTCGGGACCCACCGGCTGCAGCATGAAGCCTTTGACGTTCACGCCCATCTCTTCCCACAGGCGGTCATACAGTTCCTTGCCGCCGCCATACTGGAACCAGCTCAGGAACGCGATGTTGTCGAGGCCGACGCCTGCACCTGCAACTGGCGCGCCAAACAGGTTGGCTGCGACGTGCTTGCCACCCCAGTAGTGCGTCCAGGCAAAACCGCCTTCAACCAGACCTGCGTCCACAGCATCCATGATGTCGCGCGGGCCCACAACGGCGCCAGCGGGCAGCACTTCGATGGTCAGCGAGCCGCCGGTCAGCGATGCCACGTCTTTGCCGAACTCATTCAGCATAAAGACTTCGTCGGCCGTATTTGGCAGTACCGACTGGATACGCAGAACCTTGTCGGCCATTGCAGACGACGCCATAAGCGTCAACGCCGCAGCTCCGACTGCTATGTGTTTCAGTTTGAACATTGGTGTTCCTCCCTAAAGTTCGAGCCCTCGAAGATGTTGTTTTTGGTCTCGGGGCTGAAGGCATCGCCCCGGATCTTTTGGAGTCGGTTGCCCGACCCGAACTCAAAGCCGGAGACCGGCGTTGATCTGATAACGCGCATCATGCTCTTGCGTCCTCCAACACGATGTCGGCGGCCTTTTCTCCGATCATGATGCAAGGCGCGTTGGTGTTTCCACTGACGATCTGGGGCATGATCGACGCATCGGCGACGCGCAGGCCCTCTATTCCCTTCACGCGCAATCGAGGATCGACAACGGCCTTGTCGTCGATCCCCATCTTGCAAGTCCCCGTTGGGTGATAGATCGTTACTGAGGTCCGCCGCGCCCAATCGAGCGTGGCCTGTTCATCGTCAAAGCCCACTTCGGGCCCCGGTGCATGTTCTTCGGTAATATGCGATTTGAGCGGCTCGGTCCGGGCAATAGTCCGGGCGATTTGAATGCCTTTGACCAATGTTTTGCAGTCCAGATCGGTGGCCAAGTAATTCGGGTGGATTTCCGGATGGTCTTCCATCCGAGCTGACCGCAGCGACAGATGTCCTGCGCTTTCGGGACGCAATTGCAGGACCGATGCCGTGAAGGCGGAGAACTTGTGTGGTCCGTCTGCTGGCTTGTCAGCGCTCCAGGGTTGGATGTGAAACTGAATATCCGGGGTTTCGAGATGTTCCATTGTCCTCAGAAACCCGGTTCCGAGGCTTGCGGCCATCGTCATCGGCCCGCGCTGGGTCAGCGCATATTGCACCGCCATAATGCCCTGTTTGAAGAGGCTGTTCGCTTCCGTATTGATCGTGCTCAGATCAGTTTTGAAAACAGGCCGCGCCTGCAGATGGTCCTGCAGGTTCTTCCCGACCCCGGGCAGCGCTGATCGCACCTCGATCCCATGGGGTGCAAGCTCTTGCGGGTCACCTATGCCCGACAGCATCAGGATCTGAGGTGAGCCGATTGCACCCGCGCTCAGGATAACCTCCCTGCGGGTGCGGATATCTTCCATCCTGTCGCCACGCTTGACGCGAATGCCAACGGCCCGCCCGTCTTCGATCAGCACTTTTTCGGTTTGTGCATCGGTGAAGATGGTCAGGTTCTTACGGTTCTTGACCGGATTAAGGTAGGCCACGGCCGATGAACAGCGCCGCCCGCCTTTCATGGTCAGCTGAAAATACCCAACCCCTTCCTGGTCCTCGCCATTATAATCCCTCGTGCGCGGGTACCCGGCCGCTTCGGCGGCGTCCAGCCACATGTCCACGACCTCGCGCTTCAAGCGCGAATCTTGCACAGACAGCGGCCCACTTGCCCCCCGCATCTCATTGCAATGCTCGCCATGCCAGGTCTCTGAACGCTGGAACAAGGGCAGCACGCTGTCCCACGACCACCCAGTACAGCCAAGCTGCGCCCAATGGTCGTAATCCTGCGGCTGGCCCCGCACATATAGAAGCCCGTTTATGGAACTCGACCCGCCCAGAACACGGCCGCGCGGCCATGGGATTGATCGTCCTGCGAGACCGTTGTCTGCTTCGGTAACATACATCCAGTCAGATTTTGGGTTTCCCATGGTGCGGAAATACCCAACCGGGATATGGATCCAGGGGTTGCGGTCCGTTGGTCCCGCTTCGATCAAAGCAACGGAGAACCGTTCGTCCGCAGAAAGACGGTTTGCCAGCGCACAGCCAGCCGATCCAGCCCCCACGATGACAAAATCGAACTCCATTTCCCCTCAAATATACAAAAATTGAGACTTTTTATCTCGTTTTTGGTTAAAATGAACAGTACATTGATTCGTGAGAAATGCACGACCTTTTTACTCCGGGGGGATTCATGGCTGAAGCAAAGCGCATCCCGACGAACTTGAGGACGCTCTTGATCCTTGAGATTCTGGGCAAAAATGACCGGGCGATGACGGCGACTGAAATCAATCAACAGTTGGGCCTGCCCAAACAGACGGTTCACCGGCTCTGTGAAACACTGGAAGAAAACGGATTTCTGTCACGTCTCGGAAATTCGAAGAAATTCCAGGTCGCGCGCAGGCTGCGCGATCTGGGGTCCGGGCTGTTGCACAACTCGCGGGATCACATCGCCCGGAATCAGATCCTCCGGGAGGTCGCCCAAAGCGTACGTGAGACAGTCAACTACGCGGTGCCGGGGAATTTGGGCATGAACTATCTGGACCGGGTGGAAACCGATTGGCCGTTTCGCATCCAGCTTCCTATCGGAACCAGCGTTCCCTTCCATTGCACCGCAAGCGGCAAAACCTTTCTGGCCAGTCTTGCTCCTAAGAAACGCAAGGCTCTGGTTGCCTCGCTCAACCTTGAAAAAAACACGCCGAACACGATTGATGATGCCCAGACCCTGCTTGACGAATTGGGCATGGTGCGAAAGCAAGGGTATTCGCTGGACCGGGAAGAGTTTATCGAAGGCATGGTCGCCATCGCAGTTCCCGTTTTCGACCCGAACAATCGCTATGTGGCGGCCGTGGCGTATCACGGGCCCACGCAACGCATGTCGCTGACCGAAGCGATAGACCGCAAGGAAATTCTCCAAAATGCAGCATCAAATCTGAGCCAGGTGCTGTTTCAGGACGTCTGATAAACGCTGTTCCAGCAGGAGGCGCGAAGGCAGAAGTCAGCAAAATCCGCAAGCGGGCAAATTCAGCGGGTCCTACCTCCCTGACTGACGAATAGGGCAACGTCGGCTTTTACATCATGTCGGGTGCAGATCAGAAAATCGAACCATGTTTCCGATTTTCAGTGTGATTGTCGAAACCGTGTTTTCGCCCACCATCGCGGATTTCGAATTTTATATTTATGTCCACGCGCGGATGGCGCATGTTCGCGCCTGTGGTCGCAAAGACGACATAGCTGACGGCGTTTATCCGAATTCCCAATTTCCTGTTGCGGGCAGATGTCATCCTGCTGTTTTGTATATGCTTGGCGCAGGGGCGAATTGCACGAGAGGGTTCTATGGGGGCCAGGACAGGAGACAAGGAGGCCGGGGCCGAACAGCGCCGGTCGGATTTTGTCAGCGCGGTTGGGCGCGCGATGTCCATTCTGGAATGCTTCACTTCGGACGAAGCCGTGCGTCAGCGCGGCCGCCTCACGTTGACTGAAGCCGCCAAGCTGACCAATCTCAGTCGTGGAACGGCGCGCAGGCTGCTGCTGACTTTGGCTGAAATCCATTATGTTGATACGGACGGCAAGTTTTTCTGGCTTACGCCCAAGCTGGTCAACCTGTCGCGAGGGTTCCTGATGCCGCTGGGAGTGGGCGAAGGCTCTGCTGCGATCCTGAAAACGCTGACCCGGAAACTGGACGAATCCGCCTCTGTTGGGATCCTGGACGGGGCAGACATCGTATATATTGAGCGGGTGGAGGTGCGCCGGATCTATTCGTCGCGGATCGTGAGCGGCACCCGTTTACCTGCGTCCTGTTCGTCCATCGGGCGGATTTTGTTGGCGGGGCTGTCGGATGATGATCTGCGCAACTGGCTCAAATCCTATGGCCTGAAACCGATGACGGAAAAGACGATCACGGATGTGGGCCAGTTCTGGCGGGAGATCGAAACGATCCGTGCGCAGGGTTATGCCATTATCGACGAGGAACTGGAGATCGGGCTGCGCTCCATCTCTGTGCCGATCCAGAGCGCCAATGGCCGGACCATGGCGGCGCTGAACACATCGACCATTCCGGCACGCCATTCGGTCGAGAACCTGCGTAACGATTTTCTGCCGGAACTTCTGGATGCGGCCAAGAACCTGTCCCGCACCATGGGCTGGTAGGTAATAGGCCAGCGTCAGCCCGGCGCGGGGCATCCATTTTCAAAATTTGCCCCACTGGGACAGGGTGATCCACGCGGTTTTCATGTCCGGATCGCCGAAGCGGATAATTGTCGGCAGGGCGTCGGGCATAGGCAAGCCTTGCACAAGTGTGCCGTCCAGGGGACCACCACGATCTGGTCGGGCAGCAGGCTGCCGGTTCAAATTTTGTCATCGGTATCGGCTGCTGTGGGATTATAGCGGTTATGCCCGCCGAACCCCCGCATCAAGCAAGCGCCGGGGTCTTGCGGGTCACGCAGGATCAGGTCGCCACCGGACAACACCATCGGAGCTTCGAGGAAGGCTCGGCCTATGGCAAGATTTCGGTCATCCGACCCTCAGTGGGCTGATGCAGTTTGACAATGCAGGCTGGCGGGATCGGATTGGAATTTGGAGCGGAATGTAAAAACCGCTGCGCTGAATATGCACTCCGGGGGCGATGAGGGCAGGCGTCATACCCGTATAAATCTCTTCTGCCGCCTAAGATTGGTTGCACTTGGGCGCACCAGCCACCTGTCGGCAGTGGTTACGAGCGATCTGGCTTAAAACCAACAGCTACTGGTTCACCCGAACCAGAATTTAAGACGGCACTGCCGTGGTCCTGCGGGGTGACCGGTAGGGCATGTTTACGCTTGTAGCGCCTCCATGTCGTAAACGATGATCTCGGCGCGGTTGGTTTCCACAATGCCCTCAGCCTGTAGTTTTTCGAATGTCTGGGTCACCCATTGCCGGGTCGCCCCGACGACTGAGGCAATCTGTTCATAGGTGATCGACCGGTCGATTGCGATCTTGTCGCCTTCGTGACGTCCCTGCGTGTCAGCAAGGATCAGCAGGAACTGGCGCAGGCGTTCCGATACGGATCGCGTGCCGAGCATCTGGATCAGGGCCGAGTAGCAATTGCCCTTCGCGATCAGCCCGTGAATGATCGCCATGGCTAAATCGGGAATTTCGCGTACCAGCTTTTGTATGCTCATCCCCGACAGACACTATCGATTTCACGCGTGACGGCACGATTTCTGTCGAAGTTGAGTCCTTGGGCCGCGACGATCTGGTGGAAATCCGGGTGGCCGATACCGGCTTAGGCATCGAGCCGAAATATCTGGACACAATTTTTGAGGAATTCGTCACTATCGATACTGGTTTCGCGCGCGAAACTTCCGGCACGGGGCTGGGGCTGGCGATCACCAAGCGGCTGGTTCAGGCCATGGGCGGAGACATCTCAGCGGACAGCATTCCGGGAGAAGGCAGTTTTTTTTACCATACTTTTGCCGCTTCCGGCATCGACACCCGGAGAATTGTAGGTGGAACAATATGCCACCACTCACGTGCCTGCATTTCCTTCAGGGTTGAACGCCTTGGTCGTGGATGACACCGAGATTAACCGGCTGATCCTCAGAGATATGCTACAGGAGATGGGGTTTGAGTTGGAAGAAGCCGAGTCGGGCAAAGAAGCGGTTTCCATCGTACACAATCAGGCCTTCGACATAGTGTTGCTGGATATCAGCATGCCGGGCATTGACGGGATCGAAACCTTGAACCTTATCCGTGCATTGCCGGTGGCCTGGCGAGATGTGCCGGCGATCGCGGTGACAGCCCATGCCGGTGAGAAGGATCACGCAGTCATCCTGTCTGCCGATTTCCGGGGACTGCTGGTGAAGCCGGTGCCAAAAGCGCGTATTGCGGCGGAATTGCCGCGCGTTTTTTACGGTCAGGCCGTTACCGATGCGCCCGAAGCACCTGTTTGCCAGATGGGGGAGTTCGAAGCGCGGTTCGGCCGTGAGAAGTACCAGGAAGTCATGAGCAGGTTTCATGCCGATCTTGGCCAGTTGCGGACGGATTTGCATGGGGTTCCGCAGCTGGCCCCTTGCCACAGACAGGAAGCGCATCGACTGGCGGGCTCTGCCGCGATTTTGGATCAGGAACGCGCGTGGGAGTTAATGCAGCTGATCAGTGGTTGCCAAGCAGAGCAGTGGGGCGACTTGCGCCCGCAGTGCCTCGCCGATCTGGATGACATTTTGGCCGCTGACTGATCGCTTTCAGGTCCGCGACATCAGCCCGCGCTTCAGCGCGGACATGTCGACATCGCGCGACACAAATGTGGCGCCTGCCTCCACCGCCGCATCAGCAAAGCTTTCATCGACCGACAGGAAGCCTGCGGGCTGACCGGCGGCAACGATCCGACCGATGGCGCTGATCACGGCGTTTTTGACCGCCGGGTGGCTGCTTTCGCCTGCATAGCCAAGCGCGGCGGCCAGGTCAGTGGGGCCGACGAAGATACCGTCAACGCCGGGCACGGCGGCAATCGCTTCGATTTCATTTACCGCCTGCAGGGTTTCGACCTGCACCAGCACAGCAATCTCGTCCCGCGCGTCCTTGTGATACCCGGCGATGTCACCAAACCCAGTGGCGCGGGTCATGCCTGACACGCCGCGAATGCCAGCGGGCGGGTATTCCACAGATGCCACGGCCAGCGCAGCCTCTTCCGCGGAATTGACCATCGGGACCAGGATGTTTTGTGCGCCCAGATCCAAAAGCTTCTTGATTTCCGCTACGTTCAGGCAGCCGGGCCGCACGATCGGGCAGGCGTCATATGGGGCCACGGCCTGCAACAGCGGCAGCACCGCAAGCGGGTCCAGCGCCGAATGCTCGGTGTCGAGCAGCAACCAGTCGAACCCCAGCCGCGCGCACATTTCGGCCACCTGTGAATCGTTGATCGTGCACCACAGTCCGCGCTGGACCTGGCCTTTCTGCAACAGGGCCTTGAAGCGGTTCTTGCGAAGATCTGCCATGGCATGTCGTTCCTTTTGCCTGGTGCACAGCCGGGGCCGCATACCCCCCTGTGCCGCCATACTATGCGTGCGGCGCGGCTTCAATGTGTCGGAGAGGTCGGGCAAAGGTCAGAATTTGCGGAAGAACCGGGTCCGGTCGAACATTTCTTCCAGCTTTTCCATGCGTTCGCGGGTGGTATCCCAGGTGCGTTCTTGTACCTCGGCGATCACGATCTCGGCCATCAGCATCAGAGCGATGTTGGAATCCCACGCCGACGGGGCCGCGATCTGATTGGAGAATGTCACTTTGGCCAGTTGCGAAATGGGCGACATCCACTGATCCGTGAACAACAGGATCTCCGCCCCGTGTTCGCGTGCCAGTTCTGCCAGCTTGAGCGTGCTGTTTTCATACCGGCGTACGTCAAAGATGACGACCACGTCTCCTGGTTCGAAATCCAGCGCGTAATGCGGCCAGGCGTTGGAGTTGGAGGTGATATGCACCACATTCTTGCGGATAACCTGAAAGTGCAGAAAGAAATAATCGGCCAAGGTCCGCGTGATCCGGCCACCGACGATGAAAATACGCTTTTCCGGGGCGCAGAGCAGGTTGCAGGCGGTTTCAAAACTGTCCGGGTCAATCTTAGCCATGGATTGGCCGATATTTTCGATCACCGCCTTGGTGAAACGATTCAGAAGATGTTCGTCGGGCGCATCATCCACCCACTTTTCACGCTTCGTCAGCGGGCTGGAGATCTTTTCGTTCAATTCCTCGCGCAGTCCACGCTGAAAGTCGGGAAAACCGACAAAGCCCAGTTTCTGCACCAGCCGGGCGACGGTGGGGGTGGACACCTCTGCCGCTTCGGCCAGGGATGTGATGGTGCCAAGGCCGGAGGCGGGGTAATTGCGCAAGATCACGTCGCTCAGCTGTCGTTCAGCTCGGGTCAGGCTGTCTTCTTTTTCCCGCAGCTTTTCCGCGATCGTTTCCATAAAGCCCTCTGCATCCATTGGCCTTTGGAGAAATTTTATACAACGGTTCGCGCGCTGTGTAAAAGTCTTCATAAAATTATTGACACGGGGAGTGCGCTTGAAGAGTAATTTACAGAAGCGGTAGGGGAACCGATGTCTGCTTTCAACAGCATTCAGAGCGATTTTGCGCCTGGGGTGGCCAACCCCGGTGGTCAAAGTCCGGTGCTGCTGGTGTGCGAACATGCCAGCAACGCAATGCCGCCGTCGTTCGGCGGCCTGGGTCTCGGAGCAGAGGCGCTAAGCAGCCATATCGCATGGGACCCGGGCGCTTTGGATACGTCTACGCGTATGGCCGGGCTTCTGAAATCTGCGTTGATCCATAGCCGCGTTTCAAGACTGATTTATGACTGCAACCGCCCGCCTGGAGCGCCAGACGCCATGCCGCCTAAAAGTGAGGCAACAGTGGTGCCCGGCAACACCGATCTATCGCATGCGGAACAAGCCGCGCGCACCGAAGCCTACTACCGTCCGTTTGAGGCGTTGCTTTCGGACACTCTGGACCAGCGAGGCCGGACGGCAGTGCTAGTGACAATCCACAGTTTCACACCGGTCTATCACGGCGTGCCGCGGGAAGTGGAAATCGGTATTCTGCATGACACCGACACACGGTTGGCAGACGCGATGCTAGATATCGCCACCGGGTACCGTGTCGAACGCAATGCGCCATACGGGCCTGAACACGGCGTGACCCACACTCTGCGACGTCATGCGTTGCCACGGGGCCTACTGAATGTGATGATCGAAGTGCGAAACGATCTGCTCACCTCTCCTCAGGAGTGTGCTGGCATGGCCGAAACCCTTGCGGGATGGGTGACCAAGGGGCTGGACGGCCTGGCGGGAAGGGAAGCGACGTGAGGCTTATGCGCGGCTATATCGGGCTGGTGGACCGGCTGAACCACGGCATTGGCCGCGTCATCATGTATGGCATTTTTTGCATGATGGCTGTGCTGCTGTGGTCGACGATTAGCAAGTTTTCCGACCAACCTTCGCTCTGGACGCTGGAAGCGGCGCAGTTCGCAATGATCGCCTATTTCTTTCTTGGTGGACCTTACGCGATCCAGACGGGATCACACGTGCGAATGGACCTGTTTTACGAAAACTGGTCGGTCAAGCGGAAGGCAGCGACCGACGCAGTGATGGTGCTTTGCTTGATTGCCTATTTGGTGGTGTTGTTGTGGGGCGGGTTGAGTTCTACCGCTTACTCGCTGGGCTACTGGGGCAGTGAGCCGGTGTCGTTTTTCGTTGGGCTGATGACGGGGGAAAGCGAGGTGGGCACGATGGAGCGCAGTCGCACCATCTGGCGGCCCTACCTGTGGCCGATCAAGGTGGTCATGTGTCTGGGCATCACGCTCATGCTGCTACAAGCGGCATCGGAACTGGCCAAGGATATCCTGCGCCTGCGGGGGGAGGATATCTGATGTCGTATGAAATGATCGCGCTCCTGATGTTTGCGTCGATGATGGTCCTTTTGTTCAGCGGCCAGCGGGTGTTTGGTGCCATTGGTTTTGTCGCTGTGATTGCAGCGCTTGCGCTGTGGGGCGAGCGCGGCGGGTTTGACCTGGCGTTTTCGCAGTCCATCAAGCTGATGCGCTGGTACCCGTTACTGACCGTGCCGATGTTCGTTTTCATGGGCTACATCCTGTCCGAAAGCCGGATCGCGGATGACCTTTATCGCATGTTCCATGTCTGGATGGGCGGGCTGCGCGGCGGGCTGGCCATCGGGACGATTGCGCTGATGGTGCTGATTTCGGCCATGAACGGTCTGTCGGTGGCAGGCATGGCCATCGGGGCCACGATTGCCCTGCCGGAGCTTTTGCGCCGCGGCTATGACAAGCGGATGGTCACTGGCGTGGTGCAGGCCGGGTCCAGCCTGGGCATTCTGGTGCCGCCTTCGGTGGTACTGGTTCTGTACGCCATGATCGCGCGGCAACCGGTTGGGCAGCTTTGGCTGGCAGGCATCGTGCCGGGGCTGATGATGGCGGCGATGTTCGTGGCCTATATTGCCATCCGCTGCCGACTGCAGCCGGAACTTGGCCCGGTTCTGGCCCCGGAAGACCGCGACATGCCCAAGCGCGAAAAATACCGCCTGTTGCTGGCCGGTCTGCTGCCCTTTGCCATCTTCTTTGCGATGATGATCCCGTTTGTGAATGGCTGGACCTCGCTGGTGGAAAGTTCCGCCATTGGTGCGATCACCGCGTTCCTGGCAGCCGTGCTCAAGGGGCGGATGACATGGGCCGTTTTTGATACATCGTTGAAAAACACCCTGGGTATCACTTGCATGTTCATGTGGATCATCCTAGCAGCACTCGCTTTTGGCGCGGTGTTTGACGGACTTGGCGCGGTGAAATCGGTCGAAAGCCTGTTCACCGAAAGGCTCGGGCTGAGCCCTTGGATGATCCTGATCCTGATGCAGCTAAGCTTTATTTTGATGGGCACGTTCCTCGATGACACCGCAATGCTGGTGATCGTTGCGCCGCTCTATATCCCGCTGGTGGGCGCGCTGGGGTTCGATCTGATCTGGTACGGGGTGCTTTATACGATCACCACCCAGATCGCCTATATGACCCCGCCCTTTGGCTATAATTTGTTCCTGATGCGCGCGATGGCCCCGCCGGAGATCACGCTTGGGGACATCTACAGGTCCATCATACCCTTTGTGGCAGTCATGGCAGCAGCGCTGGCGATCATCATTATCTTCCCGCAGATCGCCCTGTGGCTGCCCCAGCTCATTTACGCCAACTAAGCGCCGGAAAGAGCGCCCAACTTTAACCTGACAAGGAGAAAGACCATGACGACAAGACGGAGTTTCATCAAGGGCGCGGCGGTTGCCGGCCCGGCGGCGCTGGCCACGCCCGCGCTGGCCCAATCCACCATCAAGTGGCGGATGCAGACCTATGCAGGCGGCGCGCTGGCCGAGCACGTGGTCAAACCGGCTATCGACACGTTCAACAAGATCGCAGGCGACCGCATGCAGATTGAACTGTTTTATGCCGACCAGCTGGTGCCGACCGGCGAACTGTTCCAGGCGATGCAGCGCGGCACGATCGACGCGGTGCAGTCTGACGACGACTCCATGGCATCGCCCACCGAAGTGACCGTGTTCGGCGGTTATTTCCCGTTTGGCTCACGCTATTCTCTGGATGTGCCGGTGCTGTTCAATCAGTACGGCCTGAATGAGATCTGGGGCGAAGAATACGCCAAGGTTGGGGTGAAACATATCTCGGCCGGGGCATGGGACCCATGCCACTTTGCCACGAAGGACCCGATCAACAGTCTGGCGGACCTCAAGGGCAAGCGCGTCTTTACCTTCCCAACCGCCGGCCGTTTCCTGAGCCAGTTT
>JAEPNQ010000001.1 GCA_017643305.1 Marinibacterium sp. | reverse complement strand
CCTGGTCTGTACCTCGTGTCCACTTTGACAGAAGAATCGCGCGAGGAACTGATCCGCCTGTTACCAGAATTGCAGGACCCAAATACATATGGGCCTACAGTGCGCTATGGTCTGAAACCATGGGAGGCGACTTTGTTGCAATCCTCTGACATCGAGGTATGGAAATGAACCACCGCTTTCTGGATTGCGAAGGGCAAGTACTGCCACAGTACGAAGTACCGTCAGATGAAAAGTTGCGGGTGTACGGCGATATGATGTTTCTTGCTTTTCGCAGCACCCGCCATGCCAGGATGCCTGTGGCTACCTTGCGTGCCTATTTCGAGCCGCCGGTCGAACTGGGCCAATTCCGTATCTTCCGTTTCGATGATGTCCCGCGCGCCATGTACACTTGGGCGCATCTGACACACAGCGCCGAACGCAAGCTGCTGGCTGGTAAACCGCTGTCGCCCGAAGAATGGTGTTCGGGTGACAGGCTGTGGATCATGGACATCATTTCACCCTATCGCGGGCTGACCCGGTCGATTTCCCGCTGGATCATGAAGCGTGGCAACTTCACCGAGACGGAGTTTTTGTTCCGCAGGGTGAAAGACACTAACACCACCCGGAAAATCGTGCATGTCGATTTCCGGGAGGATCAACGGGCCCGCATTTTCAGCGAAGATCAGTTCTTGTCTTGGGCGGCCTGAACCTTACTTTTTCAGGCGGCGGTCCCGCATGGCCAGCAGACGCAGACGCAGGGCATTCAGCTTGATGAACCCGGCGGCATCCTTCTGGTCGTATGCGCCTGCGTCGTCTTCGAAGGTCACGTGTTCTTCTGAATACAACGAATAGTCGGACCAACGGCCAACCGTACGCGCCAGACCCTTATACAGCTTGAGCCGTACAGTACCGGTGACGTGTTCCTGGCTCTTGTTGATCAGAGCCTGCAGCATTTCGCGTTCTGGGCTGAACCAGAAACCATTATAGATCAGCTCCGCGTATTGCGGCATGATCTGGTCTTTCAGATGCGCAGCGCCGCGGTCCAGAGTGATTTGTTCGATGCCGCGATGAGCTTCGAGTAGGACTGTGCCGCCTGGCGTTTCGTAAATCCCACGCGATTTCATGCCAACAAATCGGCCTTCGACCAGGTCCAAACGCCCGATGCCATGCTTGCCACCTAATTCGTTCAGGCGTGTCAGCACAGTTGCGGGCGACATCGCGTCGCCATTGATCGACACTGCATCGCCGTGTTCAAAGCCTATTTCGATGTATTCCGGCGTGTCAGGGGCGTCTTCGGGATGTACCGTACGCTGGTAAACATAATCGGGCGCCTCGTCGGCTGGGTCCTCCAAAACCTTGCCTTCGGAGGAAGTGTGAAGCAGGTTCGCATCTACGCTGAACGGCGCTTCGCCGCGCTTATCCTTTGCGATCGGGATCTGGTTTCTCTCAGCAAAGTCGATCAACCGCGTGCGGCTGGTCAGGTCCCATTCCCGCCACGGGGCGATGACGCGGATATCGGGGTTCAGCGCGTAGGCGGATAGTTCGAAACGCACCTGGTCATTACCCTTGCCGGTTGCGCCATGTGCAATGGCATCGGCGCCAGTTTCTTCGGCAATCTCGATCAGGCGTTTTGAAATCAGCGGTCGGGCGATGGACGTGCCAAGTAGATACAACCCCTCGTAGACAGCATTGGCGCGAAACATCGGGAAAACAAAGTCGCGGACGAATTCTTCACGCACGTCTTCGATATAGATATCGTTCACGCCCATCATTTCGGCCTTGGCGCGGGCCGGCTCAAGCTCTTCCCCCTGACCAAGGTCGGCTGTGAAGGTCACAACCTCGCAACCGTATTCGGCCTGCAACCATTTGAGAATGATGGAGGTATCCAGACCCCCGGAGTAAGCAAGAACAACTTTCTTTGGCGCAGACATGGCTGTTTCCCCAGTCGAATATCCGGGGCCGGTTATCGGGTTTTTGCGGGTTGAGCAAGCAAGACAAGCTGACCTGGGCTGTGTGAGGTTGTCAGATGTGCGGACAGCTCCTGCAGAAACCGCGTTTTGGTTTCGTAATAGACTTTCACCACTTCCCAGACGTCTACTGTTTCGGCCTGACCTGTGGATGATTTGTGTTCCCCATCTTGGCAAAGGCCGGACAGATCGATGAACCCAAAACTCATCGAGCTGCCTTTCTGAAAATGCAGATCCTGCTCAAGTTTTCCTGTCTCTTCTGGGGTATCGCTCAGACGTTCAACTACCTCTTCCGCTTCTTCCAGAAAAAGTTTCATAACTTCGGGAAAGTCTTCTTCCCCAATCTCATCGCGCAAATCGCGGATGCGGTTCCAATCGATCATTCGACACCTGCCAAGGCACGCCCCCAAGCCTAGATAGTCCATCTTTCCTAACAAGCAGCTAATGGACAAACGCAGCAGGTAGAAACCGACTCTTAACTTTGCACCCGTTAGAGTTGGTCAAAAGTTCAGGTGTGTGGGAATGGACGCGGCTCCAAAAAAGTAACCCCGGATCTATCCGGCCAGCCAGCGTCAATCGAACGTATCCTGGTTGTTGACGACAGCCGGCTACAACGGCGAATTTTGACCCAATTCCTTCGAAAATGGGGTTTCGAAGTGGCGGAGGCAGAAAGCGGAAAACAGGCGCTGTCGGTGTTCCCCGAATTCGATCCGGACATGGTTCTGAGTGACTGGATGATGTCGGCTATGATGGGTCTGGATCTGTGTAGTGCACTGCGAACGAACCCAGGTGGGCGGTACTGCTATTTCATCTTGCTGACGTCCAAAAGCGACAAGAACGAAGTCGCGCAGGGTTTGGATGCAGGTTCCAACGATTTTGTCACCAAACCGGTCGATCCAAATGAATTGCGGGCCAGGATCGCTGCGGGTGACCGCATTTTGTCCATGCATAATGAGCTTTCGGAAAAGAATCTTGTTATCAAGAAAACCTTGGATCGCTTGCGGGCAGCATATGAAAAGATCGACAAGGACCTGAAACAGGCACGGAAAATACAGGACTCCCCGATCCCCGAACGCAGCCGGGAATTCGGCAAATCAAGGGTTTCGCTTTTGTTGAAGCCAAGTGGGCATATCGGTGGCGATCTGGTTGGCGTGTTTTCCCCGGGCCAAAACAGGCTGGCGTTTCATAGCATCGATGTTTCTGGCCATGGGATAACGTCGGCCATGATGACAGCGCGGCTGGGCAGTTACCTTAGCTCTGCGTATTTCGACCAAAACATTGGAATCGAAAGGCAGTTCAGGAACTTCACTGCCCTGTTGCCACCGGCCGAAGTCGCGAAGTGCCTGAACCAAAGGCTGGCGGCGGACAGGGGGACCGATGAGTACTTTACAATGGTCTACGCAACTGTGGATCTTAGCGTCAGCCATGTGCGTATGGTGCAGGCCGGTCATCCGCACCCGGCGGTCCTAAGACAGTCTGGGAGGTGGAATTTGTTGGAGAAGGGGGTCTGCCAAGTGGGTTGTTCCCGGATGTCGATTTTCGACAGATTGATTTTTACCTGAACCCGGGTGACCGGTTGTTACTGTATTTTGATGGGATAAGCGAATGCCGGACCATATCAGGCGATATGTTGGAGGGGGCAGGTTTAGTCAGGTTGATACAGGCCTGTGCCGATAATCAAAAAGGGCAGGATCTTCTGGATGATATGTTTTGGTCACTGACACAGGAAATGTGTCCCGATACCGGGCTGGAAGATGATGTTTCTGCTGCGCTTCTGGAATTTAACGGAACGTGACAGGCAACGCGCCTTCGCACGCCTGCTGGGCAAAGAACCGGTCGCCTGGGCTGAACAGACGGTCGGCTGCTGTACAGGCGGACATCCAGATCGGTCTGTGCCGAGCCTCAGATGGTTGGCCTACGCGTAACACGGGCCGAGCCGAATAGATCGCGCAGAGCTTTTCCGCCCAAAGGTCGTATTCCGGCATATAGGTGAACCAGCGATAGGCCCCAATCCGCCTTAACCCGGAAACACGCCACCCGGTTTCTTCCAATATCTCACGGTGCAGAGCGGCCAAGGGCGATTCGCCGGGGTCGATTCCACCACCCGGCAGCTGCAGCTCTAGTTGAAGATCCGTCTCTTGTTCGGTCAAAAGCAGGTCCTGCCCATCCGAAATCAGCGCATACGCCCCGGCTCGCCGGGTATAGGTCACGCCTTCTTTTGGGCCTGATCCAAATCGCCTGATCATGCCTGCCCCCTTTTTTCGCTGCTTGCCGCCCCTACATGAGCGCGGTATGCCAATCATTGGCGTGTAAGGAAACCCCATGATACTCGGTGAAAAACTCGCGTGGGACGATACCGTCCTGCCCTTTCAGCTTGATGCATCCGATATGCGTGGTCGTGTCGCCAGACTCGACGGCGTGCTCAGTGGCATCCTGAAACAACATGACTACCCACCTGTGGTCGAAGCACTGGTGGCAGAAATGGCGTTGCTGACCGCGCTGGTTGGCCAGACGATCAAGCTGCGCTGGAAGCTGTCTTTGCAGGTGCAATCCAAGGGTGCGGTGCGCATGATCGCCACTGATTATTACGCGCCGCAGAAAGAAGGTGAATCTGCCCGCATTCGGGCCTATGCCAGCTTTGACCGGGACAGGCTGACTGATGGTGTTCCGTTCGATCAGGTGGGTGAAGGTTATTTTGCGATCCTGATCGATCAGGGCAACGGAAACGCGCCTTACCAAGGCATCACGCCGTTGACCGGTCCAACGCTCAGCGCATCTGCGGAAACCTATTTTGCCCAGTCCGAACAGCTGCCGACCAAGTTCGAGCTGAGTTTTGGTTTGTCGCAGGAACCTGGCAGCGCCGCGCATTGGCGGGCCGGCGGCATCATGTTGCAACACATGCCTGAAGCTTCGCCGCTCGTGGCAGAAGCGCAAGGCGAAGGTGAACTGTTGCAAGCCGCTGATTTGGTTTCTGAAGACGCTGGGGAAAACTGGAACCGTGTTATCCATCTGCTGAGCACTGTGGAAGACATGGAGCTGATTGGGCCGTCCGTGCCGCCGACGGACCTGCTGGTGCGTCTGTTCCACGAAGAACAGCCACGGGTCTATGATGCGCAGTCAATACGTTTTGGGTGCACCTGTTCTGAAGAACGGGTGCGTCAGAGCTTGTCCATCTATTCCGCACGGGACATCGAAAAGATGACCACGGAAGATGGGTGCGTCACGGCTGATTGCCAGTTTTGTTCCGCGCATTATAGCCTGGACCCGCTGTCTGTCGGCTTCGAGGCGCAACGGCAGGATGATGACTGACCTAACCGAAGCCCTGATCCGGGCGCTCCAGTGCCCGGATACCAGATCATCTGATTATGATCTGAACCCCGATGTGGTTCTGCCGCCCGACCGCAAATTGCGACCGGCCGGTGTGTTGATCGCAGTGGACATCACGGCGCCCGAGCCCCGGATCATCCTGACCAAACGGTCCTCTTCCCTGAAACATCATCCAGGGCAAATCGCTTTTCCGGGGGGCAAGGTGGATGCGGGTGATGCAGATGCTGTCGCTGCCGCGTTGCGCGAGGCTGATGAAGAAATCGGTCTTCCGCCGGGCCATGTTGAGGTTTTGGGCCATCTCCCAGCACATGAGACTGTGACTGGTTTCAGCGTATCGCCGGTTTTGGGTACAATTTCCAAGCCGTTCCGAACGGTACCGGAACCCGGTGAAGTCGCCGAGGTGTTCTCTGTCCCAATGGCGCATGTTCTGAACCTTGAAAACTTTGTCATAGAATCGCGTCGTTGGCGGGGCATGCGCCGTCACTACTACGCGGTGCCGTATGGGCCGTATTATATCTGGGGTGCGACGGCGCGCATGCTTCGGGCACTTGCCGTGCGGCTGATATGATCCGGCTGCAAGAACCCTGGCTTACGTCACCTGACACACAGGCGGTTCTGCAGGCGCTGGAAAACGCTGGGGCACAGGCACTTATGGTGGGCGGATGCGTGCGCAATGCTTTGTTGGACTATCCGGTCGGCGACATCGATATCTCCACTGACGCGACACCCGATCGCGTGACACAGATCGTCACTGCTGCTGGGTTGCGTGCTGTTCCTACGGGGATCGATCATGGGACGGTCACGGTGGTTACTCAAAATACGGCGTTCGAGGTCACCACTTTCCGCCATGATGTAGAAACAGATGGGCGGCGCGCGGTGGTGTCCTTTGCCACCACGGTAGAAGAAGACGCAGCGCGGCGCGATTTCACGATGAATGCGCTTTACGCGCGGAAGGACGGTACGGTTGTTGATCCACTGGGTGGGCTGGACGACATAAACACGCGTAAAGTCCGTTTCATTGGCACGCCGTCTGACCGGATCCGCGAAGACTACCTGCGCAGTCTGCGGTACTTCCGCTTTCACGCCCTTTATGGCGATCCCGAAAATGGCTTTGACACTGACGCGCTGGACGGAATTGCTGCCAATCTCGAGGGGATTACGCAATTATCCCGCGAACGGATTGGCGCAGAAATGATGAAACTGTTGGCGGCGCCTGATCCGGCCCCTTCGGTCGCGACCATGCGGCAGATCGGGCTTCTGGCCTTGTGCCTGCCTGGGGCGGATGACACTGCTTTGGGTCCTTTGGTACATTTGGAAAGCCAAGCCGGACTGCCACCCATCGCCCTGCGTCGTCTTGCAGTGATCGGTGGCGAAGACCCGATGCAGGCACTGCGGCTGAGTAAGTCGCAAAATCGGGCGCGGGGCATTCTGCGCAATGAAATTGGCAGTACCCGTGAAGCTGCAGAACTGGCTTATCGCCACGACGTCGATACAGCCCGCGATGTAGCCCTTTTGCGGGCGGCCAGTTTTGGAACACCGCCACCATCGGATCTCGAAGCCCGGATCACATTGGGCGCAGACGCACAGTTTCCTATTCAAGCCGAAGATCTGATGGGACAATTTTCCGGCCCTGCTCTCGGCGTCAGGCTGAAAGAGCTGGAGCAGGCCTGGATCTCATCGGATTTTCAACTAGACCGGTATGCGTTGATGGCGCTCTGACTGTGCGCCAATCCATTAGTGACTTTCTGCAAACCATGCGGTAACGAGCACCTTGCCAGGAAAGAAGGAGGGTGCGGATGTATCACGATATTTGGAACAGCTTGGGCTGAGCCTTACATCGTGGGGTGATCAGCCAATATCACCCGAGAATACATCGCATTTTGCCTTTCAGGGGCCTGTCCTATGTTCCGCTTTTTTGAAAACCTTGTTGATCCCTATGTTCCGTATGAGGAAAAGGATCAGCCGCCTACCAAGCTCTGGCCATTCCTGCGCGACTATGCGCAACCTTTCAAACGTATCTTTGCGTGGACAGCTTTTCTGTCCCTTGTTGTTGCTTCGATCGAAATCGGTCTGATTTCCTATATGGGCCGAGTGGTTGATCTGCTCACTGGTCCCCCGGCGCAGGTCTGGCAGAACCATGGCACAGAACTGATCCTAGTTGGGCTGTTCATTTTGTTTCTGCGCCCGCTGGTTCAGGCGTTGGATGTCCTGTTGCTAAACAACAGCATCCTGCCAAACTTTGGTACGCTGATTCGCTGGCGGTCACATAAACACGTTTTGCGCCAGTCGGTTGGCTGGTTCGAAAACGACTTTGCCGGGCGTATCGCCAACCGCATCATGCAAACTCCGCCTGCCGCGGGGGAGGTTGTGTTTCAGGTTTTCGACGCCATCAGCTTTTCGCTGGCCTACCTATTGGGCGCCGCCGTTCTGCTGGCTGCCGCGGATCCCCGGTTGTTGTTGCCGCTGTTGGTCTGGTTTGGTTTTTACGCGGGGCTGGTGCGGTGGACCATACGCCGTGTGGGTCCTGCATCACAGGCGGCCAGTGATGCACGGTCGACCGTGACCGGGCGGGTGGTCGACAGCTATTCCAACATTCATTCGGTCAAGATGTTCGCGCATCATGACCGAGAATTGGATTATGCCAAGGAAGCCATCGAAAACACGCGCACCACATTTTTTTATGAAATGCGGCTGTACACGATCATGGATATCGCTCTGGTCACTTTGAACGGTTTTTTGATTGTGGGTGTTGTGGGGTGGGCCATGTACCTATGGATGCAAGGCACCGCTTCAGTTGGGGTTGTTGCGGCGGCAACCGCTTTGACTCTGCGGCTGAACGCGATGACAGGCTGGATTATGTGGGCCCTGACCACGTTTTTCCGCCAGCTGGGCGTTGTGGCTGAAGGGATGGAAACCATCGCGCAGCCTATAGACCTGGTCGACCGGTCCGATGCGGAACCGCTGCAGATGGACATAGGCCAGATTGAGGTACGCGACCTGTCGCACCATTATGGGCGCGAAATGGGTGGCCTCGATCGGATCAACCTTACCGTTGCACCAGGTGAAAAGATTGGTCTGGTCGGACGCTCTGGTGCCGGGAAGTCCACCTTGGTCAAGCTGTTGTTGCGGTTTTACGACCCGGAATTGGGCCGGATCCTGATTGATGGGCAGGACATTCGTGACGTCACACAAGATAGCCTGCGCAGACATATTGGCATGGTTCAACAGGATAGTTCCCTTTTGCACCGATCCGTGCGCGAAAACATACTTTACGGTCGCCCAGATGCCACTGAAGAAGATATGATCCGCGCAGCCCGTCAAGCCGAAGCGCATGATTTCATTCTCGATCTGAACGATCCTGCAGGGCGTTCAGGCTATGATGCGCATGTGGGTGAACGGGGCGTGAAGCTGTCAGGCGGACAACGGCAGCGGATCACACTGGCCCGCGTCATGTTGAAAGACGCGCCGATTCTTTTGTTGGATGAAGCCACTAGCGCGTTGGACAGCGAGGTGGAAGCGTCCATCCAGAACACACTGTATGGTTTGATGCAGGGCAAAACGGTCATTGCCATCGCGCATCGGCTCTCTACCATTGCTCAGATGGATCGAATTCTTGTGATGGATCAGGGCCGTATCGTCGAAGCAGGCAGCCATGATGACCTTCTGGCGCGCGGCGGCCTGTACGCTGACTTCTGGTCGCGGCAATCGGGTGGGTTCCTGTCGCCGGAGGCTGCTGAATGAAGCCGGGCGATTGGATTAACGCATTTCGCCCTGCAGACGGGCCGCCGCCCACCACCCTATGGCCCTTTGTGCGCTGGGCATTATCGGGGGCATGGCCGGTTTTGTGGCTGGCCGCTCTTTTTTCTGCCGTGGCTGGTGGGATGGAGGCGGTTACCGCGCTGATCCTGAAACGCGTTGTCGATTCCGTTTCCGGTACGGATCCTGCTGCATATTTTGAAGGCTCCACACTGTGGATGCTTTTCGCCGCAACGGCGTTTTTTCTAGTGGCTCGGCCACTGTTTTTCGGGCTTTCTTCTGCCGCGAACTCCATCCTTGTGGCTCCGAACATCAATCCATTGGTTTTGTCGCGTCTGAACCGGTGGACGCTGGGCCAGGCGGTCACTTTCTTTGACGAAGATTTTGCGGGACGCATTGCGCAAAAAGAAATGCAGGCAGCTCGCGCGCTGACCGATGTGACCGTCGAAGTCATCAATGTGATCGCCTTTGCACTGGCGTCGTTGGTCGGGTCGCTGATTTTGCTGTCGGTGATAGATGCTCGTATAACTGCAGCTTTTGCCGCATGGCTGCTGGTGTATCTGGCGCTGATCCGCTGGTACCTGCCGCGCATACGAGTGCGGTCTGCCCGGCGTGCGGGCGCGCGCGCCATGGTGACGGGTCAAATTGTGGACACCATCACCAACATCAAGACCGTCAAACTGTTTGCCCACGCCGATCACGAAGACAAGGCCGCGCTGGGCGCATTGGAAACCTACCGGCAGACGGCCCTGAGCTTTGGCTATCTATCGGCATCGTTCCGCTATGCGCTGATGACCCTGGCGGGCGTCCTGCCCGTTGTGCTGATTGGCGGTTCGCTGCTGTTGTGGCAAAACGGACATGTCAGTGCAGGCGACATAGTGGCCGCTGGAACGGTTGCCATCCGCATTGCGCAGATGACCGGTTGGGTCAGTTTCACGCTTATGACGATTTACGCCAATATCGGGGAAGTCGAAGACGGTATTCGCACGCTGACCCCCCGGATGCGGGTCGATGATGCGGACGATGCAAGTGATCTGACAATTGACCGGGCCGCCATTGAATTTGATGGAGTCGGTTTTGCCTATGGTCGCAACATTGGTGGCGTCCAGGACATCAACCTGAGGATCGCGGCGGGCGAAAAGCTGGGGATTGTTGGGGCCAGCGGCGCCGGCAAATCCACGTTGGTTTCGCTGCTTCTGCGCCTCTATGAATCCGAGGTAGGCCAAATCTGGATTGACAGGCAGGACATTGCCCATGTGACACAGCAAAGCCTGCGCAATCAGATCGGGATGGTCACGCAGGAAACCGCAATGTTCAACCGGTCGGCGCGCGACAATATCCTATACGGTCGCCCCGAAGCTGGGGACGAAGAGCTCCGCGCGGCATCGGAAAAGGCAGAGGCATATGATTTCATCAAGGATCTTCAAGATCATAAGGGCCGCAAGGGTTTTGACGCCTATCTCGGCGAACGAGGCGTAAAGCTGTCAGGGGGTCAGAGACAACGGATCGCGTTGGCCCGGGCAATCCTGAAAGATGCGCCAATTCTTGTACTGGACGAGGCCACCAGCGCGCTCGATTCCGAGGTCGAAGCGGCCATTCAGGCCGCATTGACCCGTGTGATGGATGGTAAAACCGTGCTAGCTATCGCCCACCGGCTGTCTACCCTGGCAGAAATGGACCGGATCATCGTAATGGATCAGGGTCAAATCGTGGAAGAAGGTAGCCATGAAGATCTGCTCGCTCGGGGCGGGTTGTATGCGCAGTACTGGAATCGTCAGTCCGGAGGGTTTATCCGCGCCGAAGCAGCGGAGTAAGCCATTTTGTCCCAACCAACGACCACCTATAAGATCCTGCGTTTGGGTCACCATGGCGATGGGATCGCCGAAGACTCTGTCTTTGCCGCCCGCACTCTGCCGGGCGAACTGGTCACCGGAACGCTGGAAGGCGACCGGTTAGAAGATATCCGCATTCAGACACCTTCGGAGTTTCGGATCAGCCCTGGCTGCCGACATTATCGCAGTTGTGGTGGCTGCGATTTGCAGCACGCCAGCGAAGCGTTTTTGGCCGATTGGAAGCAGAAATTCGTGGCTTCTTCTCTATCTGAACGCGGAATAGTGCCTGAGTTTTTGCCACTTATGACGTCTCCGCCTGAGTCGCGGCGTCGTGCAACCTTTGCTGCGCGTCGCACTAAAACTGGTGCATTGGCCGGATTTCATACTCGTCGCTCTGATGTGATCACGCCCGTGCCAGATTGCAGGATACTGCATCCGACGCTTGCCAGGTTTCTGCCTGTAGCAGAGCGTCTGGCGGTCTTGGGGAGCAGCCGCAAAACGGCGCTGGAGGTGTCCGTAGCGCTGTCCGCTAACGGGCCGGATGTTGCGGTGCGCAATGGCAAACCGCTAGACGGACGGCTGCGGATGGACCTCGCGGGCGCGGCGCAGGAATTCGCGATGGCACGACTGGCGTGGAACGGCGAAACGGTTGTGACGCGGGAAAGCCCGGTTCAGATGTTCGGTGGCATCCCAGTGGTTCCGCCTCCGGGTGCCTTCCTGCAAGCCACAGTCGAGGGGCAGGAGGCATTGATTGCAGGTGTGCTTCGTGCGTTGGATGGAACCAGTCGGGTGGCCGATCTGTTTTCTGGTTGTGGGACCTTCGCCTTGCCCTTGGCGCAAACTAAAAAAGTCCACGCGGTGGAATCCGATGCCCAAATGCTGGAGGCAGCAGATATCGCATGGCGCAACCGGACGGGTCTGCGTCAGTTTACCACTGAGGCTCGCGATCTGTTCCGGACCCCGCTTACCTCAGATGATCTCAGCGCATTTGATGGTTTGGTCATTGACCCGCCCCGCGCCGGTGCTGCGGCGCAGACGGTGCAGTTGGCTAATGCCCAAACTCCGGTTATCGCTTATGTGTCCTGCAACCCGGTGACCTTTGCGCGGGATGCAGAGATGCTAATTGCGGCGGGTTATCGCTTGGATTGGGTGCAGGTGGTGGACCAGTTCCGGTGGAGCACGCACACGGAACTTGTATCCCGGTTCTTGCGGGATAAACTTTGAACCGTTTTAGGCATAGTTGTGATTTCTGGTTTTCGACCATTCGCGGTAACAACGCAGGCAAGCAAGCAAGTGAGGCACAGGATGGACAGGCGTACCTTTGGATTACTGACAGTTTCTGCGGCTCTGACAGCCGGATGCGCGAACAAGTTTCAGATTTATAGCGGGCCAGAGGTCACATCGGTCGTTGTCAACAAGGGTGCGCGCCGGATGTATCTGCTGCACCACGAAGAGGTACTGAAAGAATACAAATTTGGGCTGGGTTTTACTCCTGTGGGTGACAAGAAGATCCGCGGTGATGGCAAAACGCCTGAAGGTACCTATTACATCGACCGCCGGAACCCCAACAGCGCCTTTCACCTTTCGCTTGGCATCTCATACCCCAATGCAGCGGATCGGGCCGAAGCCAAAGCTTTGGGTAAAGAACCTGGCGGCGACATCTTTATTCACGGCCAGCCGAACCTGTTTGCCGACCGTCGCAAGGCCAGAAAACGGGGCAGTGACTGGACTGCGGGATGTATCGCTGTAAAAAATCGCGAAATTGAAGAGATTTACGCGATGGTTCAGACCGGTACTACGATTACGCTGCGCGCCTGATCATTCGCCTAACACCAGCGTCCACCAGATTTTTCCATTGCTTTCCTGGAACCAGGAAAACCCCATCTGAGCAGCGCGCGGGTCCATCAGAACTTCGCGTGTGCCGACTTCATCCATCCAAGCTGCGAGGGTCTCGGTTTCGGATTCGTAGGTCTCCGATATGACCTCACCGATCAGGACGCCGACGTATCCGGCGCGCTGGACGCGATCCGGAGGGGAAGACCCATCAGACCCGAAATGCCAGGGCCGGTTCTGAACTGACATGTCGCGAGAATGGGTGGAGGCGGCGGCGTTCAATTGTCCGTTCAACGTGACCTGCTGCAAGCCACTGGCACCCCTCAGGGAATTGACCGAATCAAGCATGCGGAACTGGATCTTGGACGTTTCCGCGGCCCGGATTCGGTAGACCTTTTGTGGCGATGTGCCTGTCGTCGAGGGCGCGGTCGTTGGGGCACAGGCTGCCAGCACCAGTGCGCCAACCGCGATCAGAGACAAGAAACGTGTCATATTCCACCCCAGCATTTGTCAGACACCGGCTTACCCCGCCCCATGTCCCAATTCAAACTCACAAACCCGTCACGCCGGGGCATGACTGTTGTTTGATTTGCGAATGCGGCTTTCCGACCATATTATGCCATCGTAAACAAGAGTAGACCCGCGACTGGAGGTTTCCATGGCACAGAAGCCGTTCAAGACATTGTCTCGCCGTTCTTTTCTGGCCAGCTCAGCTGCCGTCGTTGGGGCCCCGGCTCTCGCACAGACAACCGAACCTACCGAATATGACCCACTACGGCCGCCGCCCGAGCCCGAAGCACCGGTGCGCAGAAACATTTCCAGCTTCCGTTCGCTGGATTGGCGGCCGTACTTTTCAAACACGCGCAAAGGCGCCGTTCTGATCGACACGCGGTCGCGTGTGCTGCACTACTGGTCCGAAGACCAATCCATCTACAAGCTCTACCCGACCAGTGTTCCGTTGACCGAAGAAATGACCAAACGTGGCCGTACATCGGTGATTCGCAAGGTCGAAGGCCCGGACTGGAGCCCAACCCCAAACATGATCAAAAGAAATCCGGAATGGCCGCGGTACATTCCGCCCGGCCCGGACAATCCGTTGGGCACGCATGCATTGTATCTGAGCTGGAAGTATTATCGCATCCACGGGACCCACGACACGCGTAAAATCGGTCGTCAGTCGTCAAACGGATGCATTGGGCTTTATAATGAGCACATCTCCGCGCTATACCAAATGACTAAGGTTGGCACCCAAGTGTTGCTAATTTGACGACATTTCGGCGTCGAGGGTGTTTTTCCCAACAACAACAGTTTGCATTCCGACGTCATTGCTGATTAGTAAAACACTACGAGATAAGTCTTGGGTGTGCGGTTCTGAAATTTGAGCCGCGCAAATATCTGGAGGTTAACATGAAAAAACTCGTTCTCGCCGCCGCACTGACCGGCGCCGCATCGACCGCATTTGCTGGCAACCTGTCTGAGCCGGTTGTGGAAGCACCGGTTATCATCGAAGAAACAACTGGCTCCTCCAGTGGCATAACGCTGCCGCTGCTGCTGCTGGTTTTGGTCGCAGCAGCTGTTGCAGCAGGCGACTAAGTAGATCGAAAGATCACAAGAAAGGCGGTGGTTTCCACCGCCTTTCTTGTTTTTGGCTGCTGGTTCAGAACAGCCAACCTCGTAGTTCATTGTCCGCAATCGCAGCAAGAGCTGCGATATGCGTATCCTCGTCGTTTAGGCACGGGATGTAAGTGAACGTCTCGCCTCCGGCTTCTTCAAAGCTTTCTCGAATCTCTTCCTCGATTTCTTCAAGCGTCTCGATGCAGTCGGCCGAAAAGGCCGGAGCGATCACAGCGATGTTGGTTTTGCCATTTTCCCGCGCGACGCGGGCAACTTCTTCGACAGTATAAGGCCGCAGCCATTCCTCAGGGCCGAAAACTGACTGGAACGTTGTGGCCAGGTCAGTATCGGGCCAGCCAAGCCGTTCCTTCAATAACCGCGTCGTTTTCTGGCACTGGCAATGATACGGGTCACCTTGCATCAGATAGCGTTTCGGCATGCCATGGTAGGACACGATCAAGAGATCTGGTCGCGTTTCCATCGATGCATAGGCGTGCTCAACTGATTGCGCCAAAGCGTCGATATACATCGGGTGTTCAAAATAAGCCGGTACGGTCCGCGCCGCCGGCATCCAAGTTTCTTCCATCAAAGCGCGGAAGAACTGGTCGTTGGCCGTAGCCGATGTTGCGCCTGCATAATGCGGATACAACGGGAAGAACAGGATGCGCTGGCAACCGGTTTCCACCATCTCTCGGACCTTGGATTTGGTCGAAGGATTGCCATAGCGCATGCAGAAATCGACCATCACTTCGTCGTCGTACCGATCTGCCAGAACCTGAGACAACTTTTCCGTCTGGTCCCGTGTGATGGTCATCAGTGGACTCTCGCCTTTGTCTTCGTTCCAGATGGACTTGTACGCCGCCCCACTGGAAAATGGCCGCTTGGTCAGGATGATGGTCTGAAGTAGAGGTTGCCATTTCCACGGTGCGTAATCGATGACCCGGCGATCGGACAAAAATTCATTCAGATACCTGCGCATGGACCAATAATCGTAGTTGTCCGGTGTACCCAGATTGGCCAGCAAGACGCCGGTCTTCGCCTGTTTGACCCGCGGGTGGTCCGCCGGTGCATGTGCAGGGCAAAACGTCAGTGCGGCGTCTTTCATATCTCGTTCCTGTTCTACTCTCTTGCGCGTCACATAGCGGCGCAAACACCGGGGTCAATCCGGTAGCTGGAATTCATCGGTGCCCAGCGCATCGGCTAGTCGGGCGGCGGCGCTACCGGGTCGCAACGGTTGGGGCTGGTCCTGTGAAGGGGCCCATCCGGTCAACGAAATCATTTCGAAGGTCGCTGGAATACGGCCGTTGCGAAGCCCATAGCGGGATTTGTAGGTTTTATCGGCCTGCCGGAACATCGCCCGCCGGGAAAACCCGCGCGGGCGCGCGGCCAGGGCGTTGGTTTCGCCCATATCGCGTAGATCGTGGGCCAAATGGGTGAGGTTGCGGTATTCTGCGGTCAGCGTTTCGCTGTCAGCCACTGGTAACGCAAACCCGGCCCGTTGCAACAGCGCACCCAGATCTCGAATATCGCCTGTGGGGCTGACGCGTGGCGCAAGCCCGCCGGAAACAGTAGCTTCGGCATCGCGCAGAACGTCGCGTAGCTCCCCGAGGGTGGTACCCCCAAGAAGAACCGCCAGAAACAATCCGTCAGGGCGCAGAGCCCGGCGACTTTGGATCATCTGCCCGACCGGGTCATTGGCCCAGTGCAGGCACATCCCGTGTACGATCAGGTCCTGGCTTTCGGGTTGCAGGTCCAGCGTATCAGTGTCCAAGATCATGGTCGCGCCATCGGCGAAATCCGCCCAGATTTGGGGGAAAGGCGTGACAACCGTGATGTTGGTAAACGTTTTGTTAATCAGACTTAGCCGATCCTCCACTACATCGCGGGCCGCCCTGTGCAGAAACAGGCCAGGGCCGCGGGCACGTTGGCGGTTTCCGCCAATGGCTTTGGTGTCAAATAGAAGTGGCGGTGCGGTCATGGGCGCTGGATATGCGATCCGCAGGGGAATTCAAGCTATCTTGCGCCTTTTGTACCCACCGCGGTGTATTAGTTGTGGTGATCTGGTCGATTCTGACCTCGGCTTGTGCGGGTCGTGCTGGCGGGACACGCCGTTTATCGGCGGCCCGGTGTGTGATGGGTGTGGGGTCCCCCTGCCTGGGCCGACGGATTCGCACCGGCTCGAATGCGATAGCTGCATGCAAACGCCCCACAACTGGTCCCATGCGCGCGCTGCGTTGGATTATTCAGGTGGTGCACGTAAGCTGATACTCGCACTGAAACATGGTGACCGGCAGGAGATCGCAAAACCATCAGGTGTCTGGATGGCCAACGCCGCGCGTGACCTCGTCGAGCCCAACATGTTGGTTGTACCTGTTCCACTGCATCGGGCGCGGCTGTTGAAGCGCCGTTATAATCAATCTGCACTGCTGGCGGGGCAGGTTGCCCAGCGGCTGGATTTGGAACTTTCACTGGATCTGTTGCTTCGCAAACGAAACACTGCATCGCTGGAAGGCAAGGATCGAGAAGCCCGGTTTTCTGAACTTCACGACGCGATCACAGTGAACCCCGTGCGCCGAGAGTTGCTGCGCGACCGCCCCGTCCTGTTGGTCGATGACGTTATGACCACTGGGGTAACATTGGAGGCATGTACAGCCGCTTGTATGGACAATGGCGCCTGCGACATCAGCATCTTGGTACTGGCACGCGTTGCAAACAGTCCTTAAATCCGTGACAAGAGGAAAACGCCGGGAAAGATAAAATGAAAGCGGTTGAAATTTATACCTCCCCCATGTGCGGCTTTTGCCACGCTGCGAAACGCCTTCTCACTCAGAAAGGGGTTTCGTTTTCCGAAGTCGACGTTTGGGTCGAACCAGACCGCAAGACCGAGATGATCCAGAGGGCCAATGGCGGTCGCACCGTGCCCCAGATCTTTATCGGTGATGTCCATGTCGGTGGCTGCGACGATCTTTTTGCGCTCGAACGGTCCGGTAAGTTGGATCCGCTGCTTGCGGCGTGATGCGCGTCGGACTGCTACAGCTCAACAGCTCGGATGATCCGGCTGCCAATCTGGCCGTGACGGCTGGGATGATAAGCGAGGTTGCCCAACAGGGTGCCACCTTCGTCCTAACGCCCGAGGTGACCAATTGTGTTTCCGCGAACCGGGCACGGCAGACAGATGTACTGCGGCTCGAAGACGAAGATGAAACACTGGCCGCCCTGCGCCGACGGGCGGCTGACCTGGGTATTTGGGTTCTGATCGGGTCGCTTGCCGTTAAAACCAGCGATCTGGACGAGCGGTTTGCAAATCGGTCCTTTCTGCTGTCGCCCAAGGGCGACATCCTGGCCTGGTATGACAAGATCCACATGTTTGATGTTCAGGTGTCAGAAACTGAAACCTACCGCGAATCAGCCGGGTACCGTCCTGGTACGCGGGCGGTTGTAGCAGATACTGACTTTGCCCGCATCGGCATGACGATTTGCTATGATGTCCGTTTCCCGCATCTTTACCGCAAACTGGCGCAGGCGGGTGCCGCGATACTGACCGTACCGTCGGCGTTTTCTCCTGTGACCGGTGCTGCGCATTGGCACACGTTGTTACGGGCCCGTGCTATTGAAACTGGTTGCTACGTGCTCGCACCCGCACAGACCGGTACACATCTTGCATCGCAGGGCCGTTCGCGAAACACTTATGGTCATTCCCTGATTGTCGCTCCGTGGGGCGAAGTGGTGGCAGATGGTGGCAAGGAACCCGGCGTTATTGTTGCGGATCTGGATTTGTCGAAGGTACAGACAGCGCGCAGTAAGGTCCCCAGTTTTTCGGCGGACCAGATGTTTGAAGGACCCTGATGGCCGAAGACATCAACGTTTTGGCAGCATCGCTCTTCAGCGAAATCCTCGTCGCGGACCAGTTGGTTCGAACGCGGCTCAGCCGGGTATTGCCCAAAGGGATGGAGCTGTCGCATTTCAATGTGCTGAACCATCTTTGCTTTGTAAGTGGGGAACGTACCCCCGCGCAGTTGGCCGACACGTTCCACCTGACGCGCGGGGCCATGACCAACACGCTAAACAAATTGGAATGGGCCGGATATGTCCACGTACGCCCGGACTGGGACGATGCCCGCCGTAAGTTGGTATCGCTCAGCCCTGCCGGGCGACGTGCCCGTGATCAGGCGATTACCGAGATTACGCCGATCATCAACCAGGTGGTGCAGGAACTGGGCGCGGACAAAGTACGCGCCGCGATTCCGGTGCTACGGGAATTGCGGCTCAAGCTTGGGGACTAACGCTGGCCGTAACGTAATTCACGCTCAAGTCCCGGTCGGAAATACGCCAGCTCCAACTGATTGGATTGAAGACGAACCCCTTGCGGTCCACTGGCTTCAGCCTCGCCTGTTGCAGCAAATCGTACAGTTCATCCGGTGTAATGAACTTGGACCAGTCATGGGTGCCTTTGGGCAGCCAGCGCATCACGACCTCTGCCCCGAAGATTGCCATAGCATAGGATTTCGGGTTCCGATTAATGGTTGAACAGATGTGCAACCCGCCTTGCTTCAACAGTATTCTGCAAGCAGTGAGATAGCCCAATGGGTCTGCCACGTGTTCCACAACTTCCATGTTCAGAATAACATCGAACTGTTCGCCCTGGTCGGCCAACGCTTCAGCGGTGGTGTTGCGGTAGTCAATGTCCAGCCCGGACCGCTCTGCATGTACCTGTGCAACTGGAATGTTGCGCTCCGCGGCATCGGCGCCAACCACGTCCGCACCCAGACGCGCCATAGGCTCGCTCAGCAATCCGCCACCACATCCAATATCCAACAGCCGCAGCCCGGCAAATGGCAGCGGTGCGTTCAGATCTCGTCCAAACTCCCCGGCGATCTGGGTAGTGATGTAGTCCAACCGGCAGGGGTTGAGCATGTGCAGCGGTTTGAATTTTCCATGCGGATCCCACCATTCGTTCGCCATTGCTTCGAATTTGGAGACTTCTGCGTGATCGACTGTGTTTGTTTCAGATTGCATGCCGAACATCCGTGTACTCTTTTGCTTGCTTGGCCTTATATAGAGCGAACATGGATAGAAACCCGGATCAAAAGCGCGCAGTGCAATTCCTGTATCCGCCGATCGACCCTTACGATCAGCGGATGCTGGATGTTGGCGATTCGCACAGAATATATGTCGAGCAGTGCGGCAACCCCGAAGGCCTGCCGGTGATAGTCCTGCATGGCGGCCCTGGCGGTGGGTGCAGCCCGGCGATGCGGCGCTACTTCGATCCCCGTGTTTACCGCATCATCTTGTTTGATCAGCGCGGCTGCGGCCGATCGCGTCCACATGCCAGCGTGGAGGCCAACACAACCTGGCACCTGGTGGAGGATATCGAACGAATTCGCACCCTGTTCGGGATCGACCGATGGTATGTTTTTGGTGGCAGCTGGGGCGCGACGCTGGCGCTGATTTATGCCCAGACCCATCCGGAGCGTGCGCGGCATCTGATCCTGCGCGGTGTCTTCACGATGACACAGGCGGAATTGGATTGGTTCTATGGCGGCGGTGCTGGCAAATTCTGGCCAGAAACATGGGAACGTTTTGTTTCCCCGATCCCCGAAGAAGAACGCGACGACCTGATTGTCGCCTACCACCGGCGTCTGTTCTGCGGTGATGTTTCAGCTGAAATGCGCTACGGGCGCAGTTGGTCCGCTTGGGAAAACGCGCTGGCGTCGATCCATTCTTCCGGAACGTCCGGGGAAAGTCCCGGGGAATACGCCCGCGCATTTGCCCGGCTGGAAAACCATTATTTCGTGAATGGTGGGTTCCTTGAGGAAGACGGGCAAATCCTAAACCGCATGGACCGGATTGCGAAAATTCCAGGTATTGTTGTTCAGGGTCGGTACGATATGATCTGTCCGCCCAGCGCAGCGTGGGAGATCACGGCAAAGTGGCCGTTGGGTGAGCTGCGCATGGTGCGAAACGCTGGACACGCGTTGTCCGAACCAGGGATCAGTGCAGAGCTTGTGCGGGCGATGGACCAGATCGGCAAGGGAGAAATCTAAGGTGACCCGCGTATACCGCCGTGCCTTGTTTGCATCTGGTGCCGCAGCTGCACTGCTGGCTGCGGCGGGCGTGTCTTTGAATGCAGCGCCGAAATGCGGCGGTCATCTGAAAATCGCTGTTCCGCGTGTGCCATCCGGGCTGGCGCCCGAAGCTTCCTCCGCCCTGTTCGAAACACTGACTGAACTTACACCAGATGGTTTGCTGAAACCGCGTCTGGCAACCGATTGGGAAACCTCTGCTGATGCGCGGATCTGGCAGCTGACCCTGCGCCGGGGCGTTCGGTTTCATGACGGTCAGTTGATGCAGGCCGAAGATGTGGCTATTTCGCTGGAACGCGCTCCGTTGGGCCTGCCAGAACTGGCAGGTGTTGTTATCGTCGACACAAACAAGCTGCGCGTTGAATTGAAGGGCAGTGACCCGCATCTGCCGATTCGTCTGGCATCCGCAGATTGCATTGTGCGCCCGGCTTCTGACACGCAAGGCGATGGGATCATTGGTACCGGCTGCTACGCCGCACGCCACGTTACGCCTGGCGGTGGCTTGGTAGCGGTGCGGGTCAATGGCCATTATGGAGAGGCCCAGTTTGGCTGGGCCGACCGCGTGGACATCGTGGCCATGTCCAATGCTGGAATGCGTGCGCAGGCCTTCAATGACGGCGTTGTAGATGCCGTGGTGTCACTGGACGCCAACACTATCCCACCTGTTCAGGGGCAGGTGGCCCTAACGGATATGGTTCTGCGCGACACTGTTGGCCTGCCGGTCGCCACCACCAAATCCGACCCGCGAATGGCAGAACGTTTCTGGCTGGTCTGAGCTCTTGCGGTTTTTGCGCGGCTCCCATATATGATCAGCAACAGCGGCGTTCTGGTTCACTGAACCGGAGCACCACCGGAAGATTGGACGGGCCGCGGGCCCGTTTTTTTATGTGCAGGAAAGATGTCGAACGACCTTATTGCAAAAACGGCAATGGACCGCCGCTTGGCTGAGATTATCACACCGGTGATCGAGGATCTGGGCTGTGAGCTGGTCCGCGTGCGATTGATGTCGGGCAAATCTCCGCTGTTGCAGGTGATGGCCGACAAACCTGATGGTGGCATTGAAGTGGACGACTGCGCTGAAATTTCCAACGCGATCAGCGCTATCATGGATGTCGAAGACCCGATCAGCGATGCCTATACGCTGGAAGTTTCCAGTCCCGGTATCGACCGGCCCCTGACTCGCATCAAGGATTTCGAACTGTTCGAAGGTTACGAAGCCAAGCTGGAAACCGCCGAGCTGATCGATGGTCGCCGCCGGTTCAAAGGTGAACTGGCTGGTGTTGAAGAGGACGAGGTCCTAATCAACGTTGAAGAAGGCACCATTGGCCTGAAATTCGATTGGCTGAGCGACGCCAAACTTGTCCTCACTGATGATCTGATTCGTGAAATGTTGAAGCAGAGGAAATCTGTCGAGGCACTGAACGAGTCTGAATTCGACGAAATAGAAACCGAAACACCGAAAGTGGAGGAACAGTGATGGCAATCACATCTGCGAACCAGCTTGAGCTGTTGCAAACCGCAGAGGCCGTGGCCCGCGAAAAGATGATCGAGCCGGGCCTTGTGGTCGAAGCGATGGAAGAAAGCCTCGCCCGTGCCGCCAAAAGCCGCTACGGCGCGGAAATGGATATTCGCGTGTCCATCGACCGCAAAACCGGTAAGGCAACGTTCACCCGCGTACGCACCGTGGTCGAGGATGAAGAGCTGGAAAACTACCAGGCTGAATTCACGGTCGAGCAGGCCAAGCAGTACATGGACGACCCTAAGGTTGGCGACCAGTTCATCGAAGAGGTCCCGCCGGTGGAAATGGGCCGGATCGCGGCACAGTCGGCCAAGCAGGTGATTCTGCAGAAGGTTCGCGAAGCAGAACGCGACCGTCAGTACGAAGAATTCAAGGACCGCGCAGGCACCATAATCAACGGAGTGGTCAAGCGTGAAGAATACGGCAACGTGGTGGTTGATGTAGGCGCTGGTGAAGCTGTGCTGCGCCGGAACGAAAAGATCGGTCGCGAAAGTTACCGCCCGAATGACCGCATCCGCTGCTACATCAAGGATGTTCGGCGTGAGCCGCGTGGCCCGCAGATCTTCCTGTCGCGCACCGCGCCGGAATTCATGGCTGAGCTGTTCAAGATGGAAGTGCCGGAGATCTATGATGGCATCATCGAAATCAAGGCTGTGGCCCGTGATCCGGGTTCGCGTGCCAAGATTGCGGTTATTTCTTATGACGGGTCCATCGATCCGGTTGGTGCCTGCGTTGGTATGCGTGGCAGCCGGGTTCAGGCCGTGGTGAACGAACTTCAGGGTGAAAAGATCGACATCATCCCGTGGAACGAAGACCAGCCGACTTTCCTGGTGAATGCGCTGCAGCCTGCTGAAGTCAGCAAGGTGGTTCTGGACGAAGAAGCCGAACGCATCGAAGTTGTCGTTCCTGAAGAACAGTTGAGCTTGGCCATCGGCCGCCGCGGTCAAAACGTACGTCTGGCCAGTCAATTGACCGGTCTGGATATCGACATCATGACCGAGGCCGAAGAAAGCGCTCGCCGTCAGGCTGAATTTGAACAGCGCACCAAACTGTTCATGGATTCGCTGGATCTGGATGAATTCTTTGCCCAGCTTCTGGTTTCTGAAGGTTTCACCAACCTCGAAGAAGTGGCCTATGTCGAACTGGACGAACTTCTCGTCATCGACGGTGTCGACGAAGGTACCGCTGAAGAACTGCAAGCGCGCGCCCGCGATTATCTGGAGGCGCAAGCGCGCGCCGCGTTGGAAAATGCCCGTGCGCTGGGCGTCGAAGACAGCCTTATTGATTTCGACGGTTTGACACCTCAAATGATCGAAGCGCTGGCCAAAGACGATGTGAAAACGCTGGAAGACTTCGCCACTTGCGCGGACTGGGAACTGGCCGGTGGCTGGACCACGGTCGATGGCGAACGCAGCAAGGATGACGGTATTCTTGAGCCGTTTGATGTGTCGCTGGAAGAAGCGCAGCACCTGGTTATGACGGCCCGCATTCTGCTGGGTTGGGTCGATCCCGCGGATCTCGAAGTCGAAGAAGAGGAAGGCATCGACGAAGAGGCGGACACTGAAGAGGAGGCCGGGGCCTGATCTCAGGCTCCGGATGGTGCGGGAATGTCGCGCGGCGGCGTTTCAAAAACTCGGGGCGATGAACCGGAACGCCGGTGCATCGCAACGGGTGACGTTCAACCCAGATCTGGGTTGATCCGGTTCGTGCTGGACTCTGATGGCGTGGTGGTGCCCGACCTTTTGGGCAAACTGCCAGGGCGCGGGGTTTATGTTGCGGCAGATCGTGCGGCGCTGGAAATGACCGTTAAAAAAGCTCTGTTTTCTCGCGGGTTCAAGCAACCGGCCAAGGCGGTTCCGGAGTTGATCGATCAGATCGATGCGATGTTGATACGCCGCGTCACCGATCTGATCAGCCTGGTACGCAAATCTGGCGATGCCATCGCCGGTTACGAAAAGGTCAAAGACTGGCTGATGCGTGAAACGGCCCATGTGCTGATTCAAGCCAGTGATGGATCGGAGCGTGGCAAATCGAAACTGAGCACACCCTACAAGGGTGTGTTCATCGGATTCCTGACTGCAGACGAGTTGGGCATGGCGTTTGGACGCCAAACTGTGATACATGCAGCGCTCGCCTCTGGCGGACTCACGCCGCGTGTTGTAGAGGAAGCCCAAAGATTACAGGGCGTACGCGGAATTGATGGCGGTACCGGCCGCCTGAAAGGAAAAAAGGCTTCATGAGCGATACTGACGGCAAAAAGACATTGGGCCTGCGTGGTGGGTCCCGGCCTGGGAATGTGAAACAGAGTTTCAGCCATGGCCGGACCAAGAATGTCGTTGTGGAAACCAAGCGCAAACGCGTTGTGGTGCCCAAGCCGGGTGGTTCCAAACCCGGCGGCTCAGCGCCGGCGGGCGATCCTTCGCGCCGTCCGGCTGGGATTTCTGATGCAGAAATGCAGCGCCGGCTGAAAGCGGTCCAGGCCGCCAAGGCCCGCGAATCTGAAGAAACTGCCCGCCGCGAAGCAGAAGAAAAGGCGCGTCAGGAAGAACGTGATCGCCGCCGCGCAGAAGCGGAAGCCAAGGAACGGGAAGAAAAAGAGCGTGAAGAACGCGCCCGTGCCAAGGCCGAAGAAGAAGAACGCAAGCGCCAGGAGGCTGAAGAAGCCAAGCGTGCCGCTGAAGTGGCCGCAAACGCGCCGCCCGAACTTGCACGGGAAGCACCGCGTGGTGGTGCCAACAAACCTGCGCCGTCGCAGACTCCGCGCCGCAATGACCGCGACCAGGATAAATCGTCTCGCGGCAAAGGCCGCGATGAAGGTCGCCGGTCTGGCAAGTTGACGCTGAACCAGGCGCTGGCAGGTGGCGATGGCGGTCGTCAGCGGTCCATGGCTGCGATGAAGCGGAAACAGGAGCGCGCGCGGCAGAAAGCCATGGGCGGAGCGGTTGAGCGGGAAAAGGTTGTGCGCGACGTACAGTTGCCCGAGGCAATTGTGGTGTCCGAGCTGGCCAATCGAATGGCTGAACGTGTGGGTGAGGTGGTGAAATCCCTCATGCAGATGGGCATGATGGTGACTCAGAACCAGACGATTGACGCAGATACAGCCGAACTGATTATCGAAGAATTCGGCCACAACGTTGTGCGCGTTTCGGATTCCGATGTTGAAGACGTAATCGACTCTGTCGATGACAAGGAAGAAGATCTCGAATCGCGTCCGCCGGTTATTACCGTTATGGGCCACGTCGACCACGGTAAGACCTCTCTGCTGGATGCGGTCCGAAATGCCAAGGTTGTGTCTGGCGAAGCGGGTGGGATCACCCAGCACATTGGTGCGTATCAGGTGAAGGCGGAAGACGGGCAGGTTCTGACCTTCCTCGACACGCCGGGTCACGCGGCCTTTACCTCCATGCGGTCCCGTGGGGCGCAGGTTACGGACATCGTCGTTCTGGTTGTGGCTGCAGATGATGCGGTGATGCCGCAGACGGTCGAAGCGATCAACCACGCCAAGGCTGCCGAAGTACCGATGATCGTGGCGATCAACAAGATCGACCGGCCAGAAGCCGATCCGCAGAAAGTGCGGACCGATCTTTTGCAGCACGAGGTCATCGTAGAAGCGCTTTCCGGTGAAGTGCAGGACGTCGAAGTTTCCGCGATCACCGGTCAGGGTCTGGTTGCATTGCTGGAATCCATAGCGCTGCAGGCTGAAATCCTGGAACTCAAGGCCAATCCGACCCGGGCTGCCCAAGGTGCCGTGATCGAAGCCAAGTTGGACGTTGGCCGTGGCCCTGTGGCTACCGTTCTGGTCCAGAACGGAACGCTGAATCAGGGCGATATCTTTGTTGTTGGGGAACAGTGGGGCAAGGTCCGGGCCATGGAAAACGACCAGGGTAAGCGGGTGAAAGTCGCTGGTCCGTCGGTTCCGGTAGAGGTTCTGGGTCTGAACGGCACACCCGAAGCTGGCGACGTTCTGAACGTGGTGGAGACTGAAGCCCAAGCACGTGAAATCGCTGAATACCGTGCGAACGCGGCCAAGGAAAAACGTGCTGCAGCCGGTGCTGCGACCACGTTGGAGCAGCTTATGGCCAAGACCAAGGAAGACGAAAACGTCGCCGAGCTACCCATTCTGGTCAAAGCTGACGTGCAGGGTTCCGCCGAAGCTATCGTCCAGGCGATGGAAAAGATCGGTAACGAGGAAGTGCGCGTGCGCGTGCTGCATTCCGGTGTTGGTGCGATCACAGAAACCGATGTTGGCCTTGCCGAAGCCAGCCATGCCCCAATCTTCGGGTTCAACGTCCGGGCCAACGCGCCGGCACGAAACACTGCGAACCAGAAGGGTGTGGAGATCAGGTATTATTCCGTAATCTACGATCTTGTGGATGATGTCAAAGCCGCGGCCAGTGGCTTGCTTTCGGCCGAAATCCGCGAAAACTTCATCGGGTATGCGGAGATCAAAGAAGTCTTCAAAGTGTCTGGCGTCGGCAAGGTGGCGGGCTGTCTGGTCACGGAAGGTGTTGCCCGCCGGTCGGCCGGTGTGCGTCTGCTGCGCGATAACGTGGTGATTCACGAAGGCACGCTGAAGACCCTGAAACGCTTTAAAGACGAAGTGGCCGAAGTGCAGTCTGGTCAGGAATGCGGCATGGCGTTTGAGAACTATGATGACATCCGTCCGAGTGATGTTATCGAGATTTTCGAACGTGAAGAAGTCACACGGGTCCTGGACTAATCTTCAGACCAACAAGACCAAATAAATGGGCGCGTACCATCCCATACGAGCCCTTTCTTGTTTTCATTGTGTGAGCTTAGGCGGCCTTTTGAACAGGTAACCCTTCATAAACTTTCGAACCGACGCGAACGGCGATCTTGCCAAACGGAAGCGCGCGGACAAATGTCCCTTGCACCGATACGTATGATCCCATTGTGATTGTACGAAGCAAGCCGACTTCTCCCCAAAAAAGCATAATTGCTATCCCAAAAGTATAAGTAAGAAACAAGAAAGGTTTGATAAAAATATAGCAATTGGAGCAAAACTGCCCAATTTATGCACTTTTCTCAAGAAACCGTGGCAGATTTACCAGATTTTTGTGAAGCGCACTTGCCGCGAATCAGGTGATTCACAGCCAGTCGCGCAAAATTGGGATCAATGGCAGGTCTGCGGCAGGCATAGGATATTCGCGCAAATCCTTTGCACGGACCCATTTTAAATTCTGCCCTTCCTTTGGCTGCGGTGTCCCATTCCATTTCCGGCAGACAAAAAGCGGCATCAAAAGATGGAAATTGTCGTAGCTGTGGCTGGCGAATGTCAGCGGTGCGAGACAGGACGCCCAGGTATCAATTCCCAGCTCTTCCCGCAGCTCGCGGATCAACGCGTGTTCCGGTGTTTCGCCCGGTTCGACTTTGCCGCCCGGAAACTCCCACAGCCCAGCCATGCTTTTGCCTGCGGGGCGCTGGGCCAGCAACACCCGGCCATCGATATCAATCAAGGCGACGGCAGACACCAGAACCGTTTTCAAGACCGGTAGTCCGCGTTGATGGTTATGTAGCCATGCGTCAGGTCGCAGGTCCAGACGGTCGCCGTGCCGTCACCCAAGCCCAGATCGACGCGAATCGGGATATCCTGCTTTAACATCACGTCCGCGCCGTCTTCTTCCCGATAAGTCGGCGAAACCCAGCCTTTTTCCGCCACCAGAATATCATCAAACCAGATGCTCAGCAGATCGCGGTCCGCCGTCGCACCGGATTTCCCGATCGCCATTACAATACGGCCCCAATTCGGATCCTCGCCCGCAATGGCGGTTTTCACGAGGGGGGAATTTGCAATGGCCAAAGCATGCGTCTTGGCCTCAGCATCAGACAGCGCGCCAGTGACAGCGACCTCAACAAACTTGGTCGCCCCCTCGCCATCGCGTACGACGAGATGGGCAAGATCGGTCATCACCTCACCCAGTGCATCCCGGAATGCGGTATTTGCCCCGCAATCCACACCGCTGGTGCCTGTAGCGGCAACCAGAACCGTGTCGGATGTGGAGGTATCACTATCCACCGTGATGCAGTTGAAACTGGTTTCGTTCAGTTCTGACACCATTGACTGCAAGGCGGATTGTTCGACCTGCGCATCTGTGAAGACGTAAACCAGCATCGTCGCCATATCCGGTGCGATCATGCCGGAGCCTTTGGCGATGCCAGCGATGGACACAGGCGTACCATCCACCGAAATGGTTCGGGCAGCGCCCTTGGCAAACGTATCTGTCGTCATGATCGCTTGGGCTGCGTCAGCCATGCCGCCGCCGTCCAGCTTGCCTGACAGGTCCGACAAAACACCTAAGATGCGGTCATGCGGCAGCGGTTCACCGATCACCCCGGTAGAGGAGGTGAACACCCGCCCGGCCGGAACATCGGCGATGCTGGCCACGCCCGACACCAGTTCCAGAACTGAGGTCTGGCCGTAGTGCCCAGTAAACGCATTGGCATTCCCAGAGTTTACCAGAATGGCCGCACCGTCCGTGCTGTTGCCACCAATCTTATCCTGGCAATTAAGAACCGCCGCCGACCGGGTGGAGGATTTGGTAAATACGCCCGCCACAGATGTGCCCGGTGCAAGAACGGCTAGCATCACATCCGTACGGCCCTTGTATTTGACACCGGCCGACGCCGTCGCGAACGTTGCGCCACCAATTGCGGGCAAATCCGGGAATTGGTCCGGAGCCAACGGCGATTTCGGCGGTGTCTGGCCCATGGTTAGTTGCCCAACGCGCTGAGATCGCGCATGACTTCGCGATCCAGCCCATCGACGGTAGGGCGTTCGATTGTCGCTTGGTCGATGAGGTCATCGACATGCGAATCGACAGCCTTCTTCTGGATATCCAAAGCCAGCTCGTTGCGAACCTCGTCCAATGCCGGAGCGGCTTTGGAGCGGGTATCGTTGAGGCGGATCACGTGCCAGCCAAACTGGGTCTGCACCGGATCCGAAATGTCTCCGGGGGACAGCGCGACGACGGCAGCTTCAAACTCTGGCACCATGGCTCCGGTACCGAACCAACCCAACGCGCCGCCGCGCGGGCCAGACGGCCCGGTCGACTTGGCCTTGGCGCTTTCTGCAAAATCTGCGCCACCGCGCAGCTCTTCCACGATCGCTTTGGCCTGTTCTTCGGTTGGGACTAGTATATGCGACGCGTCGTATTCCAGTTCTTCCGGCATGTTCGCGTATTTTTCATCATAAGCTGCCTGAATTTCTGCATCCGATGCAGCGCTGAGCATGACTGCCTCAATAGTGTTGGCTGCAATCAAAGATCGGCGTTCGTTTTCCAGGGAAATCACAATCTGTGGTGGCAACTCGGGCCCGTGGGTTTGGGCCAGCGCGGTTTGCTGGATTAACTGTTCCAGAATCCCGTCAAACAAAACGTCTGTCTGCAGCTGCTGATACTGCTCCGGCAGGGTCGCATAGGCCACAATAACGTGACCCAGTGTGATCGCTTCGCCATTTACCGTTGCTAGCACCGTGTCGGGTGACGGGCCTTCGGCAACCGCCGGCCCGGCCAAAACAGCGACACAGGCGGCCGCGCGGAGGAATCTGAAGCCTTTGGGCATAGGTATTGTCCTATTTGAAGCCGCGACCGGGCGCGGCGTTGACACTGTTTCAACCGCCCCTTACATCGCCTTGTGGCCTATGCAGGACCGCCTTCGAAGCTCGTATCTATGGGCTAAAGGACGAGCGGGCAAGTCCATTGCAGGCCCGCGAAATCGGATGGCTGGAGAAAGCATGCTTGGGATCGGAACACTCGCCAAAAAGGTATTCGGGACACCGAATGACCGAAAGATTAAGGCGACCCGCCCGTTGGTCGACAAAATCAACGCGTTGGAACCCGAATTCGAAGCGCTGTCAGACCAGGGTCTGATCGACAAGACAGCAGAATTCCGTAAACGTTTTGAAGACGGTGAAAGCCTGGATGACTTGCTGCCCGAGGCGTTTGCGAACTGCCGAGAAGGCGCCCGGCGCGCGCTGGGCCTGCGCGCTTTTGATGTGCAGCTGATGGGCGGCATTTTCCTGCACCAGGGTAACATCGCGGAAATGAAAACTGGCGAAGGCAAGACGCTGGTCGCCACTTTTCCGGCCTACCTGAATGCGTTGGTGGGCAAGGGCGTGCATATTGTGACCGTGAACGAATACCTGGCCAAGCGCGACAGCGAATGGATGGGCAAGGTATATGGTGCGCTGGGCATGACCTGCGGCGTGATCTGGTCCGACCAGCCGGACGAAGAAAAACTCGTGGCATACGGATCGGACATCACCTACGCCACCAACAACGAACTGGGCTTCGATTACCTACGCGACAACATGAAGTCCGAGCTCAGCGCGCTCTATCAAAAGCACCATTACTTCGCGATTGTTGACGAAGTGGACAGTATTCTCGTGGATGAGGCGCGGACACCTCTCATCATCTCGGGTCCGGCGCAGGACCGCTCCGATCTCTACACCGCGGTTGATGAGCTGATCCCGCTGCTGCAGGAAGATCACTACGAAGCCGAAGAAAAACAGCGTAGCGTGACCTTCACTGATGAAGGCAATGAATTTCTTGAAGAAAATCTGTTGGCACGCGGTCTGCTGCCAGAAGGCCAGTCGTTGTATGATCCGGAAAGCACGACGATTGTCCATCACGTAAATCAGGGCCTGCGCGCGCACAAACTGTTCCAGCGCGATAAGGATTACATCGTTCGGGATGGCCAGGTCGTTTTGATTGACGAATTCACGGGACGCATGATGCCGGGCCGCCGGCTGAGCGATGGTCTGCATCAGGCGATTGAAGCCAAGGAAGGCGTGAACATCCAGCCAGAAAACGTCACCATGGCGAGCGTGACCTTCCAAAACTATTTCCGCCTGTACGACAAGCTGGCCGGGATGACCGGTACAGCGGCGACTGAGGCCGAAGAATTTATGGAAATCTACGGGCTGGGCGTGGTCGAAGTACCGACCAACCTGCCCGTCGCACGCGCGGACGAAGACGATCAGGTTTATCGCACCGTGAGCGAAAAATACGAAGCGATGATTCGCGAAATTAAAACCGCCAACGAAAAGGGTCAGCCAGTTCTTGTTGGCACGACCTCCATTGAAAAATCCGAACTGCTTAGCCAGCTCCTGACGCGGGATGGTGTCAAACACAGCGTCCTGAACGCCCGGCACCACGAACAGGAAGCCCAGATTGTTGCCGAAGCAGGCCATTTCGGCGCGGTGACCATCGCCACCAATATGGCTGGCCGTGGAACTGACATTCAGCTTGGTGGCAACGTCGAAATGAAGGTGCTGACCGCGATTGCCGAAAATCCAGATGCGGACCCGGCAGAACTGCGCGCGGCAGAAGAAGCGCGCCATGCTACCGAAAAGCAACAGGTGCTGGATGCGGGTGGGCTTTTTGTTCTGGGTTCAGAGCGCCACGAAAGTCGCCGCATCGACAACCAGCTGCGCGGCCGCTCCGGCCGTCAAGGCGACTCGGGACGCACGTGCTTCTTTCTGAGTCTGGAAGATGACCTCATGCGCATCTTCGGATCGGAACGGCTGGACAAGGTGCTCAAGACCCTGGGCATGAAAGAAGGCGAAGCCATCATTCATCCATGGGTCAATAAATCGCTCGAACGGGCGCAAGCCAAGGTCGAAGGTCGCAACTTCGATATGCGTAAACAGGTCTTGAAGTTTGACGACGTGATGAACGACCAGCGCAAGGTGATCTTTGGCCAGCGTCGGGAAATCATGGCCGCCGAAGACCTTTCGGAAATCGTGTCCGACATGCGCCACCAGGTGATCGACGACCTGATTGAAACCTTCATGCCGCCCAAAACCTACGCCGAACAGTGGGACACTGAAGGGCTGTATGCTCAGGTGATCGAAAAGCTGTCGCTAGACGTGCCCGTGATGGAATGGGCTGATGAAGAAGGCGTTGACGACGAAGACATCGCAGAACGGCTTTACAAGGCCAGTGATGAAATGATGGCGAAGAAGGCTGTCGATTTTGGCAGTGAAAATATGCGCAACATCGAAAAGCAGGTGTTGCTGCAGACGATCGACACGAATTGGCGCGAACATCTTCTGAAGCTGGAGCATTTGCGCTCTGTCGTTGCTTTCCGGGGATATGCGAACCGCGACCCTCTCAACGAATACAAGAACGAAGCGTTCCAGTTGTTCGAAGGTCTGCTGGACAGCCTGCGGGAAACCGTGACCCAGCAACTGTCCCATGTCCGCCCGCTGAGTGAAGAAGAGCAGCGCGCGATGATGCAGCAGCTTCTGGCTCAGCAGCAATCTGTCGCTCAGGCAGCCGAAACCTCGGCGGAACCCGTGGCAGAGGCTCCTAAGGAAAAACCGGGTGAGGCGGCGCCTGGGTTTGACGAAAACGACCCTTCAACTTGGGGGAATCCTGGTCGGAATGCCCCATGCCCATGCGGCAGCGGAAAGAAATTCAAGCACTGCCACGGGCGTCTGGGCTGAGTTGACTTTGCCTGAAAGGTTCCCAGACGGGGTCACAAACTGGCCCCGTTTGTGACCCACATCTGATCCCAACGCAATTTCTTGCGGAGGGTATGATGCTGAAATTCAGGAAGTATATCGCGATTGGTGGCACCTTTGTTTCCGCCTTGGCAATCGGGTTTGTGATGCAGTTTGGCCGGGATGTGCCGTCTCCTGAAAAACCAGTCCTTGTGTTGGCCGATATCGCGACCGCGCCGAACGATCGTCCCGACGATCCTGCGACATCAGTTGAATTGACGGCGCTTGATACCGAAGCACCGGTCATACCTGTTGGCGTGCTTGTCGAATAAACCCCGGAAGACAATGTGGTGCTGGCGGATGTGACGCTAACAGCCGCGACGCCGCAAGCAAAACTCCCTCGCGCGTTGCCAGATGAAATCCAGCCACAGAAAGCCCGTTTCAATGGTGTGGGCGATTTGCCTTCTGCTCCATCGGATCCGGACACACCGGTGCTGGGCTGTACGATGATGGCACAAGCCACCCCAATTCAGGCCGCCATGGTCCGGATCAACGTTGTGGCACCGTGCTTTACAAATGAACGGATCACAGTCCACCACAACGGCATGATGTTCACCGATGCGACCGACGAAAACGGCATGCTGGCGGTAGATGTGCCCGCGCTATCTGAACACGCGATCTTCATCCTTGCGCTTGCCAATGGAAAAGGTGCTGTGGCCCAGGCACACGTGCCGACCCTGGCAGAGTTCGACCGGGTAGCTTTGCAATGGTCGGGTGACGGTGGTTTCCAAATCCACGCGCGTGAATATGGCGCCAGCTATGGCGATCAGGGCCATGTATGGGCTGGCAGCATGTATTCTTCGTTCGAAGCAGATGCTGGCACTGGTGGTTTTGTGACCCGTCTGGGTGACGCTGGAACCCTGGCCCCGCAACTGGCCGAGATCTATTCTTTCCCGACCGGCGCCGCGCAGCGCCAGGGGACAATTGCGCTGAGCGTAGAAGCCGAGGTGTCGGAGCTGAACTGTGGGCGCAATATGTCTGCGCAGGTGCTGAAGCTGGGGCCAGAATACGTCCTACAAACCAGTGATCTGCTTCTTTCAGTCCCCGATTGTGATGCGGTTGGTGACTTTCTGGTGTTGAATAATCTGGTGGATGACCTGAAAATCGCTGGAAGGTAATCCGAGCGAAAAGGCCAGATTAATGATTTTGCGATGTGCGGCCGTTTGCGCCGCACTTTTCTCTTTTTTTATTGTAGGCCGCGTTGCGGCGCAGGATGTGACGTTGACCTCGCCCGATGGTGTAGTCGAAATCTCAGGTATCCTGCTGGGGTTTGATGGCGAATACTACCGCGTCGATACCAAGTTTGGCGAATTGACCATTGACGGATCCGGCGTGCGTTGCGAAGGGCCCGGTTGCCCCAACCTGTCAGCCTATGTGGCCGAGGTCATCCTTTCCGGTTCGTCCGCTATGGCCGAGGTGTTGATGCCCGCTCTGATCGAAGGCTTCGCGCTGCGCAACGGCTACCGCACCGATCGGGAAGAGATGGAGGGCGACAATTTCTTCTACGAACTGCGCGAAGGCGAGAATGGTCAGGTTCTGGCCCGGTTTTTCTTTTATGTCACCAACACCGACGAAGGGTTCGCGGACCTGTTGGCCAACGAAGCCGATATTGTTCTGGCCCTGCGCGAAATCCGCCCGCAGGAACGTAAGATGGCGCGCGACGCAGGCATGGGGGATATGACGGGTGCAAACCGCAGCTTGGTTCTGGCGTTGGATGCCATGGTGCCGATTGTTGCGCCGGAAAACCCGGTTCGGTCGATCTCCACCCTCGATCTGGCGCGTGTGTTTGCGGGTCAGGTTGTAAACTGGCAGGACCTTGGTGGCCCCAACGCGCCCATAGCGCTGCATCTTCCGGATCAGGGCTTTGGGTTGACACAAGCTGTGGAAGACCGGTTGATCAATGTCGTGGGTCTGACGCTGGCTCCAACCATCAACCAACATGACCTGAGCAGTACGTTGGCCCGGTCCGTTGTGGCCGATCCGTTTGCTATTGGTATCGCCAGTTATGCTGAAACCGGGGCCGCCCGGGCCCTGACGCTCACAGGGACCTGCGGGTTCACACTGGATGCCAACCGCCGCACGATCAAGACCGAGGATTACCCGCTCAATTCTCCCATGTTCCTTTATTTGCCCGCGCGGCGTCTGCCAAAACTCGCTCGTGCCTTTCTGGCCTATACCCGTGGACCGTCTGCACAAATCGTGATCCGGCGCGCCGGTTTTATTGATCAGGTGGCCGAAGAGGTACCCATGCGGTTGCAGGGTGATCGGCTGGCCAACGCCGTCGCCGCCGCTGGACCGGAGGTCCAGTTGGACACTTTACAGGACATGCTCGAAACGCTGCGCCCGATGCAGCGGCTAACCTTGTCTTTCCGGTTTGAAACTGGGTCGTCGCGGCTGGATGCACAATCGCGATCCAACGTGGCCAGATTTACCCGCGCGCTGGAAGCAGGCCAATTCGATTCGCGCCAGATCCTATTTGCGGGATTTAGCGATGGGGATGGGGCTGCCTCCGGTAATCTCAAGATCTCCACTGCCCGCGCCCGCGCGGTGCGTGACGCAGTGCTGGATGCGGCTGAAACTGGTGCGTTCAACAAGGATGACATTGAAATTCGTGGCTTCGGTGAAGCCATGCCAATGGCATGTGACGACACCGATTGGGGCCGCCAGGTCAACCGCCGGGTGGAGGTTTGGGTGCGTTAGTGGTTCGAGCAGAGGCCTTAGCTGGTCTCTAGGCAATGTCGCCGGAACGCGCGTTTCAGCATGTCTAGTTCGGCGCGCAGGAGCTCCACCTCGGCCCGGATGTCATCAGCAACTGCTTCGCCTGCGATCAGCGTAAAGCTGGCCAGTTGCGTATTGTCGGACTTGTCGAAAATCAGAAAGGTCTGAACGCCGTCCGCGACCGCCTCCTGCGGGATAGGGATGCGCAGAAACCAACCTTTCCGGTCCTGATCTTCCACAAGCTCGACATTCTCGACCGGCGAATCGAGAAAGCTCACGCCAATCTCCGGCTTGGCCCCAGCGTTGCCCGCACCCTGAACCAGTCCTTCCCATACACCACTGCGGAACCGGGTTTTGGTGATCTTCAATTCGCTCATCAGGTTCCTCCCAGATCTCGGCTCGGGGATAGCGAGCAAATGTCAGGTCCCGCAGGATGACTTGGTTCATCTCTGGCCTCTCAAAGATCAGGTCCAGCCACCCGCTCTCCACCCGTTTTTCGTTCAGCCGGGAATAGGCGAGATCAAATTCCACGTTCAAGTCTTCTTCGTTCAGTGGCAGTTCCCTCACGATTTGTTCGGTGTTGGGCCCGTGTTTGATGTTGATGCGGGCGAAAATCTCCAACGGTTTTTCGGCCTCCACAATCGTGTTGACACGGATCAGGTGGCGTTTCTGCAGACCATGCAGCGCCTCCTTGGGCAATTCGATCACCAGCGACAGAAACGACCCGTCAAACTTGAACACGTCCATGCGCATGCCGAATGGGGCAAGGTCCTCTTCCCGAGTATTGCGCAACTGGCGCAAAGTCAGTTCGGAAAACTCACAATCGTGGAATAGAGTTACCTCATTGCCCAGCCGCGATTTGCTGACGACGGACGACATTCCCGCTTGGGGCAGGGGGCCGCGCCACAATTCTGGTCGCCAGGACCAATCTGTGCCATGCGGCATGGCAAAGGCATTTGATCCTATGGCGGGCAGGGCCAAACGCCCATCTGCTACATGAATCAATCGGTCCAGCTGGCTGCGCAAACGCCGTGCTTGAGTGCGTTGTTGGCGCAAAGTGTCCAGCGACGCACTATCAGCATCCTGTGCGGCACGCCGCCAGCGCCGCAGGCTGCGGGAATTGGATATGACGTCGAGTATGCTGCTCATTCTTGTTCTGCCCAGCGGGTTCAGTTCGCCGTTGCCGTGTTTCATGAGTATGGAACGAATGCGTTTCGGTCAACTGAACGTAGGCTGGAAGTCTACTGGCAATAAAAAACGCCCCGCTAAACAAGCGGAGCGTTTATCAAATCATTGTTGGATCATAGATCAGCGTAGCAATGCTTTTCTTCACCACCGCCCGGATGGGTGACAGCACCTTTGTATGTGGCGCCAACCAGCTGTGCATACTTCCACAGAGCACCAGAGGCATAGATCGTGCCGCGCGGACCGGCCCAGTTTGCTTTGCGCTCGGCCAGTTCATCGTCTGACAAGGCCACGCTGATTTCGCCTTCGATTGCGTTAATGGTGATAGTGTCGCCATTCTGGATCAACGCGATGGGCCCGCCATGTGCAGCTTCGGGGCCGACGTGACCCACACAGAAACCGCGCGTCGCACCCGAGAAGCGGCCATCGGTAATCAAAGCCACCTTTTTGCCCATGCCCTGACCTGACAGTGCGGCTGTGGTGGCCAGCATTTCCCGCATGCCGGGGCCGCCTGCGGGGCCTTCGTTGCGGATGACGATAACTTCACCTTCTTCGTATTCACGCTTTTTCACAGCGGCAAATGCGTCTTCTTCGCATTCGAACACGCGAGCCGGGCCGGTAAAGATCTGGTGCTGTGGGTCGATCCCGGCAACCTTCACGATGGCGCCTTCGGGGGCCAAATTGCCTTTCAGCCCTACAACGCCACCGGTTTTGGTGATCGGTGTTTCCACCGGATAGATGACCTTGCCATCCGCTTCTCGCGTGATGTCGTCCAGTTCTTCGCCGATGCTGCGGCCTGTGGCAGTCATGCAGTCTTCGTGGATCAGGCCGACCTTGCGCAGTTCCTTCATCACTACCGGAATGCCGCCCGCATCGTACAAGTCCTTGGCGACATATGTGCCACCCGGCTTGAGATCGACGAAATAGGGCGTGTCGCGGAAGATATCGCACACGTCTTCTAGGTAGAACTCAATCCCGGCTTCATGTGCGATGGCGGGCAGGTGCAGGCCCGCGTTTGTGGACCCACCCGTGCAGGCCACGACCCGGGCCGCGTTTTCCAGCGATTCTCGGGTTACCACATCACGAGCGCGGATGTTCTTCTCGATCAGCTCCATCACCGCTTGTCCAGAGGCTTCGGCATACTGGTCGCGGCTTTCATACGGCGCGGGCATACCCGAGGAATTCATCAGCGCCAGGCCAATCGCCTCGGATACACAGGCCATGGTGTTAGCGGTAAACTGGCCACCACAGGCCCCGGCAGACGGGCAAGCGACCCGTTCCAGCATATCCAGCGCAGCATCTGACAGTTCGTTGTTCTGATGGCGACCCACAGCTTCAAACATATCCTGCACGGTAAGGTCCCGCGTGCGGAAATCTTCTGGGATCTCGTCGACTTGTGGCGCTTTGCCCGGCAGAATTGAGCCACCGTAGATGAACACAGACGGTACGTTCAGACGTACCATCGCCATCATCATCCCCGGCAGGGATTTGTCACAGCCCGCCAAGCCAACAATCGCGTCATAGCAATGGCCGCGCATTGTCAGTTCCACGGTGTCGGCAATAGCTTCACGGCTAGCCAGTGAAGACCGCATGCCTTCATGGCCCATTGCGATCCCGTCTGTCACGGTGATCGTGGTGAACTCACGCGGCGTGCCATTGGCCGCCTTCACTCCCAGCTTTACTGCCTGTGCCTGACGGTTGAGCGAAATATTGCAGGGCGCGGCTTCGTTCCAGCAGGTGGCCACACCGATCAGTGGCTGGTGTATCTCAGCGTCGCTGAGACCCATGGCATACATGTATGACCGATGCGGGGCCCGTTCGGGTCCTTCTGTTACATAACGGCTGGGCAGTTTAGATTTGTCGAACTTGCGCTTGAGCATGGCGGACCTCCCGGAAAATTCTCTGTAGTGGCAATACCCAGCGAGCCGGGTGGGAACAAGAGCGATCGGGCCTCGCCAAATACGGCGGGACAGAATAGGCAGGGGCATGTCACGTTCCCCTTACCGCGCGCAGGCAGCGTTGTTGCAAGAAAATCGGGTTGACCAGACCATCTGGCGGCTGGCTGCCGGGCTGGTCGTTGCAGCCATTGTCATGGTGACTCTGAATTCGTCTTTGCAGGCAGCGATCATGCGGCTGGCTCCTTCCCTGTGGGTGACCCACTTTTCCGAAGCGGCCGGGCTGGGACAGACACCGTTTTCCATGCTGGTCACGCTGTTCAGCTTTGGGTTTCTGATTATCGGGATCTCTGTGGCGCTGCGACTGGTTCACAAACGTAGGCTGTCTTCGCTTTTGGGTCCTAGATTGGTTTTTATTGGACAGTCGATCAGGGTTCTGTCGGTTCTACTCGCGATTGGCGCGGTGCTTTTGGTACTGCCGCCCTACAATCTGGGGATGGAGCTGGTCGATAACCTTCCGTTTTCGCGCTGGCTGATCCTTTTGCCGTTCGGGCTTGTCGCGGTGTTTATCCAGAGCGCCTCAGAAGAAATCCTGTTCCGTGGCTACATCCAGCAGCATCTGGCGGCACGGTTCAGCCACCCTGCCATCTGGATGGCACTGCCTGCTTTGCTGTTCGCGTTTGGCCACTATGTTCCTGCCGATGCCGGAGACAATGCGCTGCTATTGGCAATCTGGTCCGGGTTGTTTGGTTTGCTGATGGCTGATCTGACTGCGCGCGCCGGGTCACTTGGCCCAGCCATCATTTTGCACACGTTCAACAATGTGTCCGCATTGTTGTTCGTGTCATTGCCGGACAACCTGAATGGCCTCGCTCTTTATGTCACCCCGGTCGGTATGAACGATACTGAGCTGCTGCGCGCGTGGCTGCCTGTGGACTTCGCAACCACCATCGTATTCTGGCTTGCTGCGCGTTTGGCGATCCGGCGCTGATTGCAATCGCGCGCGCGGCAGCTTATTTCACGCACCGAACCCACAGGTCCCGCTGGAGAGACTGGAATGAACTGGATCACCAACTATGTCCGGCCGCGGATCAATTCGATCTTTTCGCGCCGCGAAACGCCTGAGAACCTGTGGAAGAAATGCGATGAATGCGGAACCATGCTGTTCCATCGTGAGCTTAGCGAAAACCTGAATGTCTGCACCAGCTGCGGGCATCACATGAACATCACGCCCCGCGACCGTTTCAACGCGCTGTTTGACGGTGGTGTATTTGTGGAGGTCAGCGTGCCTGAACCGCAGGCCGACCCGCTGAGTTTCCGCGATCAAAAGAAGTATCCGGACCGTATGAAGGCTGCCCAGCGTGCCACTGGCGAAAAAGAAGCGATGCTGGTGGCCACGGGTGAAATTGGGCGTACGCCCATCGTGGCGGCTGCTCAGGACTTTTCCTTTATGGGCGGATCCATGGGTATGTACGTGGGCAACGCTATTATCGCTGCGGCGGAAGAAGCCGTGAAACTGCGACGTCCGCTGATCATCTTTTCGGCCGCTGGCGGCGCCCGTATGCAGGAGGGCATCCTTTCGCTGATGCAGATGCCGCGGACGACCGTTGCGGTGCAGATGCTGAAAGAAGCCAAGCTGCCCTATATTGTTGTCCTGACGCATCCCACCACCGGGGGGGTCACCGCATCCTATGCGATGCTGGGCGACGTTCACATTTCTGAACCCAATGCGCTGATCTGTTTCGCCGGACCGCGCGTGATTGAACAAACGATTCGCGAAAAGCTGCCCGAAGGATTCCAGCGGGCCGAATACCTGCTGGATCACGGCATGCTGGACCGCGTCACGCCACGCCCCCAGATGCGGGATGAGCTGATTTCAATCACCCGGATGCTGTTGGGCCTGCCGCCCGCGATCAAAGGTGAGCTGCCGCCGCCATCGGATGAGCCCGCGCAGATCGAAGCGCCGGACTCGGATGGCGCGACACCCGAAAAATGACAAATCCCGGTTCTGACATCATCCTGCAACGGATGATGTCCCTGCACCCCAAGGTGATCGATCTGACACTGGACCGCGTTTGGCGGCTGCTGGATGCGCTTGGCAACCCGCAGGACAGCCTGCCACCGGTGATCCACATCGCCGGAACCAATGGCAAAGGTTCCAGTCAGGCGATGATCCGCGCGGGTTTGGAGGCGGAGGGGTGCAAGGTACACGCATATACCTCCCCCCATTTGGCGCGGTTTCACGAACGCATCCGTTTGGTGGGCGATCTGATCGAAGAATCGCACCTGTCGAATGTTTTGGAAGAATGCGAAGCTGCCAATGGTGACGCACCCATCACTTATTTCGAAATCACCACCTGTGCCGCCCTTCTGGCTTTCGCCCGGACACCCGCGGATTACACACTATTGGAGGTCGGGTTGGGCGGCCGTCTGGATGCTACGAACGTTATCGCCCAGCCCGCGCTGACAGCGATCACCCCGGTATCCATCGACCACCAGCAGTTTTTGGGTGAAACGCTGGGTGAGATTGCGGGCGAAAAGGCAGGAATCCTGAAACGTGGCGTGACGTGCATTGTTGCCCCACAGCAAGAAGATGCGATGGATGTGATCGAAGCGTGTGCAGAATGCGTCGGCGCGCCGCTTCTTGCCCATGGGCAGCACTGGCATGTGGGCGAAGAGCGCGGGCGGCTGGTCTATCAGGACGAAACCGGCCTGTGTGATTTGCCACGTCCCAACCTGCCTGGTTCGCACCAGTTCGAAAACGCAGGCCTTGCGTTGGCCGCCCTGCGCCATCTTGGCTTTGGGGAGCGCGCTTGTGAGGCGACGGTGACCCAAGCGCAATGGCCTGCTCGGATGCAACGTTTGCGGCATGGCCCGCTGGTTGAGGCCGCCGGGGGCGCGGAGCTGTGGCTCGACGGTGGCCACAACCCTGCAGCAGGGCATGCCATTGCTCAAACGCTGTCAGAATTACCCTCGCGTCCCTTGGTTTTGATCTGTGGGATGCTGAACACCAAGGATGTTGGGGGCTACCTGCGCCCGCTCGGCAATGTGGCGGATCGGTTGATTGGCGTGTCCATCCCGGGTGAAGCCAACACGCTCACAGCGGATGAAACGGCAAGTGCGGCCAAGGCCCAGGGGCTGACTGCGGATACCGCCGATGACCTGACAGACGCGTTGCGCATCGCCACACAACGAACGTCCAACGCACGTATCCTGATCTGTGGATCGCTCTATCTGGCTGGATCGGTCCTACGCGAAAACGGCTGATCGCCGACATCGGCTTGCCCTTTTGGGAGATTGGCGCATACCCTTCGCCAAAATCTGCGCGGTCAATCGGGGAGAGTGGTCGCATACCCGGTTGCGAAGGGAGAGCGATGGCGGGCTATCTGAAACACAATGTCACAAGGCAGGACCAGCTGGATGGTACCATCATCCTCGGGTCCGGGTTGGAGCTGGGGCCAGTTGTGCGGGACACCAATGCTTGGCTGCACCACTGGGCAGATATCGAACCAGCGCGCGTGTTTATCGCCCAACGGTCCGGAGCCGGGTGGCACAGCCTGACTTATCTCGAAATGCTCGAAGCCACCCGCGCAGTGGCGGCATCGCTTCTGGCGCGCGGTATTGGCCGTGGAAAGCCTGTTGCCGTCCTGTCCGGACCCAGTCTGAACCATGCGGTGCTGATGCAGGCCGCCCAATATGTCGGCGCGCCGATTGTTCCGCTGGCGGAGCAGTATTCGTTGATCCCCGAAGCCCATGGGCGGTTGCAATACTGCATCGAAAAGGTCCAACCCGCGATGGTCTATGCCGAAGACGGTACGGCTTATGGCGCTGCGCTGGATCTGCCATGCCTTGATGGGCTGCAAAAGGTGGTCGGCACCAACCCTGGTGCGGGAGTGAGCGAATTCGATGTTTTGCTGCAAGGCAGCGCTGGATCCGAATTGGAGGCAGCTTACGCAGCTATCACGCCGGATACGTTGGCCAAGATACTATTCACGTCCGGCTCCACCTCTGACCCCAAGGGCGTTCCGACCACGCAAGGCATGCTGTGCGTGAACCAGGCGCAATATTTAGCCAGCCTTCCGTTTCTGGGTGTGCGGCATCACACGATCCTCGATTGGCTGCCGTGGAACCACGTGTTCGCAGGAAATTCGGATTTCAACACGATCCTTTCGAATGGCGGGTCGCTGTATCTGGATGGCGGCAAGCCTGTTAAAGGACTGTTCGAACAGACGTTGGAAAACCTGAAGCTCGTTAACACTACGCTCAGCTTCAACGTGCCGATTGCATATTCCCTGTTGGTGCAGGCCATGCGCGAAGATGCCGAACTGCGGCGCAGCTTCTTTTCTGATCTCGATATGATCTTTTATGCGGGGGCGTCCCTGCCTGCCGACATCTGGTCAGCTTTGGAGGATATGTCGCGCGTGGAAACCGGACGCGTGCCGATGATGACCTCCAGCTGGGGAATGACTGAAACAGCCCCAGCGTCAATCATCCACTATCAGGGCGGCGCATCGTCCGGGATGATCGGTGTACCAATGCCCGAACAACAAGCCAAACTGATCCCGGAGCAGCCGGAACGTTATGAATTGCGGGTCAAAGGCCCCAATATCATGACTGGTTATCTGAATGACCCGGCCAAGAATGCGGAAGTGTTCGACAAAGACGGATTCTTCATCACTGGGGATGCCGTGCGGTTCGTTGACCCCGCTGACGTGACACAGGGCGTTTTGTTCGACGGTCGTATTTCGGACGAATTCAAACTGATGACTGGTACCTGGGTTCAGGCGAGCCGCCTGCGTCTGACCGCGCTCAGCGAATTGGCTGGGTTGGTGCAGGATGTGGTAGTAACCGGGGCAGGGAAATCCGAAATTGGCCTGCTGATCTTTGCCGCCCCTGCGCTGGGGTTGGCTGGTGATGGCAATGGTGCAGTGGCAGACGCCGACTACTCTGCCAAAATCGCGGATATAATGGGTCGGATGGCTGAACATGCGACGGGATCTTCCAACCGCATCGTCCGGGCGATGGTGATTGATGGGCCGCCGTCTGTTGGTGATGGAGAGATCACGGCCAAAGGCAGCCTCAATAACCGCGCGATTTTGCTGCGGCGTGCGGCGCTGGTCGATCGATTGTATGATGATGTCGATCCGGCAGTGATCCGCGTATAAAACAAGGAACCGGCTTCATTCAGTCGCCCCAGCTGACCCGTTTTTGCGACATTGCCTTTGGTCTGGTCCCAATCCGGGAAATGGCCTGGGTGGCGCTGGGCAACAGCGGATTATTCCAATCACTGATGGGACGGTCACCTGGTACGTGAAGGGTCGTATCGTAAACCCCGGGGCCAATTGGCACACCATTTCCGCCGACACCAGTGCCCATCTGGACAGGAACTGTGCTTTTAAAACTGTCGATGGCGCCCTGATCGAAATCATCAATCGCAGCGTTCGGCATGGATCGCCCGAGGTGAGCGCGCGGATTGCGGCAGGCAAACATTTGAACCTGAACGAACACTACAGGCGCCTGCACGCCCGTCTGGAAACCGGCGACCAAAGGTATTAATAGGGCATCCGCATGCTGTTTATCGGCAGCGGTGGGCGCTATGCCAGCCAGGTGCGCATTTCTCGCTTTTAAAATGACTGAGACAGGATCCAAAAATGAGCCTCCTTTTCGACGTTCCCCAGCCCATGGTCATTGCCGTAAACGGTGAAGATGCTGATTTCCCTGTGGGTCGAATTTTCTGCGTCGGCCGCAACTATGTAGCCCACGCCAAGGAAATGGGGAGTGAGGTTGATCGGGAGGCGCCTTGGTACTTCTGTAAGACCCCGACGGCTGCAATCCCCAGCGGATCGACCGTTCCTTACCCGCCGGGCACTGAAAACTATCATCACGAAATGGAATTTGGCATTGCAATTGGCGCGGATGCGTTCCGGGTGTCCGTCGATCAGGCCGCGGATGCCATCTATGGGTATTTCAGCGCGCTCGACATGACCCGACGCGATCGTCAGAGTGATGCCAAAGAAACCCGCCGTCCTTGGGATGTCAGCAAGGATTTCGAAAACTCCGCTGTCGTGACTGCGATCACCAAGGTTGGCGACTTTGGCGCAGTTGGCCCGCAGCGCATGCATCTGGCCGTAAACGGTGAGGTCCGGCAAGATACTCGGCTGGATGACATGGTCTGGAACAGCGAAGAAATCATCAGCCACCTGTCCCACTTCTATCACCTACGCCCGGGTGACATTATCCTGACCGGCACGCCTGCGGGTGTCGGCGCTGTGGTGGCGGGCGATGTCATCACCGGCTGTGTCGAAGGTCTGGACCCAATTGAGCTGACCATTGCGGCGGCGGAATAAGCAATGTCAGCAGACTGGTCCACTTCGCCCACCGGCACGCTAACCTCCGGCGGCAAATCCCTGGAATACGCGTGTTGGGGCCCCGGCCCAGATATAGCGCCCACAATTGTTCTGCTGCATGAAGGTCTGGGATGTGTCGCGTTGTGGCGGGATTTTCCGCAGCGGTTGGCGGATGCGACTGGCTGGGGTGTTTTCGTCTTTTCGCGGGTGGGCTACGGGCAATCTGACCCGGCGGTTCTTCCGCGCCCGTTGGATTACATGACGCGCGAAGCGATTGATGTGCTGCCGGAAGTTCTGGACCAGATCGGGTTTCGCACCGGCATCCTGTTCGGGCATTCCGACGGTGCCACCATTGCGGCGATCCATGCTGGCAGCGTGGTGGACCATCGCGTGCGTGGGCTGGTCCTGATGGCCCCGCATTTCTTCACCGAACCCATGGGGCTGGCCGCGATTGCGGAGGCACGTATGGCATGGGAAAAGGGTGACCTGCCTGCCAAGCTGGGCAAGTACCACGCGAATGCCGAGGTGGCGTTCAAGGGCTGGAACGACGCATGGCTCGCGCCGGGTTTCCAAGATTGGGACGTATCAGACGTGATCGATTACATCCGCGTGCCAGCGCTGGCTATTCAGGGCAAAGATGACCAATACGGTACGCTGGCCCAGCTCGATGAGATTGTCGATCATTCTTATGCCCCGGTCGATACACTTGTTCTGGAGAACTGCCAGCACGCCCCGCATTTGGAATGCACCGACAAAGTCCTGGAAGAGGTTGCCGAATTTGTTGTCCGCCTGGAGAGAATCGAAGCGGCGCAGCCAGAGGGAGACCTCACAAATTTCGCACTATAATGCATAAAATTTGTAGTTTCAGAGAATTTTGGCACTGAAGAAGGCAAGTCCTGTGTTTACGTAGCGAAATCGGCGCATTATTGTGCACGAAATTCGCGTCAAGCTCAGGACTTCCAATGGCAGACCGTATCGACTTCGAAACTGATCCCTCGCGTTACCGTCACTGGCGGGTCGAGTATGACGGGCCTGTGGCCAACCTGATCATGGATGTTGATGAAACTGGCGGTCTGTTCGATGGCTATGAGCTGAAGCTGAACAGTTATGACCTAGGCGTTGATATCGAACTGAACGATATTGTGCAGCGCATGCGGTTCGAACACCCCGAGGTTAAGGTTGTGGTGATGCAGTCCGGCAAGGACAAAGTGTTCTGCGCTGGCGCAAACATCCGGATGCTGGGTGGGGCCGCACATAGCCACAAGGTGAACTTCTGTAAATTCACCAATGAAACGCGCAATGCGTTCGAGGCAGCCGAAGCCGATAGCGGCCAAAAATACATTGCCGCTGTAAAAGGCGCTTGTGCGGGTGGCGGTTATGAGCTCGCGCTTGCCTGTAACCACATCATGCTGACCGATGACGCCACATCATCCGTTGCCCTGCCCGAAGTTCCGCTGCTTGCGGTGTTGCCCGGTACGGGTGGGCTGACCCGTGTCACTGACAAGCGCAAGGTGCGCCGCGATCGGGCTGATATTTTCTGTTCCACCGAAGAAGGCGTGCGTGGCAAACGCGCAGCAGACTGGAAACTGGTGGATGAAGTTGTGCCAAACTCCAAGTTTGACGAAACTGTTGTGGCGCGTGCCCGCGAATTCGCCGCAGCCTCTGACAAATCGGATGTTACCAAGGGTATCGAACTGGGCCCACTGGACCGCAGCTTTGGTGAAGACGGCTCCGTTACCTATTCCCTGGTTGAAGTGATGGTGGACCGATCCGCGCGGACTGCGACCATCACGCTGAACGGACCCGAAGGTGATGCCCCGGCAGACATGGCCGGGTTCGAAGGACAGGGTGACCTGGCGTGGATGCTGCGCCTGTGCCGGGAACTGGAAGATGCGATCCTGCATCTGCGTTTGAACGAAATGGGCTGCGGGCTGTGGGTCTTCCGCACCCAGGGTGACCCGGCGCTGGTGCAGGCGCATGAAAGCCTGCTGATGTCCAACGCAGACCACTGGCTGGCACGCGAAGTTCTGGCGTATTGGAAGCGCACGCTCAAGCGCGTTGATGTCACTTCCCGTTCGCTGGTGGCGCTGGTGGAACACGGTTCCTGCTATGCCGGGTTTCTGGCAGAACTGTTGTGGTCGGTAGACCGGTCTTACATGATGGAAGATGAGTTCGACGGCGATAATCGCCCGATCGCGACCATAACGTTGACCGAAGCCAATTTCGGCCAGTTCCATATGGGCAACGACCTGACCCGCCTGCAGACCCGGTTTTATGGGGATGATGATGCCGTTGAGAAAGCCGCCGAAGCCAAGGGCGAAGCGCTCGAAGCCGAAGACGCCGATGAACTGGGTCTTGTCACCATGATCCTCGATGACATCGACTGGGAAGACGAAATTCGCATCTTCATGGAAGAGCGTGCCAGCTTCTCACCCGATGCGATGACCGGCATGGAAGCCAACCTGCGCTTTTCTGGGCCGGAAACGATGGAGACCCGGATCTTTGGCCGTCTGACCGCCTGGCAGAACTGGATTTTCAATCGTCCCAACGCAGTCGGAGCCGAAGGTGCGCTGCAGCGCTACGGCACTGGCCGGCGCGGCGAATACAACATGGAACGTGTGTAACGGAAGACACCGGTTTCTTGGAAGAAAATCGGTCCGGAAACTCCCAAAGTTTCCGCCGACAAAAGGAGAGGACACCACAAAATGCTCGATCTCATCAATGTCAGCTATGACACTCAAATCCCGAACAATGTGGGGCTGTCTGAGGACAAAAAGGTCCTGAAGGCCCTGGAAAAATGGCACCCCGGATACCTGGACTGGTGGAACAAGCTGATCCCCCAAAACTTCCAGGAAAGCATGGTTTACCTGCGCACCGCCGTTAGCGTCGACCCCAAAGGCTGGGCCAAGTTTGACTATGTAAAGATGCCGGAATACCGCTGGGGTGTTCTGCTGGCCCCGCAGGTCGAAGACCGCCGTATCCCCTGTGGTGAACACAAGGGTGAGCTGGCCTGGCAGGAAGTTCCGGGCGAATACCGCAACATGCTGAAACGCCTGATCGTTATTCAGGGCGATACCGAGCCGGGCTCAGTCGAACAGCAGCGGTTTCTCGGCTTAACCGCACCGTCGCTGTATGACATGCGCAACCTGTTCCAGGTGAACGTGGAAGAAGGCCGCCACCTGTGGGCCATGGTGTACCTGCTGCAGAAATATTTTGGCAAAGACGGCCGCGAAGAGGCGAACGATCTGCTGCGCCGGTCCTCGGGCTCTGAAGAAGCGCCACGTATGTTGGGTGCCTTCAACGAAGAAACGCCCGACTGGCTGTCGTTCTTTATGTTCACCTATTTCACCGACCGTGATGGCAAGATGCAGCTGGAAAGCCTGGCGCAATCTGGATTTGACCCGCTCAGCCGGACCTGCCGGTTCATGCTGACTGAAGAAGCGCACCACATGTTTGTGGGCGAGACCGGCGTTGGTCGGGTCGTGCAGGCCACCTGCGAAGCGATGAAGGCCGCCGGCATCACCGACCCGTATGAGATCGGCAAGGTGCGCGACCTGGGCGTGATCGATCTGCCCACCATCCAGAAAAAGCTGAACCTGCACTACACCCTGTCGCTGGATCTGTTTGGTCAGGAAGTGTCGACCAACGCGGCAAACGCGTTCAACGCGGGCATCAAAGGGCGGTTCATGGAAAGCCGCATCGAAGATGACCACCAGCTGACCAACGACACCTATCTGGTCAAAAGCATCCGTGACGGCCAGATCGTAACCGAAGATGCCCCAGCCCTGACAGCCATCAACATGCGCCTGCGCGATGACTATATCCGCGACGCCAGTGGCGGTCTGCGCCGTTGGAACAAGCAAATCTCGCGCACCGGAATCGAATTTGAATTGAAACTGCCGGACCAGGCGTTCCACCGTCAGATCGGTGTGTTCTCGGCCATCAAAGCCAACCCGGATGGGGAAATCATTTCCAATTCCGAATGGGAAGCGCGCAAAGGTGAATGGCTGCCGACCAAGGAAGACGGTGATTTTATCCAGTCGCTAATGGTTCCGTGCTATGAACCGGGTAAATACGCCAGCTGGATTGCACCGCCAAAGGTCGGCATCGATAATAAGGCGGGCGATTTCGAGTACGTGAAACTGCACATGGCCTGACGCTTGGGCCCACCTGTTGGGCCCATGCCACCAAGTCTGAAAAATCGTGAGGTCGAAGATGATGATTGCACGTAAAGCAGGGTACGCGCCGCACACCGTCGCGCTGGGCAGCGAAATTCTGGATCTTCCGCAATGCGTTGGATGTTTGGAATGTGACGGGCTGTGTCAGGAGCTGATGGAAGCGCTGACCTTGCCGGATATTGTCGTCAGACCTTCGTCCCCCGGGCTGCAGTCTGTCCGCGTTTTCTCTGGCTGGCGGGCAGACGCCTGATGCCGACAGAGCCGAACGACGGTATTCTGCAGCCGGACCTTCCCGGTTCGGCATTGGATGATCAGATTGCTTCACTCCTGAAACTGGTCGGCAAACGGGTTCGTCAGATCAGGGAAGGCAAAAATGTCTCCCGTCGGGTGCTGTCCGAACTGTCCGGTGTGTCGCCCCGGTACCTGGCGCAGTTGGAATCGGGTCAAGGCAACATCTCTGTTGGTTTGCTAAAACGCGTTGCGCTGGCACTGGATACGCCGGTGGAATGGTTCCTGTCAGGGTCAACCGGGTCGGATGTGGCCCGGTTGTTTTCTGCTGCAGATCCGGCCACGCAGGAAGCAGTCATGCGGATGCTGGGGGTTACACCTGCCGGATCCGCACGGGGGCATCGCATTTGCCTGATCGGGTTGCGGGGTGCGGGAAAATCTACCCTGGGCCGCCTTGCCGCTGAACATCTGCAGATCCCGTTTTTGGAACTGAATGACGAAATCGCTGCGTATGGCGGCATGCCAATCGACGAAATCATGGCCCTCTACGGAACCGAAGGGTACCGGACGCTGGAAGCCCGCGCGCTGAACGGTGTTGTTGAAAACAACGACCGCGTGTTGTTGGCGGTGGCCGGTGGGATCGTCGGTGAACCCCGGACATACGCGCGTTTGCTGCATTCCTTCCACACGGTCTGGATCAAGGCCGCTCCGCAGGAACATATGGACCGCGTCCGCGCGCAGGGGGATGAAAGGCCAATGGCTGGAAACCCGGATGCGATGGAACAGCTGAAGTCTATTCTGTTGTCTCGTGAGGCGTCTTATGCGCGGGCCGGGGCGCATCTGAATACGTCCGGCCAATCGGTTGATGCTTCGTTGGCCGATCTTCTGGCTTTGATTGCAGAGCGTCGGTTTCTCGTCTGACGACAGCTATGCGCTGGCGCTGTGACGGGTCAGCTTGACTAAAATCGGATTCAGCAACCTGGTCACAACCAACTCCGGTTTGACTCTCACCTTCGACCCAGTTCGGAATATCATAGATGACGATAATTAGCTTGCAAATGATTATCGAGATACATAAATGTGCGTTAGGGGAGGACGCTTTAAATGATTGACTACGATGCCTTGATGACAAGGGAATTCCCCGTCATCGAACACAGCTACACAGAAAAGGATACGATCCTTTACGCGCTGGGCCTCGGGTTGGGTACTGACCCTCTGAGCCGATCGCATCTGCGGGCAACGTATGAGCGGGCCGAAGGGTTTGGCGCACTGCCTGCGATGGTCAATGTCCTTGCATACCCCGGCTTCTGGGCGATGCAGCCGGACACCGGACTGACATGGCAGAAAATCCTGCATGGGGAACAAAGCCTGACACTGCACGCGCCACTGCCCGCGGCTGGGACGCTGCTGGGCCAGACCAAGATCACAGGTATCGTCGACAAGGGCGAAGGGCGCGGCGCCCTCCTTTATTCTGAACGGGAACTCACCGACCAAGAGACCGGACAACGGATCGCTACGGTGGCCTCCACGTCTTTCGCGCGGGGCGATGGTGGGTTCGGCGGGCCAAACGGGCCGGTCAAACCGGTGCAACCCGCCCCTGAAGGCACACCTGACGAAGTGTTCGATTTCAAGACGCTGGAAAGCGCGGCGCTGATCTATCGTCTGTCTGGCGATTTCAACCCGTTGCATGCCGATCCTGAAGTGGCAGCGCAAGCAGGGTTTGACCGACCCATCTTGCACGGGCTCTGCACGCTGGGCGTGGCATCATGGTCTATCACCGAAGCGCTGGCTGATGGGGATTTTTCCGTACTGAAGCATCTGGAACTGCGATTCACATCGCCGGTGTATCCTGGAGAAACAGTGCGTACGGAGATGTGGCGGGATCATGATGTCGTTCAGTTCTGCGCCCGCGTCCCGGAACGCGGCGTCGTGGTTTTGAACAATGGATTAGCCAAGCTAGGCTGACTCAAAATCCTTGAGGAGTGGGAATATGAGTGACCGGCAGGTACCAACAATCTATCCCGAAACCCAGTTTTATTGGGACGGAGCGAAAGAGGGCAAGCTGCTGCTGCAGCGCTGCAAGAAAACTGGAGAGGTCTATTATCCGCCGCGCCCTTTCTGCCCCGGCACCGGGTCGCGGGATATCGAGATTTTCGAGGCCTCGGGAAAGGGCCGCCTGTATTCCTATGTGATCAACCAGATGCCGGCGCCGGGCTATGAGCCGCCGTTCGTGGTGGCGGTGGTGATGCTGGAGGAAGGCGTGAAGATGCTGACCAACATCGTCGGTTGTCCGCCTGATCCGGCAGCGCTGGAACTGGACATGCCGCTGGAATTGACGTTCGAGATGCGCGGTGACGTGGCTGTGCCGCAATTCAAGCCTGCCGGAGATGCGACATGACCCAGCCCTCTGTCGCGATTGTGGGCGCTGCTGAAACCACAAAGATGGGCAAGGTGCCCGAACTGTCCCAGACTGGCCTTCATGCGGATGCTGCGTTGAATGCTATGGCTGATTGCGTTTTGACCGTGGCTGATATCGACGGTGTGGCGACCGCCGGACATGACGTGGCCGAGATCATCCAGTATCTGGGAATCACGCCGACCTGGTATGACGGCACCTCAGTCGGGGGCTGTTCGTTTATCACGCTGGTGCGCCATTCGGCAGCAGCGATTGCCATGGGTCTGTGCAAGACCGTGTTAATTACCCATGGCGAAAGCGGAAGGTCCAATAACCGCAACCACCGCCCGATATTCCCGTCCATGCAGCAGCAGGAATTCGAAGCCATCTATGGCCCGCTGTTTCCGCCTTCGCGGTTCACCCTGCCGGTTCTTCGCAAGATGAAGGATGACGGGTTGACCGAGGAACAGTTAGCCATGGTCGCTGTGGTACAACGTGAGTGGGCCTCCCATCATCCGAGAGCCACGGCGCGGGACCCGCTGACGGTGGACGAGGTGCTGAACTCCAAGATGATTGCATGGCCCTTCCGCAAGCTGATGTGTTGCCTGGTTAGTGATGGTGGCGGCGCGTTGATCCTGACCAGTGCCGAGCGGGCCAAGGATTTCCCAACCAAGCCGGTCTACCTGCGCGGCATGGGTGGCGAAAGTGTTGAGGGGCCGATGATTTCGCAGATGGAAAGCTTCAGTTCGTCCAAGGCGTTCCGGGTGTCGGGCAAGATGGCTTTTGACAGTGCCGGGATCACTCATGCCGACGTAGATCATCTGATGGTTTATGACGCCTTTGCGCACCTGCCGGTCTATGGTTTGGAAGACCTTGGTTTTGTCGCGCCGGGCGAGGGCGGGGCGTTCATCGCCGAAGGCCACACGCGGCTCGGTGGCAAGCTGCCGCTGAACACCAATGGCGGTGGGCTGAGCTATATGCATTCGGGTATGTATGGAATGTTTGCGCTGCAGGAGGGCGTGCGCCAGATGCGCGGGATCAGCCCGGCGCAGGTCGAGGATGCCAAACTATCGGTGGTACATGGGGTTGGGGGCATGTTCAGCGCCGCTGCGACCGTGGTGCTGACCAATCAGGACAGCTGGTGATGGCGGGGGCATTGGCGGGCCTGCGGGTCCTTGATCTGACCGATCACCGGGGTTTGTTGGCTGGGCGTATGCTGGCCTTGATGGGGGCCGAGGTTCTCACGGTGGAGCCTGCGGCTGGTAATGCCGCACGGGCCCAGCCGCCGTTTGAGGATGGTGGTGCCTCGCTCTATTGGCAGACCTATGGTACCGGGCGCAGCTCTGTCGTTCTGGACCGCGCGGCGGACCCTGTACGCTTGCAGACGCTGGCCGCAGCGGCTGATGTGGTGTTGGAGGCGGGTACACCCGGCGTTGACCCATTTTTGGACAGTGACGCCCTGCTGGCCGCCAATCCTGCGCTGATTCATGCGATCATGACCCCCTTTGGCCTGACTGGGCCACAGGCGGGTCTAGCTTCCAGCGACCTTACGATCTGGGCCGCCGGGGGGCCACTGCATCCGACTGAGAGCCAGGCGGGCGTGCCAACGCGGCTGAGCCTGCCGCAAGCCTGGCACCATGCGGCCGCTGACGCGCTGTGCGGTGTTATGGTAGCGCTGGAGGCACGGCGGCGTGGCGGGCGCGGGCAGCGGGTCGTCAGCTCGGCCCAGGTGTCGGCGACGCAATGCACGCTGAGCCTGTCGATGGCCAGCTTGATCGGTCATCCGAATTATGTATTCCGGGCCGAGGTGAAGTCGAAGAAGAAGAAAGAGCTGGACCTGTCCGGTTCCGGATCGCGCACGCAGCGGTCGAAATGGCCGGTGAAAGATGGCTTGGTGGAAATGCATCTTGCGCTGGGACCGGCGGCAGGGCGGTTCACCAACAACCTGTTCAGGATGCTGGGTGACAAAGGCGTGGTGTCGCAGAAATTTGTCGACTGGGACTGGATCACGCTGCCGCCCCGGATCGAGAATGACGAGATCAGCGAGGAAGAAATGGAGGCCGCCCGCACCGAAGTGGCCGCCTTTTTCGCTGGGATCACCAAGCGTGAGGCGGTGGAGTTGGCCCTGACGCACCGGTTGATGCTGGCGCCGATCATGGATGCGGCGGATTTGCTGGACAGCCCCCATGCCGCTGCGCGCGGGTTCTTTGAGCAGGTGGGCGCGTTGCGTCTCCCGGGCAAGATTGCTCTGGGGTTTGATGAAGGCTTTGTGCCGCTAATGCCTGCGCCGGAGATTGGGCAGGGGGGTGATGCGGTCGCTGCGCGCTGGCTGGCCGCCGCGCCGGGGTGGGAGGTGTTTGCGCCTGCTGTAGTGGCGGGTGACGCATCGCGGCCACTGGATCATGTGCGTGTGCTGGACTTGTCCTGGGTTGTGGCCGGGCCGATGATTGGCCGGATGATGGCCGATTTTGGCGCCGAGGTGGTGCGCATCGAAAGCCGCAAGAAACCCGAGGTCGCCCGCCTGACTGGCCCATTTCCAGGCGGGGTGCGTGATCTGGACAAGTCGGGCCTGTTTGAGAATTGCAACGCGGGCAAGCTGGGCCTGACGCTGGATATGAGCCAGGATGCGGCGCGGGAAATTGTGTTGGCGCTGGCCGCCAAGGCCGATGTGGTGGTTGAGAGTTTCGCACCCGGACAGATGCAAAAATGGGGCCTGGGATACGATGCGCTAGCAGCGGTCAATCCGGGCATAATCCTGCTTTCCACCTCTTTGATGGGGCAATCTGGGCCATGGTCGGCGTTGGCCGGGTTCGGCAACATTGGTGCGGCGATGTCCGGTCTGCAGATGCTGGCGGGCCGCGAGGGGGCGGACCCGGTGGGGCCATATGGGCCTTATACGGATTATGTCGGGCCGCGTCTGGCGTTACCCGTGCTGCTGGCGGTGCTGGAGAATCGGCGGGTCACTGGCAAGGGGCGCAAGCTTGATATCTCGCAAGCCGAGGTGGGGATGCAGTTCATTGCTGAAGCCTTTGCCGAAGCTTCGGCGACAGGCAAAGCGCCGCGAGCGCGCGGCAATCGGGATGAGTTGATCGTGCCGAATGAATGCTATCGCTGTGCCACGCCGGAGGGCGACAGTGCTTGGATCGCGATCAGCGTGATGTCGGACGCGGATTGGGCAGCCTTGTGCAGCGTGGTGGATGTGCCGGAACTGAGCGCGGCGCGATTTGCGACGTTGGCGGCGCGCGTGGCGCATTTGGATGAGATTGACACGATACTGGCCGATTGGTGCAGATCTCGATCGGCGCCAGAGGTGGCGTCGGCATTGCAGGCCGTTGGCGTCGCGGCGGCGGTGGCGGCGACGGCGGCAGATCTGGCCAAGGACGCACTGCTGGCCGCCTGGGACCATTTCCAGACGATGCCCCGGGGCGATGGCAGTCTGGCGCACCATGAGGCCTGCCGGTTCCAGCTGAGTGGGACCCCCGGAGAGGTGCAACGGGCGGCGCCGGTATATGGGCGCGATACGGAGGCCGTGTTGCAGGACTGGTTAGGCTATGACGCGACGCGGATTGCCGCTTTGCAGGAGGCTGGGGTGCTGACCTGATCCGGGGCAAGGCGGTTCGAAATGGTTGGTGTGGAAGCAGTCACCCTCCGCGTGAACGCAGCAGTTGGGCCGCTGGGCATCGCGTTGGAAAAGGCGTCGTGGAATTTCGGTTCGGTCATCTTGATCTGCGTGATAGGGCCGTCATGGTTGGTACACTAGGGATTGCTCATGCGTGATCTCCGGAGTCTTGGGTAGCCAGAACTGCGGTGCGGATGGCCTTTTTGTCGATCTTGTTGGTGGCGGACAGAGGCAGGGGCCCGTCCCAGAACGTGACGCCGCGCGGCGCTTTGTAATTGGCGATTTTCTTGCGGCAGAAGGCGATCAGGTCAGCTTCGCTGAGCGAGGTGCCCTCATGCAGGGCGACCACGGCATAGACAATTTCGCCCCATTTTGGATCTGGCACGCCAATCACCGCCGCCTGGGCGACGGCGTCATGTTTGGACAGCGCGTTTTCGGTTTCGATTGGATAGACGTTTTCGCCGCCGGAAATGATCATCTCCTTCGTGCGGCCAACCAGCGTCAGATAGCCGTCTTCGTCCAGAAACCCCGCATCGCCGGTATGGTAGAAGCCGCCGCGCATGGCCTGGGCTGTTTCCTTTGGTCGGTTCCAGTAGCCGTTCATCACCTGCGGCCCACGAATGATCACTTCGCCGGACTGGCCGGTGGGCACGGGGTTGTCGTTTTCATCCACCACGCGCAGGTCGCCATAGATCACTGGTTTGCCGACTGTGCCAAGCTTACCAATCATCGGGTTGCCTGGAACATGGTCCGCCGGGGGCAGCACCGTCAGCACTGGGGAGGTTTCGGTGGCGCCATAGGCCTGACAGAAGGTGATGCCGGGAATGGCCTCGATCACCCGTTCCATCAGGGCGACGGGCATGGGCGAAGCGCCATAGGTCAGACAGCGGATCGAAGAGAAGTCAAACCCGTCGAAGCGCGGGTGGTCCATGATCATCTGCAGCATGGTTGGCACCAAGGTCATCGTAGTGATGCGCCTGTCCTGGATCATGCGCATGGTCTCTTCGACCTCGAACCTGGGCTGGACCACCATGGAGGTGCCATAGGCAACCGCCGTGTAAACGCGACTGCCGGTGCCCAGATGAAACAGTGGGCCGGACAGCAGCAGGATATCGGTTTCACGGTAGCCATAGAGGTGGCCAGAGCCGATGGCGTTGGTCAGCAGGTTTGCATGGGACAGCATCACACCCTTGGGCACACCAGTGGTGCCGGAGGTGTAGAAGATGATCATCGTATCATCTGACCGGCTGGCGCGATCATCAAAGGCATCGTCGGCAACCTTGCCGACCTGTGCCACAAGCGTGTCATAGCTGGGCGTTCCAGCGGGCAGGCCTGGTGCGTCCGTATCCCAATCCGCAAAGATCAGCTGTTCCAGTGATGGGCAACGGTCCATCAACGCGGCGGCGCGGTCAACAAAATGGCGGTCGACGATCAGCACCGTGGGCGTACAATCGGCAATCACATCGACCATTTCGTCTGCGGATAGGCGATAGTTCAGCGGTACAAGAATTGCGCCGATGACGCAGGGGACGTAATACATCTCCACGAGCCAGTGGGAATTCTGGCCCAGATAGGCGACTCGGTCCCCAGGCTGCACCCCATGGTTCACCAGAACCTGCCCCATGCTCTGAATCCGATCACAGAACTGGGCATAGGTGAAATCGCGCCCTTCGAAATGGGTCGCCATTTTGCCTGGATCGCGGAATGCGTATTTCCGGATCAGGTCGGGAAAACGGTTCATTTCTTACCTCCCAGAACCGACCGCCCGATAATTTCGCGCATGACCTCGCCCGTGCCGCCAGCGATGCGGCCCACGCGGGCATCCGCCCAAGCGCGGGCGATGGGGTATTCCCACATATAGCCATAACCGCCGAACATCTGCAGCATGTCATCGAGGCACCGGCACAAAGTTTCGGAACTGAGCATTTTGCCCATCGCTGCGTCCACTGCGTCCAGTTCTCCGGCCAGATGCATTTCAAGGCATTTGTCGACAAACACACGCATAAGCACGGCCTGCGCCTTGATCTCGGCAATCTTGAAGCGGGTGTTCTGAAAATCGGCGATGGTCTGGCCGAACGCCTTGCGTCCGGTCACATGTCCCACAGTCCACTCCAGGGCTGCCTCTAACGCGGAAGCTGCGCGCACGCATTGCAGCAGACGTTCCTGCGGCAATTGTTCCATCAGTTGGTAGAAGCCGCGCCCTTCGCTGCCCAGCAGGTTGGTGACAGGCACGCGCACGTCGTCAAAGAACAGCTCGGTTGTGTCCTGCGCCTTCCAGCCAACTTTGTCCAGCAGTTGGTTGCCTTTTCGGAAGCCCGGCGTGTCAGCGGGCACTAGGATCAGGGAGGTGCCGCGTGCACCCTGAGATGGATCAGTCTTGCACGCTAGAATTAGAATGTCGCAATTGCCGCCATTGGTGATGAAAACTTTTTGGCCGTTGATAACAAAGTCATCGCCATCGCGGATCGCCGTAGTTTTGATCCCTTGCAAATCCGATCCGGCGGCGGGTTCCGTCATGGCAATCGCACCGATCTTTTCACCACGCGCCATTTGCGGCAGCCATTCTTGTTTCATCGTTTCGGTGCCGTAATGCAGCAGATATGGCGCGACGATATCAGAATGTAGTGAAAAGCCCGGGCCCAGGGTGCCAGCAGCAGACAACTCCTCCATAACCACCATCGAAAACAGGAAATCCGCGCCCGCGCCCCCATATTGTTCCGGCATGGCTGCGCAGAGCAGTCCGGCTTCTCCCGCTTTAAGCCATGCATCCCGGCTGACGCGTCCGTCCTTTTCCCACTGGGCATGGTTCGGTGTGATTTCGGCTGCGACAAAGCGGCTGACCTGAGTGCGGAACAGCTCGTGATCTTCCGAGAATATAGTACGTTTGAACATGTGGCGGTCCTCCCTCTTAGAGCCCAGCGCTTGGCTCATGGCGTTTTCCATTTATAATTAGCTTGCAAATCATTATCAAGATAATTATATCTGAACCAAGCGAAATGAGTAGGAGGAGCGGCATGCTCGACGGCAAGGCAGTCATCGTGACCGGCGCGGGTCGGGGAATCGGCCGGGACATTGCACTTATGATGGCATCAAAAGGTGCCAAAGTCGTGGTTAACGATCTGGGCGGGGCAGCAGACGGTGACGGTGCCGATGCGACCCCAGCACAGGAAGTGGTTAACGAAATCGTTGCAGCGGGTGGCGAAGCGGTCGCCAATTTCGGCAACGTGGCCAATATTGAAGACGCCAATGCCATGTATGAACAAGCAATGGATGAATTTGGCACCATCGACGTGGTGGTGAACAATGCGGGCATCCTGCGCGATGTGATTTTCCACAAGATGACTGAAGCAGATTGGAATAGCGTCATTGCGGTCCACCTGAAGGGCAGCTTCAACATGGCCCAGGCCGTGGCCAAACAGTTCAAGATGCAGGCGTCCGGTTGCTTTCTGAATTTCACCTCCACTTCGGGCTTGATCGGCAATTTCGGGCAGGCAAACTATTCAGCGGCGAAGATGGGCATCGTAGGGCTGTCGAAATCTCTGGCGCTGGATATGGCGCGGTTCAATGTGCGGTCCAACTGTATCGCCCCCTTTGCGTGGTCGCGCCTGATCGGAACGATACCCGCGAAAACGGATGCGGAAAAGGCCCGTGTCGCACGGATAAAAGAAATGACACCGGCCAAGATTGCCCCACTTTGCGTTGCGCTAGCCGATCCTGAATGTAACGTGACTGGTCAGATCTTTTGCGTCCGGAACAACGAAATCTACCTGATGTCGCAACCCCGCCCAATCCGGTCCGTGCATAGATCGGAAGGCTGGACCCCGGAAACCGTGCGCGATCACGCTCTTCCGGCGATGAAGGCCGATTTCTATGATCTTGACCGGTCGGCAGATGTCTTCACCTGGGATCCGATCTAAGGATTAGATTTTTGGTAGTGGTGTCCGTATGTTGGCATGCAGCAAAGCAATAACCCAGGATCAGGGGCACAGGTCGTGAGCGAACAGGCCAAAGACAAGCCGGTGAAAATGTGGTTGGGTGAAGACGGGCAAAACCCTCTCTTTCAGGACATTGCCCGGTTCCGTGCGATCCTGTTCGATTCGCTGCTTAAACCGCATGACATGACAATGTCGCAGGGCTGGGTTCTTGTGCATCTGCTCCGGGAAGATGGGCTCCGCCAGTCCGAACTGGCCGAGCGGCTGGAAGTGGCCACCGTGACCACTTCCAAGCTGATCGATCGGCTGGAAGCGCGCGGTTATGTCCAGCGTCGAACCGACCCGGAAGACCGGCGCTCGAACCGCGTCTTTGCCACGCCGCAGGCGCGGGAGATCGTCAAGATCATGGTCCAAACCGTTACTGAAGTGGACCGGGTGGCCAACCAGGGCATCGATACTGCGGAATTGGAAGCGACACGTGGCGTTTTGAACCGGATGCGTGCAAATTTGCGCGACGCGCTAGCCAACCGCGAACCAAAAACCGTCCCGGTCCCGGGGCGGGTTTTCAAGACCAAGAGGAATTAGTGATGCAACATGTGGCATCCGCGCCCCCGTTGGACGGGCTGCGCATCATTGAGTTTGCCGGGATGATGTTGGCAGACATGGGCGCCGAGGTTATCCGCATCGAACGCCCCGATGCGGCATCACCCACAGGACAAGGAGACCCTGCATTGGAATTCATGGCGCGTGGGCGCAAGTCACTGGCGCTGAACCTCAAGACCGAGGGCGCAGTTGATGTGGCGCTGCAGCTGATTGAGGGCGCCGACGGGTTGATCGAAGGGTTTCGCCCCGGTGTGATGGAGCGGCTGGGGCTGGGTCCGGAAATCTGCACCGCGCGCAACCCGCGGCTGGTCTATGGCCGCATGACTGGCTGGGGCCAGGATGGGCCAATTGCGCACACGGCTGGACATGACCTGAATTACATTGCCCTGAGTGGCGCATTGTGGGCCAGCGGGGAACCCGACCGCGCCCCGACCTTCCCTCTGAACCTGCTGGGCGATTTTGGCGGCGACGGCATGTTCCTAGCCTATGGCATGGTGACCGGCCTGCTGAAAGCCGGGCGCACCGAGCGCGGCGACGTGGTGGATGCGGCGATTGTCGATGGCACCGCGACGCTGATGGCGATGATCTACAGCCGCCGCGCTATGAGCTTGTGGCGGGACGAACGTGGTGCCAATGCGCTGGACGGTGGCGTGCCTTGGTACGGCGTATATGAATGTGCCGATGGCGGCTGGATTACCATTGGCGCGCTGGAGCCGCAATTCTGGGCCGCTCTGCTAGACCGTTTGGGGCTGTCCGCATCTGACATGGGCGATCGCAGTGACCGTGCCAGTCGGCCGGGAATCCGGCGCAAGCTGACCGCATTGTTCCTGACACAGCCGCGTGATTACTGGACCACCCTTTTGCAGGACAGCGATGCATGCTTCGCCCCAGTTCTTAGCCCCGCCGAAGCCGCCGATCACCCTCACGCCCGTGCGCGTGGAATCTTCAAAGGACCACATTCCCAGCCAATGCCCGCCCCCCGGTTTTCCGAGTCAAAAACACCGTTGCCAGGCACACCGCCTGCGCCCGGCGCAAACAGCCGTAACGTTCTGTAGCGTGCGGGCTTTACAGCAGAAGAAATCAGCCATTTGTTCAACACCGGCGTCGTATCCTGAGCCGCCGATAAGAAAGGAATTCCCATGAGCATGCCCGACGTCATGAAAAACCTGCGCCTGCCGCTGATCGGCAGTCCGCTGTTCATTATATCCACCCCCGACCTGGTTGTCGCGCAGTGTAAGGCTGGCGTTGTCGGGTCCTTCCCTGCCTTGAACGCACGGGAAAAGGACGGCCAGTCGCTGGACGAATGGTTTACCCGGATCAAGGATCAGCTGGACCGGCATGATGAGGAGAACCCGGATCGCCCCGCAGCACCTTTTGCCGTGAACCACATTGTTCACAAATCCAACGCCCGTCTGGAACGCGACGTCGAATTGAGCGTGAAGCACAAGGTACCAATCTGGATCACTTCACTGGGTGCGCAAGAATGGGTGTACGAAGCTGCGCATTCTTGTGGCGCGATTGTTCTGCATGACGTGATCAACGACTGGTTCGCGCATAAGGCCATCGAAAAGGGTGCCGACGGACTAGTCGCTGTGGCTGCCGGGGCCGGGGGTCACGCCGGGGCGCTATCACCGCTGGCCCTGATTCAGGAGATCCGCGAGTGGTTTGACGGGCCGCTGTTCCTGTCCGGCGCCATCGCACGAGGCGATTCGATCCTGGCTTCAATGGCGATGGGTGCCGATGGTGGATATGCGGGCACCGCGTTTATCGCCACGAACGAAGCTAACGCCGTGGACCGCTACAAGCAGATGATCACCGAAAGTGGGGCATCGGATATCGTGTATTCTGATCTCTTTACTGGGGTCTGGGGCAACTACCTGAAACCGTCGATTGCCGCCGCAGGCATGGATCCAGATGCGCTGGAGCGGTCCGATCCGTCCAAGATGAACTTCGCCGAAGATCGCGAAAAACCAAAGAGCTGGAAAGAGATCTGGGGGTCCGGCCAGGGCATAAGTGCGGTCAAAGAAACTGTTCCTGTGGCCGATCTGGTTGATCGTCTCGAACGTGAATTTGTTGCCGCACAGGCCCGACTGACTGCACAGCTGCAGGCAGTCTGACATTGAACCCCCCGGGTGCATCCCGGGGATTTCGCTATACTTGACGGTATCCATGAATCGAGGCCCATGATGCTGCGTTTTGACCCCCCTGCGATCGAAAACGAAACCCTAATGAACCCCGGCGCGGAAATTGCCCGCAACGCTGACCGGCTAGGTGACAAGCCCGCCGTGATCGTTGCCGGGCAAACCGTGTCATGGCGCGACTTTGGAGCCATGGTCGCACAGGTGGCCGGCAAGCTGCACAGCCTTGGCATCGGGCGCGGCGGGTTCGTGGCCTTGCTTGGCGAAAACTCGCTGGAAAACGTGGTGGCGTTCTGTGGTATCTTGTCGGCTGGGGCTTGCGTTGTGCCACTGCCGTTTTCTGCCACATCCGAAGCTTTGGAACGTATGGTGGCAGACAGTGGCGCAAAGCTGCTTCTCGCCACACCGGCCTATCGCACAACGGCAGATACGCTGGGCGCAGAGCGGGTCGAGGACCTGTCCCAACTGCTTGGCTGGGCATCCGACGCCGCCACGATTGAACCTGCGCATGTGCAACCGGACGACCTGTTCAACATCATCTATTCTTCGGGCACCACTGGCCTGCCCAAGGGCATCCTGCACGATCATCGGTTCCGATCCCGGCAGTTGGGCAGGATCACGCGTTTTGGCCTCACGGGCGAGGCGCGGATGGTCATCTCCACGCCAATTTACTCCAACACCACGCTGTTCGGCCTGCTGCCCACTGTGATGTTGGGCGGGACCCTAATCCTGATGCCGAAATTCGACACGGTGGAATTCCTGCGCCTGTCGCAAGACTACGCAGCAACCCATGCTACGCTGGTACCGGTCCAGTACATGCGGCTGATGGCTGAACCCCGGTTTGATGAATTCGACCTGTCGTCTTACGAAATGAAGTTCTCCACCTCTGCCCCGCTGCATGATGGGCTGATCGCCCAGCTGATGGATCGGTGGCCCGGAAACATCGTGGAACTTTACGGCATGACCGAAGGTGGCATCTCTGCTGCGCTGAACTGTGCCGCTTTCCCGGACAAGTGGCACACCGTCGGCAGGCCTGGTGAAGGTGTGGACATGCGTGTGATCGACGAAGACGGGCGCGAACTGCCGCGTGGCGGATGTGGCGAAATCGTCGGACGCGCTCCGTCAATGATGCCCGCCTATCACAACCTCGATGACAAGACGCGGGATATCCTTTGGCAATCGCCTGAGGGCCTGCAGTTTATCCGGTCGGGCGATATGGGCCGCATCGACGAAGACGGGTTCATCCAGCTGATGGATCGTAAGAAAGACATGATCCTGTCTGGCGGTTTCAACATTTACGCGGCTGATTTGGAGGCGGTTCTGCGCCAACACCCTTCGGTGTCCGACACCGCTGTCATCGCCATCCCCAGCGATGCCTGGGGTGAAACACCATTGGGTATCGTGGTACTGGCCAACGGGGCAACGGATACAGCGGAGGATATCTGCACATGGGCGAACGCCCAGCTGGGCAAAACCCAACGTCTGTCCAGTGTCGTCCTGCGCAACGATCTGCCTCGCAGTGAAATCGGCAAAGTTTTGAAAAAAGACCTGCGCGAGGAATACGCCTGACAGTGGTTGGTCGTCGCGGGGTGGTGCATCAAAAAGCCTGAAGCCTGCACGTGATATTATAAGGATGTGCACCTGCAACACGTAGCGTGGGCACCAGCCCACCTTAATGCCCGGATCAAACCGCCACTGTCCCGCACTTTGGGCGGTGAGACATACTCCGCGCCCGTTCTACTGCCCGCCAGTCATCAAGAAGAAGATGGAAAAGAGGAGTGCGGTCGCAATCAGGGTGAAGCCCAGGTTCCATCGCAGAGTCAGCACATGTGCTGGAATGCCAGACCCGCGGGCGATGATTAGCACCACGGTGGCAAAAGGCGAAAAGGTCATCGACAAAGCCCAGCCGCATGAAATCGAAAAAGCGATCAGGGTTGCATCGGCCGGCATTTCGGGAAGGGCGGCAAAGAAAGAGCCCATGAAAACCGCCAGCATCGTGGGTGACAGCGCCAGCAGACTGAGCACGGCGAGCGCAGGTGGCATTGTGGCCAACAGTACCCAGTCTGGGACATGGGCAAGGCCCATTGCCTTTGCCACCTCTGTCGCAGGAACAAGGCTGGCTGCCGCCCTGCCAACAAAGCCCGAGGCCGCAAGCGTTATGGCAACATTGACAGAGTCCGGCAGGTTGGTTGCGACCAGTCGGGCGAACTGGCGGGGCAACGCGCGGACCGCCCGTGTAGGTGGTCCATCTTCCTGAGCCAGCAACCATCCTGCTACCATCAGCGGACACGCTGCGAGCACACCGAACACCACGCTTTCCTCAAAAGCCCAGATGACCAACAGGACCAGCGCAAGGAACCACATTGTTGTCGCCACAAACAACAGGGCGGCGCGAACCGGAAAATCCATAACAGGCCGGACCCCTTTGGGCCGATAATGTCGGAACCGCAGGCGGTCTTCGAGCCAGCCGAAAAACAACAGGATGGAAAACAGCACAAGGCCATAGCCAATCCAGGTCCCACGCTGCACACCAGGCATGAGATCCGCCACGATCAATGGAGCAAAAGCAGTGGGTGACCATGTCACGCTCCACGCAAATCCGCGTAGCAGAGCCGAAAGCTGCCGCCTTTCGCGGATGGGATTGAGCGGATCGTTTGGGGTGGCTTTGCGAATGCCATTCTGAATCAGCGGCACCAGAAAGCTGACGACACCGATGTTGAACAGCACCGCCAGCAGGGACACACCGCCGCTCAATGCAAGATAACGTTGTCCTGTTGGCCGCTGGGTCAAAAACGCCCCCACCGTGGCCACGGAAGGTGAGCGCGCAGCTGTGGCCTGCAAGAGCGACACGAGCAGGATGAAGGACATCAGAAATGCCCCCTGCTCCAACGCGCCACGCAGGATCGTGCCGGGGTTTGGCAGGCTCCAGATGACGAGAATGCTCAACAGCAGGCTAGCACCGATGAGGTAGATTTCACGCAAGCTCAGCCTGCGGGCCGCCAGAACGATCACGACCAGCATAGAGGCACAGGCTAGATCTTGCACTGGCTGGGCCCCGGTGACCCGCGCCAGCAATTCAAGGGCGCAAACCGCCACAAGAACGGCTGTCAGAGCCGGGTTTGCCGGTTTGTCCTGCAGTTTGGTGTTGGACCCGGTACTTATCGCAGGTCTCCTGGGAGGTTTTTACTCAGCGTGCAACGCTCACATTCTGACAAGGCACTGTCTGCTCGGTCGCTGGCATTGATTTTTGGAACAATGTGTGCGCCGGCCCATGGTTCTGCGATCTGGCGTCTGCTGTAGCGGGAAAAAGGTGATGTAGGGGTCATGTTTAATCCGTAACCGCGTTTTTACCCAGTTACACCGATTGGCCAAGGAACAAATTCTTTGATTCTGGTGCCCAGCACTTTTTTGATGATCTTAGTCGGCCCACATGTCAACGGCCGGTTTTCTTGCGCCATGCTGCGAATTTTTCGAGATTTTCTTCCTTGGTGGCCGGGTAGAGACCAATGATGGTTGCTCCAGCTTGCACCTGTTCCAGCGCGAAGTCTTCGTAAACTGTCATCTCTACGGCTTCATCCGCGATCTCTTCCGCCAAATGAGCCGGGATGACGATCACGCTGTCATCGTCGCCGACGATAATGTCGCCGGGAAAGACCGGCGCGTCGCCACAGCCGATGGGTTCGTTGATGCCGATGGCTTCGTTATTCGTCAGATTTGTCGGGCTGGCCGGGCGCTGGTGATATGCGCGCATCTTCAGGTCAGCGATGTTCATCGCATCGCGAAACCCACCATCGGTCACGACACCTGCTGCCCCCCGCATCATCAGCCGCGTAATCAGGATATCCCCTGCGCTGGCCATTCGCGCATCGCCGCGGCTGTCCATGACCAACACATGGTCTTCCGGGCAGGTTTCGATGGCGTGGCGCTGCGGATGCTGGGGATTTCGGAATGCCGACAGCTGGTTGCGGTCTTAACGCGCGGGCATGTAGCGCAAGGTGAACGCAGGACCGACCATGTTTTCGCCCTTTTGGCTCAACGGGTGCACGTTTTGCATCACCTGGTGGCGCAGGCCCCGTTTGAACAGTGCCGTGGCAAGCGTTGCGACACTCACCTGGCGCAGTTTGTCCAGACTTTCGGGCGGCATATTGGTCATTGGATCAGTCCATTCTTAGTCATGAAGCCTTTAAGGCGGGTCATTTGCGCCTCGGTCAGCGGCCAAGCTGCAGGCGGGCGTGCCTCGCCGCAATCTTCGCGCATCAATTGCAATGCGGCTTTTACACCCGGCACATTCGCGCCCCCCTGATCTTCTGCGCGGATATCTTCGAAAACCTGCATGCCATCGATCAGCGTTCGGGCGATTGCGTAGTCACCCGCTTCCAGCGCGGCGTTGATCGCAACAGAACGTTCTGGCCACACGTTGATGAGCCCGGATGTGAAGCCTCGCGCCCCAACGGCATAGAAGGCTGGCGCCCAGACCTCGGCCAGCCCGCCGGTCCAGATGATGTGTTCCGGCGCGGCCCGCATCGCAGACTTCAATTTCATCGGGTTTGGAGTTGCCCATTTGACACCCACAACGCCGGGAACCGCGCAGATTTCAGCTATGGCCGCTGTGCCAATGTTATCGTTCCGAAGATATAGGATCAGCGGCAAGTCATCCCCGGCGTCTCGAATGGCGCGCACATAGTCAACAATCCCGCTCGGCGCGACAAACGGATCGGGCGGTTGGTGGATCATTAGCGCGTCTGCCCCGGCGGTGGCAGATGCTTCCGCCAGACAACAGGCATCACGAATGCCACGTCCGATCCCCGCAACCAGTGGCACTCGCCCCGCGATATGTGTCGCTGCGGTCTGTACCATTGCAACGGCCTCATCGGTGGTCAGGCCGTAGAACTCGCCAGTGTTTCCGTTGGCGGTCAACACATGCACACCAGCAGCTACCGCCCGGTCCACGATCTGTTTCTGCCGTTCGGGAGTAACGTTTCCAGCAGCATCGAAGGGTGTCACAAGGATGCCAGAAACCCCGGTGAGTGAATTTGCGAGGTCATGCGTCATTAATTGATCTCTGGCTCTGGAACAGGTTTGCCAAAGTCGGTGCGCAGAAAGTCGAAATCACAGCCCTTGTCGGCCTGTTCCACATGCTTTGTGTAAGCATAGCCCCAACCACGTTCATAGCGGGGTTCGGGGGCCGTCCATTGTGCCTTGCGCGCTGCCAGATCTTCGTCGGAAACATTCATGTTCAAGCTGCGACCGGGTATATCGATCTCGATTATGTCGCCCGTTTTCAAAAGCGCCAAAGGTCCTCCGATAAACGCTTCGGGTGCGACATGCAGAATGCACGCGCCATAAGAAGTACCGGACATACGGGCATCCGACAGGCGCACCATGTCACGATGACCTTGCTTCAAAAGAGCCTTGGGCATTGGGATCATCCCCCATTCCGGCATGCCGGGTCCGCCCTGCGGCCCGGCATTGCGCAGCACCAGAATATGGTCCGGTGTCATGGGGTAGTTTTCGTCGTTGATGATTTCCTTCAACTCGGCGTAGCTGTCGGCGACAATAGCGGGGCCGCGGTGTTTCTGGAACTTTGGATCCATCGCGGCAGGTTTGATCACCGCGCCGTCCGGGGCCAGATTGCCCCGCAACACCGCCAGACTGCCTTCGTGATAGACCGGGTTCGACAGCGGGCGGATCACGTCGTCATTGTAATTCACGGCGTCGGCAATGTTTTCGCCCATGCTGCGCCCGTTGACAGTGGTCACTGACAGATCCAGTTTTTCGCCCAGCTCCTTCATCAGTGCATTCAGACCGCCAGCATAGAAGAAATCTTCCATCAGATATTCGGAGCCCGAGGGGCGTATATTGGCGATCACCGGCGTTGTCCGTCCAATCGCGTCCAGATCATCGAGCCCCAAATCAACCCCTGCCCGGCGCGCCATGGCGATCAGGTGGATGATGGCATTGGTCGAACACCCCGTGGCCATGGCCACGGTCACTGCGTTCTGCGTGCTGGCCTCGGTCATGATCTTGTCGGGTTTCAGATCTTCCCACACCATTTCCACTGCGCGCCGACCGCAGGCTGCAGCCATGCGTTTGTGACCGGCATCAGGGGCAGGAATGGACGACGCACCCGGCAGTGTCAGGCCCCAGCCGTCGGCGATGGTCATCATGGTCGATGCCGTGCCCATGGTCATGCAGGTGCCATAGCTGCGCGCAATACCGCCCTGCACACCGTCCCATTGTTCCTTCGTGATCGTGCCGGCGCGGCGTTCGTCCCAGTATTTCCAGACGTCTGTGCCTGATCCCAGTTTCTGCCCGGCATAGTTTCCGCGTAGCATTGCGCCGGCGGGCATGAAGATGAAGGGCAGACCCATCGAAACCGCCCCCATGATCAACGCGGGAGTGGATTTGTCGCAACCGCCCAGCAAGACTGCCCCATCGATCGGATGCGCGCGCAGGGTTTCTTCTACCTCCAGCGCCCCCATGTTGCGGTAGAGCATGGAGGTGGGCTTCAGAAACTGTTCAGAAAACGAATGCACCGGCATTTCCACTGGCATTCCACCAGCCTGATAGACGCCCTTCTTCACGAACTCCGCCCGATCCCGCAGGTGGTGATGGCAGGGAGACAGATCAGACCAGGTGTTGATTACTGCGATCACTGGCTTGCCTTCCCAGTCAGCTCCGTCGAGCCCCATCTGCATGGCACGAGACCGATGCCCCATACTGCGCAGGTCATCTGGGGCTAACCAACGGGCGGAACGGAGGTCTTCAGGCTTCTTGGTCATGGCAATCTCACAAGATGGGTTGTGCGAAGAAGATCATGATCCAAATTACGAGGGCTGCAAGAACAAGTCCAAGCCCCCAGAGCCATTTCCCATATCCGTTGATGACTTCATATGAACAGTGTCCGATCTTGGGCCAGGCTCCGCGGTTCACCAGTTCAGGCAAGACAGGGCCGATTTGCAGCGCGTTAAACGGTGGCACGGCGCTGAAGATTTACGTCTTTGGCCCACAAGTTTCTCCTTCACTTAAACCTCATGCGCATCTTCTCGGATCTGCGCCGGTGAGGGCCGACGGGGGTCCATGAGGACACGGACCACAGGAGGCGACCGAGCGCACCAACCTCTCAGTATTTGAGTCACGTGCGTCACGACTGGACACTATAGGCCACCTATCTGGTTTCTTTCAGGGCTGGCTCCCGCGCTGTCCGAGGGGTCAGCTTCCTACGGGTTGCCTTTGCATACGCGCCTTCGTGCTCAAACTCCGCTTTTACCTGAGCATATTGGCGCATCAGTCATGCGTCTCAACGTGTACTGATCACTCGCTTCCATTTGCCCTTGTCCAGTGCCGCCTCGACTGCGGAGGAGACGTATCACCGGTATTCCCAAAGATCGTGACTTAGTTAGGAAAGAACCCTCAACATCATCATAAATCCCACATTATGGACCTACACGGAGATCTGAGGATACAGCTATTCGTAGCAATTTCCTGAAGGTTCCTGTTCTGTGAAGGTTATATCATTAATGGGCCCGGTCATTAAGACCAAAACTCGGTCAAGCTTCTGAAAAATCCATCAGCTCTGCCATTTCAAATTTTTGCTGAAGCAATGTTAAAGCTCGCAAGAACGCCCATAGTGTTTCAAATTCGATAATGCGCAGTTCACTGGACCGCAGCTCTGTGATTTTTTGGCGCAATAAATCAACATCAAATTTCAGTCCTTTCCGTCTTCTCGCCTGGCGGAAATAAACAAAACACCACTCGTTGATTGGAATTGCGCTTTCCGCATAGAAGTGCTCTCGATCCGGTGCGAGCAAGATTTGTCCACCAAGCTGCTGAAAAACCGGTAGTGGGATAATCCCTTTGCAATAATCCCAAGGGTCGATGATCGAATGCGAGGACGCACAATTGATTAGGGGCAGGCGGTCAGTTTCGATCGCGTAGGATTTCCCGTTCTCTGCAATGGTCTGCTTTTTCATGCTGTCGATTGGTGGATATTGCGCCGCCGGATCATTGTTGTAGGCCTCTAAGCGCTCAATCCCATGGCAGATGAAGGTGTCAGATTGATGACTCGCCAAAATTTGAGTTGTCTGGAACAGGTTTGATGTCCGGTCCAAGCCGGGATGGCCATGTATAAAGGCCTCGGCGAAGGTTTCCTCCAGGAAGTTTTTGTCATCAGCCTCACAATAAGCCGCATAAGCCGCCATAAGGCCTTCAAAAGGAACCTTTGCACGGTGTGGTAGCAACAGGCGCAACAGTCTTGCATTGTGATGGGGCCACTCCCAATCAAACTCGCTGGGATGCCATGCTCGCGTTTTGGGACTGCATGAGGTGCAGAGATAAAATGTGAACAGATCGCAAAAGTCTTTGAAATCGTCATCGTTTTCTTCACTGAGAACGGGCCAGCGATACTTCATCAATTCGTTTGTATGAAGAAATTCGTGATAAGCGTTTCTCCAACGCCTGATCCGATTTTTAGAAACGATCATAGGACATAACGTTGCATTTTCGTCAAAACTTTGGCAGGCGGTGTGCGAAGCCAGTTTATAACCTGCATCCCACAAGTGGCAAACCGTCTGACGTGATGGTCTTCCCCCAATGAAGTGGTCCGTCGTTATGTTTAGGAAAACGGAGGATCAGAATGTCTACGAAGCGACACAAGCCGGCAGAAATTGTCACGAAGCTACGGCAAGTTGAGGTGCTTGTCGGGCAAGGCGCGGCGCGGGTCGATGCGCTCCGCGAGGTTCGCATTACCGAGCAGACCTACTACCGCTGGCGCAAGCAGTATGGCGGCATGGGAACCGACCAACGCAGGGAACTGAAACGTCTGCAGAAGGAGAATGAGCGGCTGAGGAAGGCCGTCTCTGACCTGACGCTGGACAAGCTCATCCTTACGGAGGCCGCTCGGGGAAACTTCTGAGCCCCGCTCGTCGCCGCGCTTGCATTGATCGTGTGCGCAACACCTTCGCAATCTCTGAGCGTCGGGCTTGTCGTGTTCTGAGACAGCACCGCTCCACACAAAGGAAGGTGCCCCAAGGCCGGGCCGATGAGGAGCGTCTGGTTGCGGACATGATCGAGCTGACCCGCCAGTATGGTCGGTATGGTTATCGCCGGATCGCGGCCCTGCTGAGAGAGGCTGGCTGGGAGGTGAACGACAAACGTGTCGAACGTTTGTGGCGACGCGAGGGGCTTAAAGTTGTAATGAAACAGCCAAAGAAGGGGTGGCTCTGGCTGAACGATGGATCCTGCATTCGGCTCCGGGCTGAGCATCGCAACCACGTCTGGAGCTACGACTTCGTCCATTGCCGTACGGAAGAGGGAAAGGTCTTCCGTACGCTCAACATCCTGGACGAGCACAGCCGAGAATGCCTGGTGATCAAGGTAAAGCGCAGACTGAACTCAGGGGACGTGATCGATGCCCTGACAGACCTGTTCATCATGCGGGGCGTTCCCGCCTACATCCGGTCGGACAACGGCCCGGAGTTTGTGGCGCAGGCTGTTCAAGACTGGATCAAGGCCGTCGGAGCGAAGACGGCCTACATCGAACCGGGATCGCCCCTCTCGGGACATCGCCATGCGATGCCCTGCCGGGCAGTGCGTGGGAGAATGGCTACTCTGAGAGCTTCAATGCCAGGTTCCGCGACGAGTTCCTCAATGGCGAGGTCTTCTACAACCTAAGAGAAGCGGAGATCCTGATCGAACAATGGAGGAAACACTACAACACGAAACGACCCCACAGTGCTCTGGGCTACCGCCCGCCGACCCCCAAAACCATCGTCCCGATGGACCTGAGGCCAGTCATGCACTAACACTCAAACTGGACCACTCAAGTGGGGCCGACCACATAAAGATACAAACAGAACCGCCGAGTGGCCAGCCGCCGTATAGCTCAGGCAAAGTGTATCTTAATCTGTAGCCATAAGACACCAATGGCGTCATTAATTTTTAAAATGTAGTTATAGGAAATTTATGGCGGAAGCGGTGAGCAACCCGGACAATTGGCGCAATGGTTCGGAGCGGTGCATGTTACTGGACAGGATCTTGGGTAGGATGCAGCACGGTCCCGCTCGTAACCTCAGCATTCTTGATCGCACAGCGTGTCTTTGAGGGCGTCGAGAATGGCCGCGATGACCGCATCGCGTTCCGGGTTAACATAGAAGTGATCCCCCGGAAACTCGCACTGTGCAAAGCCTGCCGAGGTGCGGTCCTGCCAGCCGGCAAGCATGCTCGCCGAAATGGCGGGGTCGTTTGCCCCCCCCAGCGCGGTGATCGGACAGGGAAGCGGTTCTGGCCGCGTGTCTGCGTGTGTTTCCAGCAGCGCCACATCCGCTCGTAGGATCGGCAAGAAGATGTCGCGCAGTTCGGTGCTTTGCCGGATCGCCTCGGGAACTGCACCATAGACCTTTTGCAGCCGGTCGATGAAAGCTTCGTCGTCGAGGTGCCGGAGTGGCGTGCCGTCCTGCTGCAACTGAGGCGCTGCGCGGGCCGACAGGAACAGGTGGGAGAGTTGACCGGCCCCGGTATCGCGCAGCCTACACGCCACCTCGTAGGCAACGATCGCGCCCATGCTGTGCCCAAAAAAGGCAAAGGGGCGGTCCGTCAGGGAGGCGATCTCTTGGGTCAGGGCTGTGACCAGCTCGGACATGTCGGTCATCAGGGGTTCTGCCAGCCGATCTTCACGGCCCGGCATCTGTATGACGCAAAGCTCGAAATGGTCGGGCAGGGCATTGGCCCAGGGCTTGAACGCCGACGCGCCGCCCCCGGCGAAGGGAAAGCAGAACAACCGCACCTGTGCGTCGGCGCGCCGGCTGGGCCGAATTATCCAGTTTGCCGGAGTTTCGCTTACCGCCACCGGCCCAGCACCGCCCAGCAATTGGTCAATCGCAATGGCCAGATCCCGAATGCTGGGCGCGGTGAAAAGCTGTTCAACGGCCAGATCAATGTCCAGATCGCCCTGCGCCCACAGCCGGATTTCCACGGCCGACAGGGAATCGACGCCCAAAGAACTTAGCTGGGCAAATTCGTCGATATCTGCTGCTGGCACCCGCAGGGTCTGGGCAATGCGTTCCATCAGGTAGGAACTGATTAGTTCGACGCGCTGATCGGGGGTGGCCTGTTTGACCTGTGCGGCGGCGAGTTCCGCCGCATTGCCGGTCAGCGGGCTGGATTGTTCGGATGGGACAAGGTGTTTCAGGGTGCTCCACCCCAAGGCGCCCGGAATATTCGTTGCGAACTCCCGCCAATCCACGGGCAGCACGGCGGCCTGGGCCAGATCGCGGGCGGTCAAAAGGTGGCCGATGAAATTGCAGCCCTGCGATGTGCTCATCGGTTGCCAGCCGTCTTTCATCAACCGCTGCAGGACAACGTCGGACGCGGCCATCCCGACATCCGCCCAAGGCCCCCAGTTGATCGCGGTTGCGGCCAGCCCCTGACGCCTGCGCAGATGCGCCAGCCCGTCCATGAAGGCGTTGGCGCTGGCGTAGTTCGATTGCCCCGGTGACCCAATGGCAGATGCCACAGACGAAAACATCACGAAGAAGTCGAGCGGTTGATCCAACGTCTGCTTGTGCAACTGCCACGCGCCATCAACCTTGGGACCAGCGACACGGGCAAAGCGTTCTGGGCTTTGCTGGGTCAGCATGGCATCGGCCAGCACCCCCGCTGCATGAACCACGCCGCGCAGATTGGGGGCGGCGGCCAGCACCCGTTCGACATCCCCCGCCTTGCTGACATCCGCCGCGATCACGTCCACCTTGACGCCCGCGTCCTCTAGAGCGTGCAGGGCGGTGCGCTGGTCGTCGGTCGAAACCCCGCTGCGCCCGGTCAGCACCAGATGCTTTGCCCCTTGTTTCGCAAGGTACTGGGCCACCTGAAGCCCAAGCGCGCCAACACCGCCGGTGATCAGGTATGACGCCTCTGCCGTCAGTTCCAACGCGCCATGATCGCCCATGCTCGGCTCTGGCCTCATAAGCCGGGCCGCGCGGCGGGTGCCTCGGCGGAGGGCGACCTCTTTGTCGGGGCTGTCCCCCATGATCTCAGCAATCAACGCATCCGGATCTCGCACGGTGTCGAGGTCAATGCACCCGCCAAAGTGCTCGGGGTGTTCGACCTGCAAGGTCCGACCAAAGCCCCAGAACTGGCTTTGCCACGGTGACACATCTTCGTCCGATGTTACCGCCTGCGCCCCTTGGGTCAGGAACCAGTGCCGGATCTTACTCTTTTCCTGCACAAGCGACTTGACCACTCCAAGGCTGGCCAGAAGGGCCGCGTCCGGTTCCGCCTCGCAGGCATCCATCGCCCATGCGTGCACCACACCGACAAGTTCGGTTGCGTCGATGGACCCAAGGGCCCTCGCGGCAGCCTCTGCCGTATCAGCCACCTGCACGCCGTGCCCTGCCGCCTTCATCCCGGCGATAAGCATATCCGCCACGCCGCCTTGATCACGTAACACCAGCCACTGCCCCGGTGTCGGCTCTGCCTGTTCGGCCTCGGCCTCTTCCCAATCGAAATGATAAAGCCAGTCGTTCAGGATACCGCTAGTCGATACAGCGGTGGACATGGCGCGTTTCAGGCTGAAGACGGGGACCGACCGCAGGGTTAGCTTTTCCACCTTGGCCACGCGTTCGCCAGTTTCGTCGAAGAGTTCCAGATCCACAATGCGGGTCTTGTCCTGCTGGCGCGCAGTGGCTTTGACCCAGACCGTGCCGCTGGCTGCGTGGTCGCAGCTGAAACCGGAAATGCCGAAGGGCAAGTGAATCTGATCCAAGTCCTCGTCGGCGAAAATCGCCTCCGCTATGCGAAAGCTTGCGTCGGTAATGACCGGGTGCAGGCGATAGCTGTCGCCGGGCAGGACAGCCTCTGACGGCAATTCGATACGAGCAAAGGCGGTGCCGATGTCGTCATGGGTCTCGGCCGGTTTGAAGATTGCCTCGATGGCGCGGAACCGGGGGAAGTATTCAAGCCCACGGGCTTCAAAACGGGCGGAAAGTAGTTTAATATCAAACGGTTGGTTGAAGAAGATTAGCTCCTCGTCAACGTTGATCGCGGCCGCTGGGCTGGGCAGGCGGCGTTCCAGTGTTCCGGTGGTGTGCTGGACCCAGTTCTGATCCTCTGCCGTCCAACTGTAGATTTCAAAGTCGTAGCGGTCGCCGTGCGGCTTGGCCACCATCTGCACGGTGGTCGGGTTGTTCGACAACATTAGGGCGTGCCCGATGGCAACGTTGGTCAGGGCAACCTCACGCTGGCCAAAGACCTCTCGTGCGACAACCATCGCCATTTCGAAAAACGCGCTGGCAGGGAAAACGACGCTGCCAAAGACGCGGTGATCGTCCAGATAGGCCGGGTCGTTTGCGCTTAGCGTCGATTCAAAAATCGCGCTGCGGCTGGCATTGTTGATGCGCCGGTGCACCAGGGGGTGCAGACGCTGCCCGTTGCAACCTGTTGACACAACATCCGTCCAGCACCGCTGATAGCGCCATGGGTAGTTGGGCAGTTGCATGCGGGGGGCAGTGGAGCGTGCGTAGAACCCCTGCCAATCGATGTCGACCCCCTGTGCATAAAGATGGCGAAGGCTGTCCAGCAGCGTCGGCCATTCGCGGTCGGGCTGCAGGCCGGGCAGCCATGCACCATAGCCTGGCGCCACGCTGGCACGGCCAAGGCCCAGCAGCGTTGGTTTCGGGCCGACCTCAACAAAGGTCTGGAATTTCTTTGACTGGGCATAGGCAATGCCGTCCGCGAACCGGACCGCTCCGCGCAGATGGTCCACCAAATAGTCGGCGCTGAGTTCAGCTTCGCCCCAGGGCTTGCCCGTGACATTCGAAATCAGGGTTCTGTCGGGATTTGCGAAGGTCACCCCTGCGGCAACCGCGCGGAATTCTTCCAAAATCGGGTCCATCATAGGCGAATGGAAGGCGTGGCTGACCTTCAACACGGTGCATTTGACGCCCTGCGCCTCCAGCCCCTGCTGAACCCGGTCGACTGCCGGACCATCGCCAGAAAAGACGACGCTTTGCGGCGCGTTGACCGCAGCTATGGAAACCAGCGACTCGCCAGCAATCGCCGCGCTGATGGTGGCTTCATCCACTGCCACGCTGACCATTTTGCCGCCCGCAGGCAGGGATTGCATCAACCGCCCTCGCGCCGCCACCAGTCGAAGCGCGTCTTCCAGCGGGAAAACGCCCGCGATGCAGGCCGCGACGTATTCGCCGATGCTGTGGCCCAGCACTAAATCGGGTGTGACGCCCCAATCCTCCAGCAGTTTGGCCACCGCATATTCAATTGTGAACAGCGCGGGCTGGGTATAGGCGGTCTGGTGCAGCGCCTCGCCCGACCACATGACGTCAAGCAAGGGTTGGTCCAGATGCGGCGCGACCAGTTCGGCGCAGCGGTCCATCGTCACGCGAAAGCCGGGGTGCGTGTCGTAAAGCGCCTTGCCCATGCCGACGAATTGCGCGCCCTGACCGGTGAAAAGGAAAGCCAGTTTCGGCGCGCGGCGGCCTGTCACACCGGCAGCGGTGTCCGCGACCGGATTATCGGCGGCGAAGTCTCGCAGCGATTGCAGCAATGCCTCTGGTGTGCTAGCCGGAAAGGCCGCCCGATGCGAAAAATGCGACCGCGTGGTGGCTGCTGAGCAGCAGAGCTGCGCAAGGTCGATGTTCGGATCCCCTTCGATGACATCGGCATAGCGTTCAGCAAGGTCCGTCAGGGCGCCCGCAGCCTTGGCTGACAGCGGCAGTAAGTGCGGCCCGTCCCCGACTGGAGCGCGAGCCGCTGCCGCTTCTGGTTCCGGGGCATCACCGACGATCAGGTGCACATTCGTGCCGCTCATCCCGAAGGCGCTGATTCCGGCGAAACGGCCCGCGCCGTCCCACGGGATGTTCCCGGTTGGAACCTCCAGCGGCCAGTCGCCCCACGGGATGTGGCGGTTCGGGTCCGCATAATTCAGGTTCTGCGGGATCGTATTGTGCTGCAGCGAAAGGACGACCTTCATAACGCCCACGATCCCGGCGGCGGAATCGAGGTGCCCGACGTTGGTTTTCACCGCGCCGAGGTACAGCGGCTTGGTCCGGTCTTTGCCCAGCACACGGGCAATCGCGCTGACCTCAATCGGGTCGCCCAGCGGCGTGCCGGTGCCGTGGGTTTCGACCAAATCGACCTGATGCGGGGCGAGGCCAGCGTCATCCAGTGCCTCTTGCAGCATCGCACGTTGCGCCGGGCCGCTGGGCGTGGTCACCGTACGCGCCTGACCGTCGTGATTGGCGGCAGAGCCCTGAATGACGGCCAGCACGGTGTCACCCTCGGCGCGCGCGTCGTTCAGCCGTTTCAGCGCGATCATGCCGCAACCTTCACCCTGTCCGAATCCGTCGGCTCTGGCGTCAAAGGTCTTGCAACGCCCATCTGGCGACAGAGCCGTCATCTGACAAATGCCGATCAGATGCTCTGGCGCCAGCACGAGACTGACCCCGCCTGCCAGCGCCAAATCGCTTTCGCCCGAGCGCAGGGATTGGCACGCAAGATGCACGGCCAGCGATGACGACGAACAGGCGGTGTCCAGCTGGATGGCGGGCCCGTGCGAATCCAGCACATGGCAGATGCGTCCCGCCGTCAACCCACGAAGGGCGCTGAGCTGCACATAACGGTCAATTTCCCGGTTGTCAGTCGAATAGATGCGCTGGGACGAATAGTCGTCCCAGTACTGGCCCACGAAAACGCCGGTCTTGCCGCCCTTCAGTGTATCGGGCGCAATGCCCGCATGTTCCAGCGTTTCCCAACTGACCTCCATGACCATCCGCTGTTGGGGGTCGAGGCTTTCGGCCTCGCGCGGGGACAGGCCAAAGAACTGTGGATCAAACTGGTCAATCTGGTCGAGGTAATAGCCAGCGCGCACATACATCTTGCCGGGCACGGTGACCTCGGGGTCGTAAAAAGCGTCCACGTCCCAGCGGTCACCGGGGATGCCGCCCAGCACGTCGCGCCCTGAATGCAGCAATTCCCAGAAAGCATCGGGGGAGCGCACGCCGCCGGGAAACCGGCAGCCCATGCCGATGATCGCGATGGGCTCGCGCACGGCCTTTTGCCCGGCAAGCTCTGCCTGAAGACGGGCAATCTCGGCGGTTGCCTCTTCAAGGGTAAGGGGTGCTGTGTCACCCGACCGCGTGCTGTCGTCCATTGGTCAGTGTTCCCGCAGTTTGAAGCGCTGCAACTTGCCCGTCGCCGTGCGCGGCAAGTTGTCGATGAACTCCAGCCAGCGGGGCCGCTTGTGCGCGTCCAGCGTTTTGGCGCAGAGTTTCAGCAGGTCCCCCTGCACCGCATCAGACGGCGTAACACCTTTGCGCAGGCAAACAAACGCCCGCGGTTTCAACAGACCAGTATCGTCGTAATATCCGACAACGGCGCATTCCGCGACGGCCTCATGCCCAGCCAGCGCGTCTTCGATCTCGGTCGGCGATACCCACAGGCCCCCGACCTTCAGCATGTCGTCGGCGCGGCCCTGATGCCAGTAGTAGCCGTCCTCATCCATTCGGTACTGATCGCCGGTGAACAGCCATTCACCGCGAAATGTATGACGGCTTTTCTCGTACTGGTGCAGGTAGAAAAGCGCCGACGTTTCCCCCTTTACCATAAGGTTCCCGACCTCGCCCTGCGGCACGTCGTGGCCATCATCATCGACCAGTCGCACCTGGTAGCCGTCAATCGGCTTGCCGCTGCTGCCCGGGCGGATCTCACCCGGTCTGTTGGCCATGAAGGTGTGGTAGGTTTCGGTGCACCCGATGGTGTCCAGGATTTCCAGACCTGTCACATCCGCCCAGCCGTGCCAGACCCGTTCGGGCAAAGGTTCGCCTGCGGATATGCACAGCCGGACAGAGCTGACGTCAAAGCGTTCATTGAACTTCGGCAGCGACAGGATCGCGCCATAGACGGTGGGCACGCTGACAAAGATGGTAGGCTTGTAGGTCTCGATGGTCTTGAGCACAGCCGCCGCCTGACGCGGTGGCCCGGCGAAAAGGACACAGCTTGCCCCAACATACCATGGGAAAATTAGGTTCGCGCCGATGCCGTAGACGAAAAATAGCTTGGCCACGGCGAAGGTGCGGTCGTCCTCGGTCATGCCGAATAGGTCAACGCCTGACAGCTGCGCGATAAGCGGATAGTCTTTGTGGGCGTGCAGAACGCCTTTGGGCATGCCGGTGGTACCACTGGAATAGTGCAGCGAACAGAAATCGTCTCGATGGGTTCTGGCGGGTTCCAGCACCGTGTCCTCATCCGCGATCCAATCGGTGAAGGGGGTGTAGCCTTTGTGCGGCGCGTCCTCGATCACGACGACCTTGTTCAGCGTGCGGTGATTGGCCAGAACCGGCTCGATCGCGTCAAGCAGGTTTTCGTGCACAACCAGCACCGACACACGCGCGTCGCCGAGGATGTAGTCATATTCCTCGGTCTTCAGCAGCGTGTTCATGCCCAAGGCGATGCCGCCGATCTTAGCCGTGGCAAAAAACGTCGTCACCCATTCGGGGCGGTCAGGACAAAGGATCGCCACGCAATCGCCAAACCGGACCCCGGCGCGAAGCAGCGCATTGCCAGTCCGGTTGACCTGATCGGACACCTCGCGAAACGTCAGCGAAGCGGTGTCGCTGAGAATAGCTGGCTTGTCCGCGTGATCCGTCAGGTTGTGTTCAAGGATCGCGCTGATGTTGTAGTGAAGCGGAAGGTCAGCGGCCCGCATCATGACCCGGTGCTGTCGTAGGCTGAGACAAACTCACCAAAAGTTTCGGGGTAAACGTCGCCTTCCAGGATAGCGCGTGGGATGTATCCAACGTCCTTTTCGATCGCCGTCAGCAGTTCCATGAAAGCCAGTGAATCTAGACCGAACACGTCCAGTTCATCGTCGTCGTCAATGTCGTCCGGAAACGGCATTGGTGAATGCGCAGCAACCGCTGCGGCCAGCTTCGCCTGAACGATGCTTCGAATATCCATGGTCCTCCCCAACGCGTACAACCGAGCAGACATCGCCGGTCAGTTTCAAGCCGAAGCAGAAAGTAACCTGTGCGTCAAACAAGAGTCGAGTCACAGGCAGGGGGAATGTCGGCGATTTTGTTGGAAAGAAACACGCCACCCCGAAGTCAAGCCTGAAAAACAACACCAGCCCCGGTCTTTGCCAGTGCATCTAGGGCAGTTTTACGGCAGCCGAAAGGTTGAAGTCGCCGGTCAGCATGTCCAGCCCAGTTACATCTCCGGTGAACTGGCTGAGTGGCTGGAAGATCAGCAGATGGACCATGTGCGCGGCGCTCCATATCACCCGCAGACTCAGGGTAAGATCGAGCGATGGCACCAAACCCTGAAGAACCGCATCCTGCTGGAAAACTACTACCTGCCCGGTGATCTCCGCCAGCAGATCGACGCGTTCGTCGAGCACTACAACCAACGACGCTATCACGAGAGCCTGCAAAACCTCACCCCGGCCGATGTCTACTTCGGGCGCGGTGAAGCCATTCTGAAACAACGAGAAAGGATCAAACGAGCGACCATCGAAACCCGGCGCTTGCTTCACCGCAAATCCGCCGCATAATCAAACCAACCAGATAAGTCAGATCCTCTCTTAACCCAGGCGCCCTTCTGTCCCAAAATCCCTGACGACGGACATACCTCAGAAACTGTGACCTGCCCCTCTGACGAATGTGTCGTGCTGGTGGCCGTTTGTCCGCTTTGATACACCAGCGTAACGTTTGTTGTGCAGGAGACCACCGATGCCTCGCCCATTTATCATGGCGGCCCCCAACGGGGCACGTCGGACTTCCGCCGATCACCCTATTCTGCCCGTGACCATCCCGCATACGGTGGAAACGGCTGTTGCCTGTCATCGGGCGGGCGCGGATGCCCTGCATTTGCATGTGCGCGACGATAACCAGCGCCATTCGCTGGATGCGGGGCTCTATCATGAAGCGATGCAGGAACTGGATGAAATGTTGCCCGACCTGCCGGTGCAGATCACCACGGAATCGGGCGGCATCTACCCGCCCTCTGCGCAGTTGGAGGTTATCGAGGCGCTGTTGCCCGAGTGGATCAGCTTGTCGATCCGCGAGGCGACGCAAGAACCGGCCATCGCGGCGCGTATCTATCATCTGGCACGAGACCAGGGGACTGAGATCCAGCATATCCTCTATGATGCCGAAGACGCCACCCTGCTGGCTGACTGGCAGCGCAAAGGGGCGATTGGTGAGGATGCCAGCGTGATCCTTGTGCTGGGTCGCTACGCAGCGGATATGAACTCTGACACCGCCGACCTTGCCCCGTTTGTGGCCGCGCTGCCGTCCGTGGCCAAATGGATGGTCTGTGCGTTCGGCCCGAATGAACATGTCTGCTTGCTGCAGGCGGCCCGGATGGGCGGGGACCTGCGGGTGGGGTTCGAAAACTCCTTCCAGCAGGCCGATGGTACGCCCTGGGCCGACAACGCCGCATCAGTTGCGGCGTTGATTGCGGCTCTGGATGCGGACTGAGCCTCAGGCCCCGCGCCGCTGCCGGTCGCGTGTGGCCTGCACCTCCTTGTGTGCTGCGCGGACCTTGGCACTGTCGCTCGTATGCAGCGCTCCAACCTGTCACCAAGTGTGGCCTCCGTGGGAAAAGACTTCGATCGGGTCAACATCCGTCGCGATCACATAAGTCCGGTTGCTGGCCACTTTCGGGCTTCATTTCCCGGCGCAGCAGGGTCATTCTGGAGTCTGATAATGACGTGCGGACAAGCGGTGCAGCGATGGATGAACGGCTGAAAAACGATCAGGGAGCGGGGTATTTTCTGTATCATTCCATAGGGATGTACCCGGGCAAGGTGGCCGATCTCGAAGCTGAGATGTCGGCATTCGCGCAAAGCTGGGGCGCACTGGATGATGAACAATGGGGCTATGCGCTGCTGCGCCGCAAGGCGTTTGTCGATCTGTGGCGTGGGCTGTTGAATGCCCCGCGCGGCAGCATGACGACCACTGAAAATGTCACCTCGGGGCTGGCCACGATCATCGCCGCGCTGCCCGAAGGCGCCCTGCGGGGCAAGAAGGTGCTGGTGGGGGCGGATTGCTTTCCATCGCTGCATTTTCTTCTGAAAGGGCTGTCCGAAAGGCTGGGCTTCACCCTGCACACCGTACCCCTGCGCGATGGCGAAACCTGGGTGCGGGACGAAGATTTCATTGACCAGTGGGGTCGAGATGTGGGTTTTGCCCTGCTGACATGGGTCACTTCCACTGCGTCCGCCCGTTGCGATCTGGCGCGGCTGGTGGCCCATGGCCGTGACATGGGCAGCCTGATTTGTGCCGACATCACGCAGGTTGCGGGGCTGCTGCCATTTGATGTGATGGAGCCAAAAGTGGATTTCGTTGTCTCTACCAGCCTGAAATGGATGTGTGGCACGCCCGGCGCAGGCATCATCTATGCCGACAAGGATGTGCTACTGGATTGCAAGCCGGAACTGCGCGGCTGGTGGTCCCAGAACAACCCGTTTTCCTGGGATCTGGATAAGTTCGAGTATGCGCCCGATATCCGCCGCTTTGATAATGGCACGCCGGGGGTGATGGCGGCGGTCGCCTCAGTGCCCGCGCTGAAATGGCATTCCCAGCAGGACCGCGCAGCGCTGGTGGCGCATAACCAGGCCCTTTGTGGGCAGATCATCTACCATGCAGACCGGCTGGGCTTCCCCCTGACCACCCCGCGCGATGCCAACCGGCGCGGTGGATCGATCATGATGAAACTGCCCCATAAATCTGAAGCCGCCGCCATGGTGGGCGCGCTGCGGATCGAAGGATTGTCGGTTGATCACCGCGACCATGTTATGCGCATGTCACCGGGCTTCGTGACAGAGTCTGATGCGGTTGATCAGGTTTTTGACATCATCGAACGCACGATGGAGGTGCGAAGCCGCCGCTATCCGCGCAATATGTCTGGAGGAGGCGACATGACAGGCACCGATACGCTGGGCGCGTTGGGCCCTCTTTTGATGAATGGTGGGGTGCAGGTTGTCGACCTGACCGGGCCACTGGGACCGAACACGCCGATCCTTCGGCTGGACGAAGATTTTGCCAAAAACACCCCCAAGGTCGAAATCCATCGGATCAGCGAATATGACAAGGACGGGCCGTTTTTTGCCTGGAACTGGATGGTGCTGGGCGAACATTCCGGCACGCATTTTGATGCACCGCATCATTGGATCACCGGCAAGGATTTCGAAGACGGTTATACCGACACGTTGGATGTGCAGCGCCTGATAGCGCCGATTAACGTGATCGACTGTTCCACGCAATCCGCTGCAGACCCTGATTTCCTGCTGACCCCCGACCATGTGCTGGACTGGGAAGCCGAGCATGGCCAGATCAACCCTGGCGAATGGGTTGTCATGCGCACGGACTGGGACAAACGGGCGGACGACCCGGTTGCTTTCCTGAATGAAGACGAAAACGGTAAGGCGCACAGCCCCGGCCCCACGCCGGAATGCATGGACCTTCTGTTGACCCGCGGTATCGTGGGCTGGGGCACGCAATGCATCGGCACGGATGCCGGGCTTGCGGGTGATTTTTCCACGCCCTATCCGGCGCATAACTACCTGCACCGCGACAACTGCTTTGGTCTGGCCTCACTGGCGCATCTGGATCAGCTGCCGCCCAAGGGCGCGATCCTGATCGCAGCGCCGCTGAAGATCGAGCATGGCACTGGCAGCCCGATCCGCGCGCTGGCATTGGTTCCGGGCTAAGGTCAGGTTGCCGGTTGTACGCAATTGGGTCTGGTACACCGGTTTTTTTGAAAGAAAACGGTCTGGAAACTTTCAAAGTTTTCGGTCTTCTATGCCTCAGACAACTGGGAGGACCGGCGTAGCGCTGCTCAGATCAGCCTTGATGCGAATGAAATCCGCGATCTGCCTGCGTCGTGGGACCCGCCCGATCAACCGCGAGGGCACTGTGATTGCTGCCTGCAACCCGCGCTCCAGCGATAGCCCGCAGGCGGCGCAATACTGCGCCACCGCGCGTGGCATGGTCAGGTCCGCGCCCGCCAACGTGCCATCGCTCAGCTGCAAACTGCCGCCTTTGCGGGTGATCTGCCGCCCACCCAACATGAAACTCATGTCGGTTGTCCCCGCAACAGCCATGGCATCAGTCACCAGAAACAATTCCCCCGGCCCAGACTTGGCCGTGTGGGCCGCGCGCATGGCCGCCGGGTGCACATGGACGCCATCCGCAATCAGCCCTGCCGACGCCCCGCCATGGGACAGCGCCGCGCCCACGGCACCGGGCGCACGATGGTCAAGTGGGCTCATTGCGTTGAAAAGATGAGTGAAAATGGAGGCGCCTGCGTCGATATAGTCCATGCAGGTGTCAAAATCCGCGTCCGTATGACCGAGCGACACGATCACGCCCGCCGCGGCCAACCGTTGTACCTGGTCCTGCGTCACGTTTTCCGGAGCCAGTGTGACCATCAGGGCAGGCAGAGCCTTTGCGGCCGCAACAAGCGCCTGCAGGTCTGGCTCCGTCATCGGGCGGATAAGTACCGCGTCATGCGCCCCCTTGCGGGCCTGTGCCAGATGCGGGCCTTCCAGATGCAACCCTGCAAGGCCGTGATCGCTGGATGCGATGGCCCTTGCTATCACGGCCCGTGTGACTTCGGGCGTGTCTGTGATCAGGGTTGGCAACATGGCCACCGTCCCCAACCTGCGATGCGCCTGCAGGATCCGCGCGAACCCCGCCTCATCCGCATTGCCCAGCATCACCCCGCTGCCGCCATTGGCCTGCAGGTCCACAAACCCGGCACTCAAAATGTCACCGTTGAGCGGCGTCACGGGCGCGCCGGGCTCCAGATGGGCCGCTGGCAAGATCGCCTCCAGCTCTCCTCCAACAAACCGCGCTGCATGTGCATCCCACAACCGCTCGCCGTCAAATACCGGGCCACCTGCAAAGATCTGCACCGCCCCGCCTGCGCGCGCTGGGGGCAGGGCCGCGAACCGACGCGCCAGTGCAAGCGCACCGGCCAGCGGTTCATCGCGCGGGGGCATCAGGGCGGCCTGCATCTGCTCTGGCAGCCAGGGTGCGAATTCCGGCCCAATCCCGCCGGTCAGGCACAGGGACATCTTCGGCGTCCAGCCCATCCGGGTCAGCTCCTGCGCGATGTAATCCGCGCCGTCCTGCATGACGCTGCTGGCCACTGCGTCTCCGGTTGCAGCGGCGCGTGTAACCTCTGGTGCAAGCGCACCCATGGCCGCCTGATCCGCGACGCCGGCAAAGGCGATGATCCCGGCGACACCGCCAAACTGATCCTGCATGGCGCGGGCGAACGGGCAGTCCGCTTCTGCACAGCGCGCCAGCGCGTGACGGCCCACCCAATGGGCGGAGGCTTCGTCCCCCAGTACCGGGCCAAGCCCACCTGTGAACCGAACCGCGCCATCGGCCCGCAGCCCCAGAAACGACCCGGTACCGCAATGCGCAATGGCACCCGGTCCGGGCCCCAGTGCGCCCTCCAACGCGGCCATGCGGTCTTCTTCCACGATCGCGTGGGTCAATGGCAATGCGGCAGCGACCCGAGCCGCCATCTCTGGTCCAGTGACACCAGCCAGCCCCAGATAGGCAGGTATCTGCTCCAGCGCCTCGGGCATCAAGCCCGCCACCTCGGCTAACTGATTCAGTCCGGTGCGAAGACGTACAATCGCGTCGTCAAAGTCTGACGACACATTAGCCGGGCCGCCTTCGACCACGTGCACGGTCAACCCGTCGCTCAACGCCAGCCGCGACCGGGTGCCGCCACCATCAACGGCGAGATGCAAGGAAGGGGACAGGTCATTCATCCTGCCAGCTTTAGCAAGGCGCGGCGCAAGTGCAACTCAGGCGATGTCGCGAATGGCGGTTTCCACAATTTTTAATGCACGGTGAAGGTCGGCCTCGGCGATCACCATGGGCGGCGACAGGGTCAGCACATTTCCCGCGCTGATCTTGAAACTAAGACCTTCGGCCAGACAGGCATAGAAGATGCGCTCAGCCCTTCCCGGGTCTGGTTGGCGGCTGTCGCAGTCGGTTACGATCTCCACGCCAAACATCAGCCCGCGCCCACGAATGTCACCAACATGGGGCAGGGTGCCCAGACTGTCGCGCAGACGGTCTATCGCGGCCGTGCCCAGTCGCGCCGCGCGATCGACCAGCCCGTCTTCCTCGATCACCTGCAGCGTAGCCAGCCCTGCCCGCGCGGTGACCGGGTTCTTTTCGTGGGTGTAGTGCCCGATTGCAAACTCCCCAGCCACATCCAGATCGGACCGCGCCACAACGGCGGCCAGCGGCAGGACCCCACCGCCCAATGCCTTGCCCAAGGTGACGATGTCTGGCGTGATCCCGTCATGGCCAAAGGCAAAGAACTGACCCGTTTTGCCCAGCCCAGTGGGGATCTCATCCATGATCAGCAAGGTTCCATGCCGATGACAGGCGGCTTGCACGGCCTGCCAGTAGCCGGGCGGAGGTACCACGGGAGTGGCGCGCATCGGTTCGGCGATCACGGCTGCCACGTCGCCCTCGCGGCCCAGCACATAGTCCACCATTCTGGCGCAGGCCAGCCCGCACTGGTCCGGGCCGGGATGGCCATAGGCGCAATGATAGCAATGGAATGGAGCGATATGTTCGGCCCCCGGCAGAAGCGGCCCGGCGATATGGCTGCGGAACGTGGCTTCACCCCCGACAGAGGCCGCACCAAAGCCCGCGCCATGGAAACTATCCCAGAAGCTCAGTGTCTTGAACCGCCCGGTTGCCGCGCGAGCGATTTTGAGCGCAACTTCGATGGCATCCGAACCACCGGTGGTGAAGAGCACCTTGTCGAGCCCAGCGGGTGCCAGTTGCCCGAGCCGTTCGGCCAGTGTGACCGACACGTCATTGGTGAACCGTCGGGGCGAAAATGGCAGGCTGTCCAGCTGGTCCTTGATGGCAGCCACCACGTGTGGGTGGCCATAACCGAGGTGATGCACGGAATTGCCATGAAAATCCATGAACCGTCGACCGGCGGTATCTTCGATCCAGATCCCTTCTGCGCGCACGATGGTGGACAGGCAGGGTGAGCTAAGCGACTGATGCAGAAAGGCGCGTGCGTCCCGGTCCAACAGGTCGCGGGTTTGAGGGTCGACCGCCGCACTGTCCCATGTGGCACGGGCAACCGATGTGTTGGCATCGCCTTCGGTATGTTTCATCGCGACCTCTCGACGGCCAGGATTATACAGCGAATAATCTGGGCCTTTGCGGGAAGGGTTTTACCTGACTGAAAGCACCGCGCTACGGCCAGGGCAGGGAATAGGTCTTGACCGTGGTGAAGAATTTCATAGCTTCCAGCACGCCTTCCTTCACGCCATTGCCGCTGTCCTTGATACCTCCGAATGGCGACATCTCGATCCGGTAGCCGGGCGCTTCCCAGATGTTCACAGTGCCCACGTTCAACCCTTCGATAAAGGCCTGCATGCGCCGGAAATCATTGGTGCAGACGCCGGAGGACAGGCCGAAATCGGTCGAGTTGGAAATCCGCATCACCTCTGCGTCGTCATCCGGGACACGCACAATGGGCACGATGGGGCCAAAGGTTTCTTCCATGACCAGTTCGCTGTCATGCGACACGCGATCTACCACGATTGGTGGCAGCAAGGCACCTTGCCGTTCAGGGTGATACAGGATTTCTGCGCCGCCCTCCGCCGCCTGCAACACGCGGTTTTCGAACAGTTCCGCCGCCTGCGCGTGGATCACGCAGCCCAGCTGCGTGTCCGGATCCATCGGGTCGCCAAAGCGGATGGCCTTGGCCTTTTCCAGCACCATCGGCACGAACCGGTCGGCCACGCTTTCCTGCACAAGGATGCGTTTTACGGCGGTACAGCGCTGGCCGGAATTGCCGGTGGCCCCGGCCACGGCGATGGTGGCAGCCTTGTCCAGGTCGGCATCATCCAGGTCGTTTAGAATGATCAGCGGGTCGTTCCCGCCAAGTTCCAGCGCGGCTCGTCTGTAGCCTGCCTTTTCGGCGATCATCTTGCCCACCGGCACGCCGCCGGTGAAGGTGATGACATCGATATTCGGGTCGGTGACCATAGCGTCGCCGATGTCCTTGGGCCATCCGGTGACGATCTGGAACATCTCGGGGGGCAGGCCGGCCTCATAGAGGATATCGGCCAGGGTAATCGCCGTTAGCGGAGTCAGCTCAGTCGGTTTGCACACCAGGCAATTGTTCGTGGCAATCGAGGGCGCGATCTTGTGCGCGACCATGTTGAGCGGATGGTTGAACGGTGTGATGGCGGAGATCGCCCGCACCGGTTCACGCTTGGTGTAGATCTTGCGTGCCTTGCCCTGTGGGGTCAGATCGCAGGAGAAGATCTGCCCATCATCCTGAATGACCAGCTGGCCCGCCAGCGTGAACACGTCGTAGCTACGACCTGCTTCATAAAGGCTGTGCTGCTTGCAGATGCCCAGTTCCAGCGTCAGCCAATGGGCAATTTCCTCGCGCCGGTCGCGGATCAGTTCGGCGGCGCGGAACAGGATCTGCTGGCGTTCATAGCGGGTCAGGGTGGAGGTATAGCCTACAGCGATTTCAAAGGCGCGGGCGGCGTGGCTGGCATCCCCTGCAGGAACAGTGCCGATGACCTCATTGGTGTAAGGATAGCGTACCTCGATCCGGGCGTCGGTATCGACCTTTTCGCCGCCAATGCGCATGGAGTCGTGGCGGATGGGTTGGGAAACTTGTGTCATGCGGACACCTCCTGCAGTGCGGCGGCAGCGCAGGCGTAGAAGAACGCATCAAAATTACGCAGTACCGGGGCGTTTGGCAGGTCCAGCATGCGGTTCACGATGAACGGCACCTCCTGCTCGGTCAGTCCGCCGTGGCTGCGCAGCGGTTCTTTCAGCGCGGCCAGATCGTGGCGGTCGGCGCTGGTGCCGAGGGTCATGTTTTCGGTCGACACCATAGTCAGATCGCCAATGCGGTCGGCGGGGAGTTCGTATTTCGCCACAGCCTCTTCTCGCGACAGCACCTCCAGCATTTCGGGAAGGGCGCGCAGGCGGGTGATGATGTCGTCGCGGTCCGCTCCGTTGGGCAGATAGGCAGTGGCAAAACTGCCCAAGGCGCCGTGATGCACCACGTAGGGGTCGGTGATCGGCAGGATCACGCGCGCGGCGGCTTCGCCCAGCCAGCCGTCCAGCACATCCTGCACATAGATCACGGCTGGATCGCCGTTTATGTCATGTTTGGGTTTCATCCCGTGGTCAGCTGTGATGACAATCGCTGCGCCCATGGCATCAAGCGTGGCCAGGTAGCCATCGAACATCTCATAGAAATCCAGCGCGCCTTTTTCATCGGGCGCGAACTTGTGCTGGATGTAATCCGTCGTCGACAGATACATCACATCCGGCTTCCATTCCTTCAGCAACTTGACGCCTGCGGCAAAGACAAACTCGCTCAGATCCGCAGAATACACCTCGGGCACCGGACGGCCCAGCCAAGCGCTGGCGTCGTCGATGCCATTGGCCGCTTTTGTTGCCTGATCGGAGCGTTCGGAGGAAAAGCAGATCGCCCGATCTTCATCAAAGCCCAGCCCGTCGCCCAGCAGCGCGCGCAGCTTGTCCTTGGCGGTTACCACGGCCACGCGGGCCCCGGCGGCGTAGAACTGGGAAAAGATCGTCGGCGCCCGCAGGAAGCGGACATCGTTCATCATCACCTCTTCGCCCGTTTCCGGGTCATAGAGGAAGTTGCCGCAGATCCCGTGCACGACCGGGGGGCGGCCGGTGGCGATGGACATGTTGTTGGGGTTGGTGAAGCTGGGGATCACCGAATGCGCCAGCCGGTCGGTGCCGGTTGCTTGGATGCGTTTCAGCGTGGGCATCAGCCCGCGTGCGATGGCTTCCTCCAGGTAGGCGGGTTCACAACCGTCAAGGCAAATCGCCACGGCGCAGGTTGCTGGTTGGGCATAGGTGCGGTCATTCGCGGTCACAGTCATAGGCGGTCCTTCAGGCGGCAAGACGTTTCTTTTCTTCAAGGGCAGTAGCGGGGGGCGCGGCCGAGGTCACGCCCATTTCAGTCAGCGCCTCAGCAGCGGCTTGGGCCACACGGGTCATCACGTGGTGGTCCATCTGCCCGATGCATCCGACACGGAAGCTGTCCACGACGGTCAGCTTGCCGGGGTATATGATGAATCCACGCGCCTTCATGGCGTCGTAAAAGCGGGCAAAGTCGAATTTCGGGTCAGCCGGGCAGAAGAAGGTCACGATGATGGGTGACAGCCAGCGATCATCCAGCAGGGTTTCGAACCCCAGCGCGCGCATAGCAGGGACCAGTGTGTCGCGGTTTTTGAGGTAACGCGCGCCCCGGCCTGCGACGCCGCCCTCGGATGCATGCGCATCCAGCGCGGTCAGGAAGGCGGCGACCACATGTGTCGGCGGGGTGAACCGCCACTGGCCGGAGCTTTCCATCGTTTCCCATTGCGCATGCACGTCCAAGGCCAGCGAATGGGAATTGCCTTTGCTGGCAGCCAGCTCATCCTTGCGGCAGATGACAAAGCCAAAACCGGGCACGCCTTCGATACATTTGTTGGCGGAGGAGACAAACGCAGCGCATCCCAGCGCCTCGGGGTCCAGCGGCAGTGCGCCAAAGGCAGACATGCTGTCGATCAGCAGCTTGCGGCCCGCGGCACGGGTGGCGGCGGCGATTTCCTCCACCGGGTTCAGGATGCCCGATGAGGTTTCACAATGGATTGCCAGCACATGGGTAATTGCGGGGTCGTCGGCGAGGATCGCGGCCACCTCCGTGCCTCGTGGTGGCAGGTAATCACCCATGTCCAGCAGATGACAGGCACGGCCCAGGTAGTCCAGCGTCTTGGCTGCGCGCAGGCCATAAGCCCCGTTGGCCAGCACCAGCACTTTGCCATCCTGCGGCACGAAGCTGCCCAGCATCGCTTCGACCAGAAAAGAGCCCGAACCCTGGATCGGCACGCAATCGTAGCTATCCCGCCCCGGTCCGATCAGGTCCAGCAAGCGCGACCGCAGGACGCTGGTCATGGCGCGGAAATCATCATCCCAACTGCCCCAGTCCTTCAGCATCGCCTGTTTCACTGCGTAGGAGGTGGTCAGCGGCCCGGGTGTCAGGAGGTAGGGTTCACCGCCATCTGGGGCGGGCAGGGGGGTGTCGGACATGGGATAATCTCCGGGCTGTGACTGCCCTGCTTATGCGGTGTTGCGATGCATATGAGAAATCTTTGTTTTTTATCCAATCATAAGATAAATCTATATTATGCGATACACTCAGCTCCGCGCCTTTCACAACGTCGCTCTACATGGTGGTTTTTCACGTGCGGCCGAGGTGATGAACCAGACCCAGCCGTCATTGTCAGACCAGGTGCGGCGTCTGGAGCAGACCTATGACACGCTGCTGTTCCGGCGCGAGGCGCGGTCAGTCACGTTGACCGAAGCGGGAGAGGGGTTGTTCCGCCTGACGCGGGAGTTTTTTGAGACGGAGGAGCGGATTGGTGACTACCTGGACCATTCCGGCGCGGTGATCACCGGGCAGCTTCGCATCGTGGCCGACAGCGCGATTCATGTTGCTGACGCGGTGCAGGCGTTTCGCCGCGATCATCCGCGCGTATCGGTGGTGATCCGGTCGGGCAACACCGAAAACGTGCTGCGCGCCTTGCGGAATTACGATGCAGAGGTTGGTGTTGTCGGCAATATCGCCAGCGCGCCTGATCTGGACGTGGTCGATCTGGGCCGTACCCCGATCGTGGCGATTTGTGCGCGCAGCAAATGGCGCGGGTCGGTGGCGTTTGGGGATCTGGTGCACCACAACCTGATCTTCCGCGAAACTGGCTCCAAAACCCGTGCGGCGCTGGAGGCAGAGGCGGCGCGGCGGGGTCTGACGCTGGCCCCGGTGATCGAAGCGGAGGGGCGCGAGGCGATGCGCGAAATGGTGGCGGCGGGGGCCGGGCTGGGCTTTGTGTCCGAGGCCGAGGCAGGCCGCGACCCGCGCATTGTGCAGGTGCCGGTGACAGATGTGGACCTGGCGATGTCAGAGGCGCTGGTCACCCTGACCGCACGGCGCGAAGTGCCAGTGATCCGGGCGTTCCTGGCGGTGATCGGCGCTCAGAACGGGACGTGATAGTAATTGCCGGTGCCGACAGAGATATTGATCGGCCCGCACCTTTGCCCGACGGACACACCCCCATGCACACCCCCAGTGCCGACGCCGACATTGACATTAGTGTGCGGACCGGGCGCACATTGCTCACACCCAGCTAGAGCGAGCGTGACGAGAGACAGAATGGCAATGAGCCGCATGGTGTAGTGCGGACCGTAGCCGGTCTGGCGGGGCGGGATCAAGTATGGGTCTCGGTTTGACGGGCATCCGCCTGGAGCGGAATGACAGCAAATCTGTTCTCTCGCGATTTGATTAGCATAAGCGGTGGGTGTACCCCCACGCTACTCGCTACATTCGCTCCAAGGTTCGCATTGCATTTGCGCATCAAGAATGGTGGGAGGATCCATCAAGACTTGTGCACCCGGCGAGCAAATTCTCATTCCACCCGTCTCAGAGTTGGTTTGCACCACCGCTATTTTTTCTAGCACAATTGCTGTTTAAATTTGTCCCTCGGCTGCAGCTAGCCTGGAGTTCAAGATCAAGATGGTGGAGGCCAAGAGAGCCTTTTTCACTTGATTTGACACAGGTTATTGGAGTCTTTTTTCGGAAATAACGAACGTTGACCTCCCTACGCCAGTGCTCATTCACACATCCAACTCCTCCACAAACCGCGCATTCTCCTGAATATACTGAAACCGCAGTTCCGGCTTTTTCCCCATCAGCCGCTCGACCAGATCGCCGGTTTCGCCCGGTTCGTCCTCGTCAATCGTCACCCGGATCAGCTTGCGGGTTTCGGGGTTCATCGTGGTGTCTTTCAGGTCCTTGGCGTCCATCTCCCCCAGACCCTTGAACCGGCTGACGTCGATCTTGCCCTTGCCGCCCAGGCCCTTTTCCATCCATTCATCCCGCTCCCGTTCGTCCAGGCAATAGACGCGCTTGGCGCCTTGGGTCAGGCGATAGAGCGGCGGGCAGGCGAGGTAGAGGTGGCCCTGGTCGATCAGCGGGCGCATCTGGGTGAAGAAGAAGGTCATTAAGAGCGCGGCGATATGGGCGCCGTCGACATCTGCATCGGTCATGATGATGACCTTGTCATAGCGCAGGTCGTCGATGTTGAATCGCGTGCCCAGCCCGACGCCAAGCGCATCGCAGAGGTCTTTGATTTCCGCATTGGTGGAGATCTTGGACGACGCTGCGCCCAGCACGTTCAGAACCTTGCCACGCAGGGGCAGCATGGCCTGGGTCTTGCGGTCCCGCGCGGCCTTGCCCGAGCCGCCTGCGCTGTCACCTTCGACGATGAACAACTCCGTGCCCTCCCGCGCGCTTTGCGAGCAGTCGACCAGCTTGCCGGGCAGGCGCAGTTTCTTCGTGGCAGATTTACGTGCAGTTTCTTTTTCCTGGCGTCGTCGCAGCCGTTCTTCGGCCCGCAGCACGAGGAAATCGAGGATGGAACCCGCGGATTTGGTATCTGCGGCGAGCCAATTGTCGAAATGGTCGCGTACGGCATTTTCGACGAGCTTCTGCGCTTCGACAGTGGCGAGGCGGTCCTTGGTCTGACCCACGAATTCGGGCTCGCGGATGAAGCAGGAAACCAGCGCGCAGCCGCCTGAATTCAGATCTTCGCGAGTGATCTGACTGGCTTTTTTGTTGTTCACCAGCTCGCCATAGGCGCGGATGCCTTTCAGCACGGCGGCCCAGAACCCGGCCTCATGCGTACCGCCTTCGGGCGTGGGCACGGTGTTGCAGTAGGATTGGATGAACCCGTCGCGCGATGGCGTCCAGTTGATCGCCCATTCGACCTTGCCGGGCGTTCCGAACCTTTCCATGAAATCAACCGTGCCCGCAAACGGCGCGTCAGCATAGGTGGAGGCGGCGCCCAGCGTTTCCTGCAGGTAATCGGCCAGGCCGCCTGGGAAATGGAAGGTGGCCTCGGTCGGTGTTTCGCCATCATCGATGGCGGATTTCCAGCGAATTTCGACGCCGGAAAAGAGGTAGGCTTTGGACCGGATCGATTTGAACAGCCGCGCGGGTTTGAAGCGGTGATGGCCGAAGATTTCCTCATCCGCGTGGAAGGTGACGGTGGTGCCCCGGCGATTGGGGGCGGCGCTGACCTCGGCCACAGGGCCCAGTGGCAGGCCGCGTGAGAAGCGTTGTTCAAAGAGTTTACGGTCGCGGGCAACCTGGACCACCATGCTGTCCGACAGGGCGTTGACGACTGATGCGCCCACACCATGCAGGCCGCCTGAGGTCTGGTAGGCCTCGCCGGAGAACTTGCCGCCTGCGTGCAGCGTGCACAGGATCACCTCCAGCGCGGATTTGTCGGGGAATTTCGGATGTGGGTCGATGGGGATACCGCGGCCGTTGTCGCGGACCGTGAGCGCGTAGTCGGCGTGCAGTTCGACTTCAATCCGGGTGGCATGGCCGGCAACCGCTTCGTCCATCGAGTTGTCGAGGATTTCGGCCACCATGTGATGCAGCGCGCGTTCATCAGTGCCGCCGATGTACATGCCCGGCCGTTTGCGGACCGGTTCGAGCCCTTCGAGCACTTCGATGGAGGAGGCGTCGTAGTCTGAGGGGGCCACCCCAGTGAGGAGGTCGTTCATACCGCTGCTCTTGTTTTTGGTGTTCGTGCGATTATGGCAGGGGTTGCGCGTCGGGGGAAGGGGACGAATGATGGATCATTCGTTGGAAATCCGTGACCGGATTTCATGCGATTTGTGGACAAATCGCGGTGCATCGGAGGGGAGAGGCGATGACCTGGATCAAGACGGTTCCTTTTGAAGTGGCAACGGGCCGGTTGCGAAAGCTCTACGAGCGGGTGACCGGGCCCGGGAACAATGTGGACAATATCATGATGGCGCATTCTCTGCGGCCGCATTCGATGGAAGGGCACATGGCGCTGTACAAAAACGTGCTGCACCATACCGGGAACAGCCTGCCGAAATGGGTGTTGGAGTTGTTGGGCGTGCGAGTGAGCCACCTGAACGGGTGTGACTACTGTGTGCGGCACCACGCGGCGGGGCTGCGGCGGCTGTTGGCGGATGAGGCGCGGGCGGATGCAGTGATCGGAGCGGCCACCGGTGATGGGGGGTTTGAGGGTATCGTGGACCCGTCGGTTCAGCAGATGCTGGTTTATGCCGAGCAGCTGACCAGTGCGGCGCAGGACATGGATGTTGCGAATGTGGAGGCCTTGCGGGCGGTCGGGCTGGAGGACGGGCAGATCCTCGAGGTGAACCAGGTGGTCGCGTATTTTGCCTATGCCAACCGAACTGTACTGGGTCTGGGGGTGAATACGGACGGCGATGTGATTGGGCTGAGCCCAGGGTCGGATAATCCCGACGAGTGGGGCCATCATTGATCTGGGAGGAAACGCTGCCCGCCGCCTTGTAAGCGTCGCCTGGCATATCTGAGTAAATATGGAGAGTTGGGGCGTGTTTCCGGCTGTGTCTTTGGTGCGCAACCAGTTGGCCATTTCGTCTTTGGTGAATGGACCTTGCACGACGGCGATGATGCGGTCGCCGATGTCTTCGGTCGCCTGTCTGATCCGTAATTCGTTGGGGTAAAGGCAGACAATTCACGACTTGTAGACAGCGCGCTTGCTTCCCGCGCGGTCAAAAGCTTTCTACGGTCCGCACAGTTTGATCAACCTGCAGATCTGGTTGCTGTGCATGCGTTTCGTAGCGAAGGCTCCAAAATGTGCATTTCAATACACATTTTGGAGCACGTATTTTCAGTCAGTCGCCGCCGCCTTTTTCGAAAGCGCTTGTATAGGCTGGGCGGGCGTGGATGCGTTCCACAAAATCTGCCAGTTGCGGGAAATCTGCACGGCGGCCCAGACGCATGGCGATCTCAGCGGGGAAGCTGAGCATGATATCCGCTGCCGAAAGCTGGTCCAGCACGAAATGCCCGGACGGGCGCAGGATCTGCTCCATATAGGTGAAATGGCTGTCGAGCTGTTGTTCAATACGCGGCTGCAGGGGCGCGCCAGCATCGCCCAGCGTACCGACATAAAGGTTGAGCAGGATCGGGGGCATAGCCGAGCCTTCGGCGAAATGCATGAGCTCCAGATGCTGAACATGGGCATCACTGCCTGCGGGGGGGATCATCTGAGGTCCGTAAGCGGCGCAGAGCACCTCTATGATGGCGGCCGATTCCGAGATCACGCGCCCGTCCATCTCAATCACCGGGGATTTGCCCAGCGGGTGGATCTGCATCAGTTCTGGTGGGGCGAGGTTGGTCTTTTGATTGCGCTCGTAGCGGCGCACTTCGTAGGGCGCCTCCAGCTCTTCCAGCAGCCATAGGATGCGGTGGGAGCGGGAGCGGTTCAGGTGGTGTACAGTGATCATGTTGCGGTCCAGTTCAGGATATGGGCGGCCACCTCATGTGGTTTCTGGTGGCACAGCCAGTGGTCAACGTCTTCCATTTCGATGCGGGTCAGGTCGGGTGCGAATTCTTCCAACCCATCGGTGACCTCCGGCAGCAGGGCCTTGTCGCCTAAGCCCCAGATCAGAAGATGGGGGCAGCGGACCATCGTTTTTTCTTTCGGCCAGGAGGGCAGATCTTGCAACGGTTCTCCGGGCTTGGGAACCTGCAGGGGGGAGGCCCGGTACCAGTTGATCATGCCGTTCAGGCGACCGGGGCGGGCCCATTCGGTGCGGTATTCTTCCAGCCGTTTGGGCGACAGCCAGTTGAAGGCCATCCGGGCGGAAAAGAACGTTATCATTTTCTCCAAGTTGTTCGCGGAGAGTTTTTGGTGGCTGTCGGGCTGACGCAGATAGGTGATGTATTGCGAGGCTTCGGTCTGCGCTCCGCCTGTGGCAAGTGCGCGTTGGAACGGCACCGGATGCACACCGTTGAGGATGATGAGCCGGTCCACAAGCTGGGGGTAGAACATCGCCAGCCCATAGGCGACGGCGGCGCCCCAGTCGTGGCCCAGCACGGTGACCGTGTCGCCGTAATGCGCGATCAGGGCGGCCATGTCGCTGGTCAGTGCCGCACCTGTGTAATTCTCCACGGCTTCGGGCGCCCAGCTTTGGCCATAGCCGCGCTGATCCGGTGCAATGCAATAGAAATGGTCCGTCAGCAGTGGGGCCAGTTCGGCCCAGGCGCCGCCATACTCCGGGAACCCGTGCAGCATCAGCAGTGGCGGGTTTTCGGGGTTTCCCCAATGGCGCACGAAGAACGGATGCCCATTCAGGTCGATGGTTTTGGTATGCATGGTTCTCCTCCACCCGGTCCCCGGTTGTCGGGCCAGTGTCGGTCCGGCGTGGGCACAGTGCAATTGTTGTAACCGATGACGTTGCGGAATGGCTCGTTCGTGATGCGGGTCAGGGAGTTGGGGGCATCAGCAGCTATTGTCCGGCTAGCAACTACAGGACACGTGCGCGCCTGAATACGATGCGGCATTTCCTCCTGACCCTGGCTTATCTGGTCAAGGATGCAGAGACTGTCGGACACACTGACCCGCCGATCGTGGGCGGGGCTTATCATGTGTCCACTGGGCCGAACATATTCTGGGCACCGCTCTGCATGCGGAAACGCGGGTGAATGTTCACTGAAGCGCCGCTGGCTGTGTGGCGTCCGCAAGGGAAACTGCCTCACATGAGGGTAGAAAGACATGACCGACACCATACCAGCCCTCGCACTGGTAGAAGCCGAAGCACAGGTTGGCCCGCCCGATGCGCACCAGTACAAAAGCTGGCGCCGCCCGCTGGATGAAATCCGGCACATGCACTGTTTCATTGCGAGTCAGTTTTTATTGGATGAAGAGCTGAACGATTGGATCCGAACCCGGCGGCATCGGATCATCCTCAAAGACGCCACCATGATCGACTGAGGCGGGTTATTCCCTTACTTCGTGCACCTCGATCACATTGCCGTCGGGGTCATAGAAGAAGATCTGGTGCCAGCCTTCCACCGCCTGGTTGCCCCAGTCGGAATAGGGGATGCCCTGCGCATCCAGATGCGCCTTGAAGGCGTCTATGTCATCTGTGCGATAGGCGATATGGCCGCGGCTGACAGGGTTCACCGTCTGGCCGGAATTGAACCCAGCATGGATATCCTTTTGTGCCAGGTGCATCTGGATCGCCCCATCGGTGACAAAAGCCACGTCGCCTGCATAACCCTGCCGTTTTTCTAAAGTGGGCAGCCCGCCGCTTTCTTCGGATAGGCCCATCACATCACGGTAGAACCGGTCCAGTCGTTCGACGTTTTCGGTGGAAAGGTTGATGTGGTGCAGGGTCATTTTCATCGGAGTCGTTCCTTTGTGGCGCGTCGAGGGTTTTCGAAAGCCCTCGGCAAAACGATTTTCAAACCGCTTGTCCCAAGCCGCTTCGACGCGGCTTGGGCTGGCGTCAGACGGCAATCAGCAGTTTGCCAGTGTTCTCGCCCTTATACAGCATCTCAATCGCGCCCGGCGCGGTCTCGGGCCCTTGCAGGATATGTTCGCGCACCGACAGCTTGCCGGCGCGCACCCAACCTGCCAATGCGTTGCGGGCTTCGTCCAGGCGGTCGGCAAAATCGAAGATCAACAGCCCCTGCATCCGTGCACGTGTCACCAGCAACTGGCGGTGCACGCGCGGGCCAATGGGCAGCGGATCCCATTTGGTGATGGAGGCGGTGCCGCAAATGGCAATCCGAGCGCCGTGTGCCAGGTGGGTCATTACCGCGTCAGAAATCGGACCGCAGGTGTTGTCGAAATAGCAATCCACGCCATCTGGGCAGGCCGCTGCCACCGCCGCGCTTACATCTTCGGATTTGTAGTCGATAGCGGCGTCAAAGCCGAACTCTTCTAGACACTGCCGGGTTTTCTCTGGCCCGCCCGCGATGCCCACCGTGCGGCAGCCGAGGATCTTGGCGATCTGGCCGACGGCAGAGCCCACCGCGCCCGCCGCAGTGGAGACCACAACCGTATCGCCTGCTTTGGCTGATAGTGTGTCCATCACGCCGAAATATGCGGTGGTGCCGTTCAACCCGAGGATCCCCAGCGCATAGGTACGGGGCAGGTCGGTTTCCATTACTTTGTGACCAATGTTGCTGCCATCGCTCAGCGCGTGGCTCTGCCAGCCCAGCATGCCTTCAACCACGTCGCCTTCGGAGTAATCTGAGTGGCGGGAAGCAATGACTTCACCCACCGCCAGCGACCGCATTGGCGTGCCCAACTCCACTGGCGGGGAATAGTTCGGCACGTCATTGGCCCAGCCGCGCATGGCCGGGTCGACGGACCAGTGGCTGACCCGGATCAGCATCTGACCTTCGCCCGGTTCGGACACATCGACCTCCCGCAGTTCGAAATGCTGGGGCTTGGGCACGCCGACCGGGCGCTGGGCCAGGATCACTTGGCTGTTTTTCATGGGAACCTCCGCGAATGTTCCACGATCCTGCGCACAGAACGCGACGGTCGCAAGGGCAATTCCCCCGGTACATGCGGGGGCGGTCTTGAAGCCGGGCACGCGCGACTGTAAACGGCGCAGGACGCATCGGAGAGTTGCCCTATGTCCATCGACGAAAGCACGGCCGCCAAGGTGGCCAAACTGGCCCGGATCAAGGTCGAAGACGACGATTTGCCGGCGCTGGCGGCGGAATTCAATACCATCTTGGGTTTCATCGAACAGCTTGGTGAAGTTGACGTGGACGGGGTTGAACCGATGGTGTCGGTCACGCCCATGCGGCTGAAACGTCGCGTGGACGAGGTGACCGATGGCAAAATGCCCGACAAGGTGATGTCGAATGCCCCCGATGCGCGCGAAGGCTTCTTCGCTGTGCCGAAAGTGGTGGAGTAAGTCCGATGACACGTGAATCCTCTCTCAACCGCTTCGGCTTGTCTGGTGCGCGTGATCTGTTGCGCAAGGGTGAAGTAAGCTCGGTGGATCTGACCAATGCCTGCCTGGAGGCCATCGAAGGCGCCGGAGTGTTGAACGCGTTTGTGCACAAGACACCTGAGATTGCGCTGGAGCGGGCCGAGGCAGCGGACAAGCGGCTGGCGCAAGGCGATGCACCCAAGATGTGCGGCCTGCCGATCGGTATCAAGGATCTGTTCTGCACCAAGGGTGTGCCTAGCCAGGCGGCGTCGAACATCCTGGAAGGGTTCAAGCCCGAGTACGAATCCACCGTCAGCCAGAAGCTGCAGGATGCGGGTGCGGTGATGCTGGGCAAGCTGAACATGGACGAATTCGCCATGGGCTCGTCCAACGAAACCGCATGTTATGGCAACGTGTTAAACCCGTGGCGGCGGGACAACGATGACGCACAGCTTACCCCGGGCGGATCTTCGGGCGGGTCGGCTTCGGCTGTGGCGGCGGATCTGTGTCTGGCCGCGACCGGCACCGACACGGGCGGCTCCATCCGTCAGCCAGCGGCCTTTGCCGGCATCACGGGCATCAAGCCCACATATGGCCGGTGTTCGCGCTGGGGCATCGTGGCCTTTGCCTCTTCGCTGGATCAGGCCGGACCGATGACCAAATCGGTGCGCGATGCCGCGATCATGCTGGAGGCGATGTGCGGGCATGATCCCAAGGATAGCACCAGCGCCGATCTGACGGTGCCGGATTTCGAGGCGATGCTGACCGGGGATATCCGGGGCAAAACCATCGGCATTCCGCGTGAATACCGCATGGACGGCATGCCGGATGAGATTGAAGCGCTGTGGGCCGACGGCCGCAAGATGATGGAGGATGCGGGCGCGAAGATTGTCGATATCTCCCTGCCACATACCAAATACGCTCTGCCTGCCTACTATGTCATCGCCCCGGCGGAGGCGTCTTCGAACCTCGCGCGCTATGACGGTGTGCGCTATGGCCACAGGGCCAAGCTGGCGCAGGGCGATGGCATTACCGAGATGTATGAAAAGACCCGCGCCGAAGGGTTTGGGCCAGAGGTGAAGCGCCGGGTGATGATCGGCACCTATGTGCTGTCTGCAGGCTTCTACGATGCCTATTACAACAGAGCGCGTAAGGTGCGGACACTGATCAAGAAGGACTTCGAAGATGCGTTTGCTGCAGGTGTGGATTATATCCTGACACCGGCTACACCGTCTGCGGCCTTCGGGCTGGGCGAAATGACCGATGCCGACCCGGTGCGGATGTATCTGAACGACGTATTCACTGTGACCGTGAACCTGGCCGGACTACCCGGCGTGTCGGTACCTGCAGGGCTGGACAAGCAAGGCCTGCCGCTGGGCCTGCAGCTGATTGGCCGCCCGTGGGAAGAGGGCGATCTGCTGAACGCTGCGCAGGTTCTTGAAAATGCCGCAGGTTTTGTGGCCAAACCGTCGAAATGGTGGTAGGCTGCCCACAAGGAAGAACAAAAGCGGCAGGATAGCAGTTATGCGCGCAGTAGTTTTGGTGGCAGCCCTTGGGCTGACAGCAGCCTGTGCACCGGAAATCCCAGAAAGCGGTGCAGGGTTCGATACGTCTTTTGATGATGCTTTGGCTCAGGACGCAGCCGTTGCCGGGGCCCGCACCGGCGCTGCGGTGCCGCCGCCCAAAGTTGTGTCGACAGAAACGTTGGCCGCCGCTGATACGGCCCCGCTTGCGCCACCGGTCGTGGCCGCAGCTTTGCCTCCGCAGCCACAGCCTTTACCTGTACCGGTCAGCCGTGCGGTGACGACCCAGACAGAAACCGCAGAAGATATTGCCAACGAAACGGCGGCCGCGCTGCAGGCAGCGGCGCTTAACTCCGGTGTCGCCCCGGTGGAGGCGAGCCCGAACAACCCGCCACCCAAGCAATACAGCAATCCGGGCATCTCGGACGAAAACGATTTTCAGGCGGTTTCTTCCCGTGAATCCATTGACAGCGACGCTGCCCGTTTGAAACAGAACCGCGAAGCTTATGCCGTGATTGCGCCCACCGCCGTGCCGGAACGTCCGGAAGACCGCGCGCCGAACATCGTCAGTTTCGCGCTTTCGACCAGCAACCAGCCCGGCACGCGGGTTTATTCCCGCACAGGGATCAACCTGAGCGCCAAGGCACAGCGGAACTGTGCAAAATACCCCTCAGCAGATCAGGCACAGATAGCGTTCCTGTCCAGCGGTGGGCCCCAACGGGACCGTATGGGGCTGGATCCGGACGGGGATGGGTTTGCCTGCGCATGGGATCCGACACCGTTCCGGCAGGCTATTAAAAGCTGACCCGGATGCAACTGATCTGGCACCCGTCACCCAATTTCGGGGACCGTCGGGAGGGGTTGGTGCCGCAGTGGATCGTCCTGCACTATACCGCGATGGACAGCGCTGGCGAGGCGCTGGAGCGACTTTGTGATCCGCAAGCGGAGGTCAGCGCGCATTACCTGATCGGATCGGACGGAATGCTGTGGCAGATGGTCGATGAACCCTGTCGGGCGTGGCACGCCGGTGCAGGGCAATGGCAGGGTCTGGATGATGTGAATTCGCGCAGCATCGGGATCGAACTCGACAATCGCGGCAACCACCCATTTGCCGAACCGCAGATGGCGGTGCTGGAGGCAATGTTGCCGCAGATCATGGAACGCTGGAGCATCCCGGCTGAGGGTGTGATCGGCCATTCTGACAGCGCGCCGGGTCGCAAGTTTGATCCCGGCCCACGTTTTGACTGGGCGCGGCTGGTGCGTCAGGGGCTGGCTGTTCCGCGCCACCGGGACCATTGACGCAGCATCGCTTTGCTGCCACATGCGCTGACGCGCGGAGGGTCGGATGGCCGCTGCGGCGGGTTCCCCGCCGGAGAGGAAAGTCCGGACTCCCTGAAGTAACGGTGCCGGGTAACGCCCGGGCGGGTTTGGCGGGTTCCCTGCCGGGTCCGACGGAAAGCGCCACAGAGAACAGACCGCCCTGCATGCAGGGTAAGGGTGAAACGGTGGGGTAAGAGCCCACCGCGCCTCTGGCAACAGGGGTGGCACGGCAAGCCCCACCGGGAGCAATGCCGAATAGGACCCCCGCGCGGGCCGGTCTCGGCAACGGGATACCGCCGCTAGGTACGCTTCAGCCGAGAGGGGTCGGGTTGGCAGCTAAAGGCCTGCGGCAACGCCGGTCATAGAGGAATGGTCATCGAAGGGGGCAACCCCGGAACAGAATCCGGCTTACAGGCTCTCCGCGCGCAGAACCTTTTTTCGGGCCAGTAAAACGTGGCGTATGGCCCGTGCAGATTCCCGGCCTCTTCCCCCCGGATATCGGTTGACAGGGCCATGAATCCGCGTAAAAGGCGGGCTTCACGAATTTACTCCGGGCCGGACGTTGCGCCCGATGCAGGAGACATCCGATGGCGAAGCCAACCACGATCAAAATCCGCCTGAACTCCACCGCAGGCACCGGCCATTTCTACGTTACCAAGAAAAACGCACGGACCATGACCGAAAAGATGTCGGTCCGGAAATATGACCCGGTGGCGCGCAAGCACGTGGAATATAAGGAAGGCAAGATCAAGTAAGCCTGACTTGCAGAAACGGTTTTGAAAGGGTCACATGTCATGTGGCCCTTTTGTTTTTTTGGGGGAGCGCCTTGGCCATCGCGGTCCGTACAGCGCGATCTGGCGATTTGGCCGCAGTGGATGCGGTGCTGGCCCGCGCCTATCCTCGCCTAGCGAAACCAGACTACCCGCCTTCGGTATTGGTGACGGCACTGCCGTTGATCAGCCGTGCGCAACCGTCGCTTTTGGCCAGCGGCACCTATTACGTGGCTGAAGACGATGCAGGACAGATCGTAGGCGCAGGTGGCTGGACCAAGGACAGGGCCTCGTCAGAGCTGGGCCATATCCGGCATGTGGCGACCGATGACCGCATGACGCGTCAGGGCGTGGCGCGTGCGGTGATGACGCGTGTGTTTGAAACCGCGCAGTCTGCGGGCATCGCGCATCTGCTGTGTTACGCCACCAGGACCGCTGTACCGTTTTACGAAGCGATGGGGTTTGCCACGGTTGGCTCAATGGAGATGACACTGCAGCCCGGCATCGTGTTTCCAGCAATCCGGATGGAACGCCTGCTGGATTGACGGCAACGCGACGCCGCCCCATTTCTGACGCGTTTGTTTGGTGCCTAGGCTCCCAAAATCTGCATCGGGACTGCCACTATGAAACGTATCTGCCTGCTAACCGCCGCGATCCTGACCCTCTCGGCCTGTGACAATGCCGCCAAACACCAAAGCACCGGTTTCAGCGGGCTTGGGTCTGAACCGACGATGGCGCAGGCTGATTATCTCGATCCGCGTTTGAACATAGGCAAGCTCTATTCTGATATCCCGTCGCGCGCCGTGCGTTCGGGCAGTGCCAACCGGGCAGATCATGCTGAACTGGTTATACGCAAGGCCAGTGGGTCGGCTTGGCGGTCTAAGAGGGTGACAGTGGGTGGCCAGCCATTGGCTTTGAGCGTGCTGTATGTCAACACGAGCCCTTTGCTGTGCTGGAGCCGAAATCGGGGCTGTTCACGCCTGATATCGTGCCGGAAACCAGCGCTGCCTTGGGCGCCAATGCGGCTCAGCTGACAGGGTGCCCTGCGGCCAGCCAGGTGTATGCTGTGCGCCCGCAGCCGAACCGCCCGCAGGGGCTGACAATGGCGCTGGTCTGCGCGGGCTGATCACCGCTGATCCGGCGGCACGTCGCGCAGCCGTTTGCTCAGAGCGCGGCGGTCGTCCTCGGAATACCGGTTGTGGCGCCGCTTGGTTCCGGCCGGGTGGTTCCCCAGGCCGGTGCCATTGCGCCAAGCGGTTTTGGGCCGGATCGGGCGCGGCACGAGGTTGCCGCCACAATTGGCGCAGACGCCTGCCAGCACATCCTCGGCACAGGTGATGCAATAGGTGCATTCATAGGTGCAGATCCGAGCATCGGCGCTGTCGGGTGGCAGATCGCAATCGCAGATCTCGCAGTTCGGTCGAAGTTCCAGCATGTCGGGGAGACTGAACGCGTTTACCGGGTGAGGCAAGCCTGATCACACCCTTACAAAGGAAAAGGGCCGGTCGTGGTGACCGGCCCTTTGCATTTCTGGTGCTTTGACCTGCTTATTCGCGGTTGCCCAGCAGCTGCAGCAGGAACATGAACATGTTGATAAAGTCCAGATACAGGTTCAGAGCGCCCATGATCGCAGCCTTGCCTAACCATTCCTGATCGCCGGTATGGGCCATCTGCAGGTAGGTGTTCTTGATTTTCTGCGTGTCATACGCGGTCAGACCCGCAAAGATCAGCACACCGATGATCGAGATCGCGAACATGATCGCCGGGCTGCCCAGGAAGATGTTGATGATCGACGCCACAATCAGGCCGATCACACCCATGATCAGGAAGCTACCCCAGCCCGAGATATCTTTCTTGGTGGTGTAGCCCCAGATCGACAGGCCCGCGAATGCGATGGACGTAATCAGGAAAACCTGTATCACCGAGTATCCGGTGAAGACCATGAAGATCCAGCTGATCGACAGGCCCATGGTGGCCGCAAAAACGTAGAACACCAATTGCGCGGAGGCAGCTGACAGCCGGTTTATCGCGGCGCCGAAGCCAAAGACAAAGGCCAGCGGCAGGAACATGATCACCCATTTCAGGGGGGATGTGTATATTGCTGCACCCAAGCTGGTCAGGTACTTGCCTTCGCCAATCTGCGCAGCGGCCAGTGCCGGGTCGGTTGTTGTCGCCAGGCCGGAAATGGCCCATGCAGCGGCAAATGTGATCAGCATGCCTACGGACATCGTGCCATAGACCTTGTTCATGTGGGCGCGCAGGCCCTCATCGATATCAGCAGCCCGGACGCCGGCGGCGGCGCGGCCCATGGTTCTGCCTGTGTCGTACTCAGCCATTGAGATACTCCAGTTAAAACTACTCACTCCGCAGAAGCCCTTCTGCGGCACTCGAAACTAATATCGGTGTCTTTGGGCTGATTTTCAAGATTTTCTGTCAGGTATGCACAAAGCGTTGCATAATCGGAAACGGCCCGCAAAACGGGCTGTTTTAATCAAATCTGAATATGGTCGTCAGCGCAGCCAGTGGGCTGGGACATCCCACATCGGGCGACGGGATTCCTCCACGGCCTCAGTGCGGGTCAGACCGATATCAAACAGAGCGCGGGCGTCCATTTTGCGCAGCTGACGGCGCTGTTTGCGGATCGAAAGCATTTGGGTCAGCGACGGAAGGTTGCGGTGGATCGGGTACGCGATGCGGGTGTCGGAGAAGTAGGTCATAATCTGCGCCCTTTCTTTGGTTTGCGATGATTGGCTGTAGTTTCATCAATTTCTTTGATGCATACGGGGAATGTGTTCTATTTTGAAAACGAATGTTTGTGGCAAATACCATCAGGGGTTGTGATGAATGCGTAATCTCGACATCACCACGCTCAGATCCTTCGTCGCTGTGGCCGATTCTGGCGGTGTGACGCGGGCAGCCGGGTTTCTTCACCTGACGCAATCTGCGGTGTCGATGCAGATCAAGCGGCTGGAGCATATATTAGACTTGGAGTTGCTCGACCGGTCGGGTCGCGGCATTTCCCTGACGGCCTCGGGGGAACGGTTGCTGGGCTACGCTCGGCGCATGGTGGCTCTGAATGATGAAGTCATGGCGCGCCTGACGGATCAGGCGTTCGAAGGCGAGGTGACGCTGGGTGTGCCCCATGATGTGGTGCAGCCGACCATTCTCCGCGTGCTGCAACGGTTCCACGCCAGTTTCCCACGGGTACGGGTGCAGTTGATTTCATCTTTCACCCGTGAATTGAAGGCGCTGTATGCGCGGGGCGAATGCGACATCATATTGACCACCGAATCCGCTGTGTCGGAAGGGGGCGAACAGATCCATCGCAGCCCGCTGGTGTGGGTCGGGGCGCCGAACGGGTCGATGTGGCGGCAAAACCCTTTGCGGCTGGCGTTTCAGCGAAAATGTATTTTCCGCCCTCTGGCCACTGCCGCACTGGATCAGGCCGGGATCGACTGGGACATGGTGGTCGATAGCGATTCCGACCGGACGATCGAGGCCACGATCAGTGCGGATCTGGGCGTTGGAGTGTTACTGGAAGAAAGCGTGCCACCGCAGATGATCCGGATTGACCACAATGGCGCGTTGCCGGAGCTGCCGCTGCAGAACATTAATATGTATGGGGCAGACGCGCCAAAATCTCAGCTGATCACCGAATTGTCGGACCTGCTGCGCATGATGTTCGGCGGGGTGGGTCAGCCCGCGTTACGGGTGGCGAGCCAATAGGCTTCAGGGTGTGATGACCACCTTGCCAACAGCCTGACGGCTACGCAGCAGATCCATTCCCGCGCTGACTTGTTCCAACGGCAGGACCTGCCCGACATGCGGGTGCAGCAGCTCGTCATTGAACCAGCCCAAAAGGGTGGCAAAGCTGTCCTGCACCACATCGGAGCGGAAATTCAGGTAGCCGCCAATGTAAAAGCCGATGACGGTCAGGTTTTTCACCAGCAGGTGATTTGCAGGGATCTGTGGAACATCTCCGCCTGCAAAGCCCACTGGCAGAAGACGGCCTTCGGGTTTTATGGCCCGGAAGGCGGCCTTGAACAGGTCACCGCCGACCGTGTCATAGGCGACGTCAATGCGTCCAAGTTCCAGCAGGCGGGTGCGCAGGTCTTCTGTTCCGGTATCAATACAGTCGGTCGCCCCGGCGGCGCGCGCAACTTCCAACTTGTCGCCGCCGCGTGCCGCAGCGATGATACGCGCGCCCATGCGTGCCCCGATTTCCACAGCGGTCAGACCGGTGCCGCCGCCCGCGCCTGTCACTAGGAGCGTTTCACCCGGTTGCAGCCGGGCCCGGTGACCCAATGCAATATGTGCGGTGCCATAACCGATTTGAAATGCGGCGGCCTGTTCAAAGCTCATGCTATCGGGCAGGCGAATCAACCGGTCAGCCGGAAAGCTGCCTAGGCTGGCCAGACCGCCCTGACGGGCGTAGACCATAACGCGGTCACCTGGTTGCCAATCAGTTACATTCGGACCGGTTTCGACCACCTCGCCCGCGACTTCCATGCCTAGCGTGAAGGGCGGTTCCGGCGTGTCCTGATAAGTGCCTTTCTGCATCAACAGATCGGCAAAATTCAGCCCGCATGCGCGGATTCTGACCAGCACCTCGCTTTGGGCCGGACGAGGGGAGGCAATTTCCTGCAAGGACGCTTGGGCGCCTGCTTGGGACATGCGGTAGGCCAGCATAAATTCACACTCCAAAATCGGTGTTTCGCTCTGGTTCACGAATTTTTCGACCAAGCCAACCCACTACCGTGCGTTGCGGAAATAGGATTTGGTTTTTTGTGTATATTTTTGGTTTATATTATGCATTTTGTGCGAATTTTATTGAAATTAAAACTTATAGGGAGAGTGCTTTCTTGAATTCAACCAGATTGCCGTTATTCTGTTTGCCTGGCGGCTCTGCTGTCAATTAAAAGGGAGAATGCGCAACACTCAGCGCATCCCACCAAAGCGCGATGCCGGATGTTTCCGGACTATTTGGCTCGTGTTACAAGGAGAAAATAATGGCCCATCCCGTAGACATTCATGTCGGAAAACGTGTGCGCCAACGTCGCTGGCTTATCGGTATGACCCAGCAGCAGTTGGCTGAAAAGGTCGGTATCAAGTTTCAACAAATCCAGAAATACGAGACTGGTGCGAATCGCATAAGTGCGTCCCGCCTATGGGATATCGCCGATTCGATGGACGTTCCCGTCAGCTTCTTCTTCCAAGGCTTGGAGGAAGCTGATAAAGCTTCTGCCGCAGAAACACCTGTCCCCACTGATCTGATGGGCGACAAAGAAGCGCTGGACCTGATCCGGTCCTATTATTCCATTCCGGAAAACCAGCGTCGCCGCCTGTTTGACCTGGCCCGCGTTCTGAGCGACGTCGCCTGATCAAGCACGCTTGAAAAAAACGCGGCGGAGTGCAACGAATGCTCAATGTCCTCCGCCGCGCTCTCTGACCTCGACATCGCCCATCTGCTAGCCGACGCCGCGCGCGCGGCCATCTTGCCGTATTTTCGCAAAAGCGGACTGGCTACCCAAAACAAGCTGGAAGCCGGCTTCGATCCTGTGACAGCCGCAGATCGTGCCGGTGAGGCCGCGATGCGTGCGCTGCTGGCGGAACATCGTCCACAGGACGGCGTTCTGGGCGAGGAATTCGAAAATATTGAGGGTACAAGCGGGCGGGTCTGGGTTCTGGACCCGATTGACGGCACGCGCGGCTTCATCTCCGGTACGCCAACCTGGGGTGTGCTGATTGCACTGGCCGAGACCGAAGGCCCGATCCTGGGCGTGATCGATCAGCCCTATATCGGTGAACGGTTCGTCGGGGCCGGGGGACGTGCCTATATGCAGGGGCCTCGGGGGCGGTCCAACCTGGTCACGCGTGACACGCCGCGTCTGGAAGAGGCGGTTGTGTTCACCACCTTTCCTGAAGTGGGCACAACCGCTGAACAGCACGGTTTTCACAACGTGGCCGGGCGTGCGAAGCTGACACGTTATGGCATGGACTGTTATGCATACGCGCTGCTGGCTGCGGGCCAGATCGACCTGGTGATCGAAGCCGGGCTGAACGCCTATGACATACAGGCCCCTATCGCGGTGATCCAGGCGGCTGGTGGCATTGTCACCGACTGGAATGGCGGCCCGGCGCATGACGGTGGCCGTACCCTTGCTGCGGCCAACCCGGATCTTCACGCGGCGGCGCTGGCCATCTTGCGCACGTATATTTGATTCATGTCTGAAACCCTGATCCGAAACGCCGGCGTCATTGTCACAATGGACGACGACCGTCGCGAACTGGCGGATGCTGACCTGCTTATTCGCGATGGTTTGGTAGTGGACCTGGGGTATGGGTTGAATACCACGGGCGACGTTGTAGAGGCTGGGGGATGCGTTGTGACGCCCGGGCTGGTGAACACGCACCATCATCTCTATCAGACGCTGACCCGTGCTGTACCCGGTGCGCAGGATGCGTTGCTATTCGGCTGGCTGCAAACGCTTTACCCGATCTGGTCCCGGTTCGGGCCGGAACACATGTATGTGTCTGCCCTGACCGGGCTGTCCGAGTTGGCCTTGTCGGGCTGCACCTTGAGCTCGGATCACCTGTACCTCTATCCCAACGGATCACGGCTGGACGACACGATCGCCGCTGCCGCAGAGATCGGGCTACGGTTTCATCCCACGCGCGGTGCGATGAGTATTGGGGAAAGCGATGGGGGGCTGCCGCCCGATGCGCTGGTGGAACGCGAAGCGGCGATCCTCGAAGACAGTGTGCGCGTGGTTGATGCGTTTCACGACCCCGCGGAGGGATCGATGTGCCGGGTCGGGCTGGCGCCCTGTTCGCCGTTTTCCGTCAGCCGGGACCTGATGCGTCATGCGGCTTTGCTGGCGCGGGACAAGGGCGTGATGTTGCACACCCATCTGGCGGAAAATGACGAAGACATTGCCTATTCCAAGGCGCAATTTGGATGCCGTCCGGGCCAATATGCCGAAGACCTGGGCTGGACTGGGCCGGATGTCTGGCACGCCCATTGTGTGAAGCTGGACGGGGCAGAGATTGATCTGTTTGCCAGGTCGCAGACCGGCGTGGCGCATTGCCCCTGTTCCAACTGTCGGCTGGGCAGCGGGATTGCTCCGGTGCGGGCGATGCGGGATGCCCGGGTCCGCGTCGGGCTGGGCGTGGATGGATCGGCCTCGAACGACACGGGCAACCTGATGGCTGAAGCCCGACAGGCGATGCTGTTGCAGCGCGTCGCGCACGGCGCGAATGCAATGAGCGCGCGGGAGGTGTTGGAGATTGCCACGCGCGGCGGGGCGGAGGTGTTGGGCCGATCTGATTGCGGGCAACTAGCAGTGGGTAAGCGCGCAGATGTGGCCCTGTGGGATGTCACAGGCATCGACAGCGCAGGCAGTTGGGACCCGGCCGCACTGGTGCTGGCCGGGCCGCAAAAAGTGCGCCATCTGTTTGTCGAAGGGCGCCAGATCGTACGAGATGGGCACGTGACCACGCTGGACCTGCCGGTCGTTCTGGAGCGGCAGACGCGGTTGGCCGCTGCGCTGGCGGATTAAAATTCGTGGACGAATTTTGGGCGATTTGACAACAAATCGCGGTCTGCGTTCAGGCTGATTTCTTGTCTTCGTCCAGAGCCGCCTGCAAGAGAGCGGATTCAAGTTCCTTCTCCAGCTCCCGCGCACGGGCTATGTAGGCTTCGTTTTCAACCGGTGGCACGCCGGGTTTCCAGAGCTGCGCCAGTTCCCGCACGGTATAGCGGTCATGGGCATAGAAAGTCTGCTCGGCTCTGGCGGCCTCGTATTCGCTGAGCCCGATGTTTTCCAGAACGTAGCGCCCGGCGCGCAGGGAGCTGTCGAACATTTCCCGAACGATGTCATTGGCCCCGGCTTGGTAAAGCTCGAACACGTGCTGGCGATCAAAGGCGCGGGCCACGATGTGCAGGTCGGGGCGCTGGCGTCGGGCATATTTGACCAGCTTGGTCACCGAAGTGCGGTCATCCATTGCGGCCACCAGCACGCTGGCTTTGGCCAGCCCGGCAGCCTTCAGGATGTCCGGGCGGGTGGGGTCGCCAAGGAAGCCTTTGAAGCCGAAGCGGCGCATCAGTTGGATTGTGGCCATATCGTTGTCCAGCACGATGGTGCGGAACCCGCTGGCTTGCACCAGCCGGTTCACGATCTGCCCGAACCGACCTATGCCCGCGATGATGACCGGTCCTTCACTATCGATCTGGTCGGGTTCGTGGATCGGTGTGCCGTCAGACATGCGTTTGGACAGCTGGTCGTAAAGGATGAAAAGGAGTGGCGTGATCAGCATCGACAGCGCGATCACCAGTAGCAATTTTTCTGATGGGCCCACTGGGATCACGTTTTGCTGGATAGAGAAGGCGACCAGGACAAAGCCGAATTCCCCAGCCTGCGCCAGCCCGAGTGTGAACAGCCATTTGTCACGACCGCGCAGGCCAAAAGCATGGCCCAGCACATAGAGCACCAGACCTTTGGCCACGGTCACCAGCAGCGCCATTGCGATGAGGTCCAGCGGGTCGGCGAAAAAGGCGTTCAGGTTGAAGCCCGCGCCGACCGTGATGAAGAACAGGCCGAGGAAGAGACCCTTGAATGGCTCCAAGTCGCTTTCCAGTTCATGGCGGAACTCACTATTGGCCAGCACCACACCGGCAAGGAACGCGCCCAGAGCTGGGGATAGACCCACCAGATGCATGAGGAAGGAAATACCGACCACGATGGCCAGGGCCAGGGCGGTGTACATTTCCCGCAGGTTGGAGGCATGGATGAACCGGAAAAGCGGGCGCGTCAGATAGATCCCTGCCAGCACAACAAGAATCACGGCAGAAATGGTAACCAGCGTGACGCCCCAGCCTGACAGACCTTCGACAAGGGACAGGGTTTCATGCGATGGGCCATGCCCGCCTGCACCGTGGCTATCGACAGCAGCATGTGCGGCGTCGCCGAGGTTCTGCACAGCGAGAAGCGGCAGCAGGGCTAGGATCGGGATCACGGCCATGTCCTGTGTCAGCAGAACTGAAAAGGCAGATCGTCCGCCATTGGTTTGCATCAGGCCCTTTTCAGACAAGGTTTGCAGCACGATGGCGGTGGACGACAGTGACAGGGCCAGCCCAATGGCCAAAGCCGAAGACCAGCTTTCCCCCAATGCCAATGTGCAGACCATGATGGCCGCCGTTGTCAGGCTGATCTGCAGGCCGCCGAGCCCGATCAGCCGGTGTCGCATGTCCCACAAGGCACGCGGGTCCAGCTCCAGGCCAATCAGGAACAGCATCATAACCACGCCGAACTCGGCCACGTGTTGAAGATCGCGGGATTCGGAGCCCACCAGATGCAGGATCGGACCAATCACGATCCCGGCGGCGAGGTAGCCGAGTACAGACCCAAGGCCCAGCCGCGCGGCAAGTGGCACCGCGATGACTGCAGCGCAGAGGTAAATGGTGCCTTGATACAGAAATGCGTCCACGTTGCGTCCTTATGTCGGCAGGGGTGCGTCGCGCTTGAGCTGATCCATGACAATCTGGCTTTGCACGCGGGCCACCGCCGGGTGCGGTAACAAAATTTCGTGGATCAGTCGGTTTAGAGCCGGGAGATCCTCGCAAAACACACGCAGCAGGTAATCCGCTTCACCGGTCATGGTCCACGCGCTGGTGATTTCGGGGCGCGCGCCGATCAGCCTGGCAAAGCTGTTGGACTGCTCCGGGCCGTGCGTGCCCAGTTGGACCTGCACAAAACCTTGCACTGAAAGGCCCAGCCGCAGGGGATCCAGCTGGGCGGAATAGCCCTGAATATACCCTTCGGCCTCCAGCTTCTGACGGCGACGCCCAGCCTGACTTGGCGATAGGTTCAACAGGTCACCCAGTTCATGCGCCGTCAGATGGGCGTCTTTTTGCAGGGCGGCCAGCAGCCGCGTGTCGGCCTCATCAAGCATTTGCGCGGTTCTTTCACTTTTTCTCTATATAGAGCGAATTTTCCGCATTTTGATACTCAGAAATTAGAAAAACGCGCAAAATTCGCACTGAATTGTGGCTAAACTGCGCGTAACCTACTCTTAGACAGGAGACAGCGATGGGACCCTTTCCGCATGACGCGCCAAAGGCGGTAATCAGTTTCGAAAACCCCGCTGGTACGGACGGGTTCGAATTTGTCGAATTTGCCCATCCCGAGCCACAGGAACTGCGCGATCTGTTTTCGCGCATGGGATATGAGCTGGTCGCGCGGCACAAGACCAAGCCAGGGATCGAGCTGTGGCAGCAGGGAGATATCACCTATATCCTGAATGCTGAAAAGGGCAGCTTTGCAGATCGTTTCATCGACCTGCATGGGCCTTGTGCACCATCAATGGGCTGGCGTGTGGTGGATGCGCAGCATGCGTTTGATCACGCGGTGCGAATGGGCGCGGAACCCTATGAGGGCGACGGCAAGACAATGGATGTGCCCGCGATCAAAGGGATCGGTGGCAGCCTGATTTATTTCATAGACCAATACTACGATACCTCGCCCTATAACGAGGAATTCAATTGGCTGGCCCAGTCCAAGCCGCGTGGCGTTAGATTCTACTACCTCGATCACCTGACGCACAACGTGTTCAAGGGAAATATGGACGTCTGGTTCAAGTTCTACGGCGACCTATTCAATTTCAAGGAAATCAGGTTTTTTGATATCGAAGGCAAGTTTACCGGACTGTTTTCCCGCGCGCTGACCTCGCCCTGTGGCCGTATCCGCATTCCGCTCAACGAAGATCGGGGCGAGAAAGGCCAGATCGTGGCCTATCTGAAGAAGTACAATGGTGAAGGCATCCAGCACATCGCCGTTGGATCGGACGATATCTATGATGCGACTGATGCGATTGCGGACCGGGGTGTTACGTTCATGCCTGGGCCGCCGGACACCTATTACGACATGTCTGCCGATCGTGTGGTGGGGCATGATGAACCCATCGACCGGATGACGAAACATGGCATCCTGATCGACGGCGAAGGCGTCGTGGACGGTGGAGAAACCAAGATCCTGCTGCAGATCTTCTCCAAGACCGTGATCGGCCCGATCTTTTTCGAGTTTATCCAACGCAAGGGGGATGACGGGTTCGGTGAAGGCAACTTCAAAGCGTTGTTCGAGAGCATCGAACAGGAGCAGATCAATTCTGGCGAACTTGCGGCAGAATAAGGCTCAGTCCGTGTGGTCCGCCCGCCCCAGCAGGGTGCGGACGATCACTTCGTGCTGGATTTCAATGGTGCCTTCAAAAATACGCATGACTCGGTCGTCGCAGTCGAGTCGTTCGACTTCGTATTCGCGGCTGTAGCCGTTGCAGCCATGTAGTTGGAGCATCCGGTCGAGGATCCGGCCACCGTGTGCAGCAGGAGTAAGGTCGCAATGGCGCCGGTCGTGGGATGTATGAGCCGCGTTCATGTAAGCACCAAGGTTGGAGGCCACCATCACCACACTGACCAGAACATCTGCGCGAGAAATCGGTTTGATGGCCAGCATACAGTTGGTTGCTTCAGCTGGCGCATTGTCCCCACCGACCGGGTCCTTATGGCCAGGCCACCCAATGCGCTGAGTTTATCGATCAGGTCATAGGTTGTTACGGTTAGCTACCGCCCTCTCAAGCGGCCACTTTTGCCCGTTACCCGGACGGGATTTTCAGCACTAGGTTGCGGCCACCTTTCTGGTAGCGCAATTCGCTGTCGCCGATAGCCGACACGCGGCCGCCATCGATAGTGTCGCCGACCTGAACCTTTTTGTACCGACCGCTGGGCAACCGCACCAAAGCCCGCCTGTTGGAGGGGGTGCCGTAGACCCCGATTAGATTCACCTTCCGCAGGTCGATGGCATTATTCAGTGTGGCCTGCCGGGAGACCGACGCGCTTGATGGGATCTTGGGGGTTATTGCGGCGGGGGCGATGGCCGCGACCTGCGTATTGGCAGGGTCTGCTTTCTGCTTGTCGACTTTGGCAGCGAAATTTGATGGGCGGTTCTTTGGACGGACGGAATCTGCAACGGCTTGTGCGGTGGCGTCTTCGTCGGCAGTTTCTTCGACCGTCTTGACGTTTTCGGGGCGCGCTTTGGGGCGGATGCCTGCCAGTTCGTCCAGCGTGAGTCCACCTAGCTGGCCGCGTTCGGCCTGTTCGGACAGGTTGTCGGGGCGGCCACGCGGGCGGAAACCTGCCAGCCGGTCGCGCAGCGTGTTTTCTTCGGGCGCTTGAACCGTACGGTTCGGCGTTGCAGGCGGCACAATATCAGGCCGCCCAAGATAGACTATAATGCCTTCGGGCGTGACCGTCCCTTCGGGCGTGGCGCGCACTAGGCCGCGTTCGTCGAAATCGAAGGTGACGCCTGGTGCGGTGGGTGAGGTCCGCGCACCAATGGGATCATCTGTCAGCAGAATGGCCATGTCGGGCAGCGCCACCGCATCCTGCGACAGTTCTCGGTTATCAATCGACCCGACGAAGAGGTCATCCAGACCGATGACCGATGGTGTGATCGGTTCGGGCGGGGCTTCGGACCAAATGCCAGTGACTGCATAGCGCGTTTCAGGGTCCTGCGCGCTGGTGATACCGGGCTGCGACCGTGGGCTGCGCAGTGCGTCCAGAACAGCGGCATCCGTATCGGTCAGCCCTGCCGTTGTCGGGTCAAGCGCGGCGAGCGTTATCGGTTCCTCGGCCCCGATCGGCGCGTCAAGCGCCTGTGCGCTGCCGGGGTCGGGGGCGTCCAGCTGCGGGACGGTGAAGGCCGCAACCGAAGGTGTGTCGCTTGCGGGCGCGGGCGCATCATTTGCAACCGTGGCATCCTGTGGTTCCCTGCTGAACAGCCCTGCCAGATCATCATCTATAAAGATCGAGGCCCAGGCCGCCACACCCGCCAAAAACAGCAGCAGCACGGCGGTCAGGATCAGGCCGAGAAAGTGAGGCCGCGATTTGGCATTGGCATCGGCAGGTTGATGCGCGCCGAACACCGTCATGCGCTGTGCTTCTGCCGGCGGGTCTAGGGGGCCCTCGCCAGCAGGCGTCGTGCTCCGCTCGGCGGTTTTAAGAACGGCGGCGGCCAGCTTTGGTGGCATGCCGGACACGTCCAACTCGCGTCGGGGCGCGGTTGGAGCGGCGGGGGCAGCAGAGGCCAAAGGAGCCTCAACCGGTGGTGTGTCTCTGCCGCGCCTGCGCAGCAGTCCGGACAGAAGCCCGGCCTTCGGGGCATCATCGCCCTTGTTCGGGTTTTTGCCCAGGTCGATCTTACGCGGTGGAGCAACGGCTGGAGCGGCAGCCTGAGCTGCCAGCGGAGGAGCTGAGACAGGCGCAGGGGGCTCTGCCTTCGGCAATTCCAGCGCTGCGGCGGGCTGCGGTGCAGCTGGGGTGGCGACCGGGGGTTCCGGCAAGGGGTCTTCAACCGGGTCAGTCGCGACGGGCAGCTGCTGGGCCTCTAGCGGCGGTTCAGCTTTCGCAGGTGCATAAGTTTCGGTTCCGCGACGGCGGCGGCTGGAAAAGGTCGGGACAGCAGATTCTGTCGGGGCGGCCTCCACCGGTGGATCCGCCGGTTCCGGCGCCGGGTCGTCCACGGGTGCTGCCTGTGGTTCAGCGGTAACTTCGGGTTCCGGTGTCGGCACCGCGCCTTCCACTGGGAACTGAGCCGGACCGACAACGACAACCGCAATGCCATCAGGCTCCACCGTTTCGCCGGGAGCGAGGACGGTTGCGGCATGTCGGGTGGGGCCGAAATACGGCTCTCCCAGAAATGGTTTTTTGCCGGGGATGGCGACAAAGCTGACTGGCCCGAACTGGTGCTCGAGGGCAAAATTTTCCGCCTCTTCCAACGTTTCATGCGCGACGGCAGCAATATGGGTGGTGTGGCCTTCGATCGAGATGTCATAGGCCAGTTCATCCACTGCGTAGAAAGTGGCACCCTCCAGCGCAGCACGCACCATCTGGTCGCAGGTCTGCCGATCTGCCGTGCCGGTTTCTATGCTGAGATAGCGGATCTGTTCGTTGGGGATAATCAGCTTGGAACGAAGCGGGCCGGGTTCCAGCCGGGACGCGGCCCCGCGCAGGCCTGACAAGGCCGTGGCCAGATCAGGCGCGTCAAGCGCCGCCTCTCCGGCATTACGCCATCCACCGGCGCACCGATGCAGAAGGCTGATACCTTCATATGACAATGACAGCGCAAATGCGGGTTTCATTTGGTCCCGTGCGAAATCAATACAAATAAGCGGAGATGCTCCTCCCCAAAGCTCGGTTTAAAGCAGCAGTCCGCCGAAGGAAAGTATAAGACAATCCGACGCTTGTGTCATGGGTTGGCTTGTCGGATGCTCGGATCTGGAAACGGAGGAAAAGCATGGTTCGGATTGTTTCGGTTGCAGCAGCGATTGCGGCGCTGTTTCTGGCCGCATCGGTCGCTTGGGCGAATGAGCCACGGGTAATCACCGTGACCGGATACGGGGAGGTTGCGGCCAAACCGGACATGGCCACAATAACTCTGGGCGTGACCAATGCCGACAGGGAAGCCAGCGCGGCTATGGCCGTGGTTTCAGCCAATGTCACAAGTATTCTGGAGGCATTGAACAAGGCCGGGATCGCCCCAACAGACATCCAGACCCGGCAGCTGACACTGAAGCCGCTGTGGTCGAACCAGTCGTCGGTCAGCAAGAATGATCCGGAAATATCGGGCTTTACGGCCAGCAACACCGTCATGGTGCGTATTCGCGACCTTGATGCGCTGGGTCCGATCCTCGACACGGTGCTGGAAGAAGGTGGCAACCGGTTCGATCGTTTGCAGTTTGGTTTGCAGGACCCCGCCCCTCTGAAAGACGACGCACGGCGCGCTGCGGTGGCCGATGCCATGGCCCGTGCAGCCCTTCTGGCGGAGGCTGCAGGGGTGCCGTTGGGACCGGTCCAGTCGATCTCGGACATCGGCGGAGGGGTGCAGCCGCTTATGATGGAGGCCGCAGCCGCCCGCAGCAGCGGTATGCCGATCGCGGGCGGGGAGATGACCGTTCAGGCCAATGTTACGATGGTGTTCGCCATCGGCGAATGATTGCCGATGGCAAGACGGCCTTAGCCACAAGCAGCCGCAAGTGCGCGATCCAGATCATCGATCAGGTCATCTGCGTCCTCGATGCCGATGGATATACGGACAACATTGGGCGCCGCCCCTGCAGCTTCCTGCTGGTCCGGCGTCAGCTGCCGGTGTGTGGTGGAGGCGGCATGGATGATCAGCGACCGCGCATCGCCGAGGTTTGCGACGTGGCTGAAGATTTCCAGCGTGTTCACCAGTTTTACGCAGGCGTCATATCCGCCCTTGACCCCAACCGTGAACAGAGCACCTGCACCTTTCGGGCAGATCGTTTTCATCCGGTCCGAATAGGGCGATGACGGCAGGCCTGCATAGGTGACAAAATCGATGCGCGGGTCGTTTTCCAACCAGGCTGCGATTTTCTCGGCGTTTTCCACATGGCGCTGCATCCGAAGCGACAGGGTTTCAATCCCCATCAGCGTGTAATGCGCGGCCTGGGGGTTCATCGTCATCCCCAGGTCGCGCAGGCCGATGGCGATGCCGTGGAAAGTATAGGCCAGCGGACCAAAGGTTTCGTGGAATTTCAGCCCGTGATACGCGGGCTCGGGCTGGCTGAGCGAAGGAAACTTGTCGCTGGCCGACCAGTCGAACGTGCCAGTGTCGACCACGCAGCCGCCGGTCACGGTGCCGTTGCCGGTTAGGTATTTGGTAGTCGAATGCACGACCAGCGTCGCGCCATGTTCAATCGGGCGGCACAGGTATGGCGTGGCCGAGGTATTATCGACCACCAGCGGAAGACCGGCGTCATTTGCGATTTTTCCAACGGCATCCAAATCGGTGATGTAGCCGCCCGGGTTGGCAATGGATTCGCAGAATACAGCTCGGGTGTTGTCGTCAATGGCAGCCTTTACGGCGTCCAAGTCGTCGAAATCCACGAAGGTTGCCGACCAGCCAAAGCGTTTAATCGTTTGGCTGAACTGGGTAACCGTGCCGCCATAAAGCCGGGTGGAGGCCACCACGTTCATCCCCGGTTGCATCAGCGGGAAAAGCGCCATGATCTGCGCTGCGTGACCCGATGAACAGCAAACCGCGCCAACGCCGCCTTCCAGCGTCGCGATGCGTTCCTGCAGCACTGCGATGGTGGGGTTGGTCAGACGGGAATAGATAAAGCCGACTTCCTGCAGATTGAACAACGCAGCCGCATGTTCGGCATCACGGAACACGTATGCGGTAGTCTGGTAGATCGGCGTCTGCCGGGCACCCGTTGCCGGGTCCGGTCGGGCACCAGCGTGGATTTGCAGCGTGTCGAAGCCGTAGGTTGGGCCATCTGTGGTCATCGAAAACTCCATCACTTTGTGTTTGCGACACGGTTAGGGCAAAGCCGCCGCAAGGACAATCTTGGATTGCGGATTAAACGGCAGCAGAGGCTTGCGTGGCCTGATCCTGAAACTAGCGAATGTTTTGAAAACATGAGCAGACGGCGCACGCCGCTGCGCCCGTGTCCGGTGCATCCGCCCGTCAACATATGCAAAACCGACATATGCCAAACAGCTTTGGTTCCGGAGACCGCAACATTTGGGGTCTCTGCCTATAACGTTAGCGTGCTGCGGTTGTGGATGTCGGACAGCAGGAACACACACGTGCCAAGGCAGGGCGGAGCACGGGTCACCGCATCCAGAACCCTTCGGATTTTATGCGATTGCGAATGGCCTGTTCCTTGCGCGGCAGGTTGTCCCGGTCAAACAGTGCCCGTACTTTGTGGCCGCGTTTCTGGTAGATCATCCGCTTCATCGGTTCATAGGCCTTCAGAACCTTCTTGATCTTGTTTGGTGCAGCCACCTCTTCCAGCGCCTCGACCACGGCATCGTCTTCCCGGGCGTACAGCAGCGGCAGCAAGCGATAGTGGCAGGTAACGGAGCCATCCAGCATACCGTCAGGCAGGGTATCGCGCCCGCCGCCCAGACCATGGATCACAAGTGGTAGAACCACCTGATCCAGCCAGGGATTGAGCGATTGGCAGACCAGCTCCGGCGGTGGGTTGTCCCGGACCGAGCGGGCATAGGTCACAAACCGCGTGCCAAACGCACGGGGGCATTTGTAAAAGAAGAACCCGGCATTGAAATAAAGATAGCGCCGCCAGAATTCATCAGGCCAGGCCGGCTCGAGGCTGGTTTCGAAATCCAGTCCAAACCGGTCATAGAGCGATTTCCAGATAGCGGAGTAGCCTGGTCCGTAAAGTTCAATCGTGGGCCAGGTGCCCTCGCGGCGCAGCGAGGCAGTGGGGCGGTTGAAATCAAACGGAACAGAGGTGATGTCAGACAGTACCAGCGTATCCGTGTCAAAAAACACGAAAGGTTCGCCTTCCGGCATCGCCAGCAGGGCTTCGATCTTGTTGCCGTATTGATAGCTCTGGCCAAACACGCATGACTCGAATGGCAATATTTCCGCACCCAGCTCCTCCAGCACGGTCAGCACATCGGACTGCCGGATGGACGGGTCATGACCCCAGGCTGGTCCGGCCTGTGGTACGGCCACAAACAGCCGACCTTTGAAGCTAGTGGAAAACCGCCGCAGCGACGCGGCGAAGAGGATGGCCTCGTATTGCAGGCGGCCCGCCTGACCGACGATCACGATGTTTAAGGTTTTGCCGGTTGCCGTTTTCTTTGCCATAGTCGGATCTGTCCGCGCCTGTGGGCGACTGCTCTTTGTCCTAGTATACCCGGGCGATGGGCCGGCAACACCCCTTGGTCGGATTGAATTGAACAGAAATTGGATAGGTGCGATGCTTGATTTTTTTGGTAATCTTGGCGCTGGCCATACATGGGGATAGCAGCAGCGAGGCGACCAAATCGGAAGCTACGGCGCAGGTCGAAGCAACGGAACCCACCGCCCTGGTGGCCGAACCGCAGGAGCCCAGCGGCAAATTCACAACCGCGACAGAAGTGCGCCCCATCCTGAACGCCACGAAAGGCACTTGGATCGCCGTGCGGGAATTCGATGGCAAGGATCTGGTCTATGTCACCCACCTATGGACGTGGCGCTGCGGCCTTTTGGAAATGCGCGTGGGCATCAATGGTGCTGCACCGGATGTCTGGCCACTGCCAGACTGTCATATGGACCAGCCGATGCCGGGTGTCGTGCTGGAACAGGATGGGTTGCCATACCGGTCCTTTGAACTCGGATCAGTCCAGTCGATTGATGTTCAGATCACTTACGACGATCTGGGCACTGATGCGGTCTCTTTTGACCGGTCGCAGGTTTTGATGCCGTGATTGCCGATTACGGCAGCAGGCTTAGCCAGACCCAAACCGTCAGCACGGAAGCTGCCGTTGATATCAGGACCGAAGAGGCCGCCACACGGGTGGCCCGACCATACATGCTGGCAAAGATATAGGCGTTCACCCCCGGGGCCATGGCTGAGGTCAGTACCGCGGAACGGAACAGGTCCTGCGGCAGGCTGACCATGGTGCCAAAGCTCCAGACCAGCACCGGATGTACCAGCAGCGAGATTACGACCACCGAGGCGATGACGCGCAGGTCGCCTTCAGGCCGGAATTGCGCAAGGATGCCTCCAAGCGCGACCAGCGCGCAGGGCAGCCCAGCACGGCCCACAATGGCCAGTGCTTCGCTGACCGTGTTGTGGATCGGTATGGATAGCAGATTGAATACAAAACCCAGCGCTATCGCCAAAAGCAGTGCGTTCTTGAAGGTGGACCCGACAACAGCGGTCAGAATTGCACCCCCGCCCTTGCCGCGGTTCTTGACGATCTCCATCACCGTGATGCCCAGCCCGTAGCAGAACGGCGCGTGCAGAGCGACGATGGCAAAGTTTCCGGTCAGCGCATCGGGCCCATAGGCGCGTTCGGTGATCGGCAGGCCCAGCAGGACCGAGTTTGAAAAGAGACAGGCAAAACCGATGGCCACACAATCTTCCCAGTCGCGACCGAACAACGCGCGGGATCCGAAGAGGCCAAGCAGAAAACAAATGGTGGCGCCGCCATAGAAGCTGGCCAGCAAACCCGGATCGAAACCGGCCCGCAGGTCTAGTCCCGAGATGGCCAGGAACAACATGAAAGGGATAGCAAGGCCCTGGGCGAATTTCATCAACCCGTCGACATGGCTACTGTCGAAATACTTGAACCGAAACGCGGCGAACCCTGCGCCGATAACCAGAAAGACGGGCAGAACGACGTCGATCAGCGCTTGCATTTAGGTCAGATCTCCAGGCTCAGGGTCATGCCGTCATAAGCTGGGATCACGTTGTCGGGGGTTTCATCCCGTACGATATCGTAGTCTAGGTCGATATGCATGTTGGTTAGGATGCCCTGACGTGGCGCGGCACGGGCGATCCATTCCAGCGATTGTTCCAAATGCGAATGGGTCGGGTGCGGCGATCGGCGCAGAGCGTCCAGGATCCAGATGTCGAGGTCCCGCAGATCTTCCCATGCGGCGTCGTAAATTTCGGCTACGTCTGGCAGGTATGCCAGCCCTCCGATCCTGAAACCAAGCGAGTCGATCGACCCGTGTCCGACACGGAAAGATTTGAAAGGGATCGGTCCGCCGGGTCCGTTGATTTCAAACGCGCCGCTGATGGTCTTCATATTAAGGATCGGCGGATAGGGGGAGCCTTCGGGTTGTACAAACGCATAGCCGAACCGGCTGAGTAGAGCATTCTGCGTGTCGCCATCGGCCCAAACGGGCAGGCGAGCGCGCATGTTGAACACGATCATGCGCAGGTCGTCGATGCCATGCACGTGGTCGGCATGTGAATGGGTCCAGACCACGCCGTCCAGTCGCCCTGTGCCGGTGTCCAGCAACTGGTTGCGCAGGTCAGGTGTTGTGTCGATCAACACCGTGGTGGTGCCATTTGGCCCGTCGCGTTCCACAAGCATGGAACAACGGCGGCGATTATTCTTGGGGTTGTTCGGGTCGCAATCACCCCAGACGCCGCCCAGTCGTGGCACGCCGCCAGACGACCCGCAGCCGAGTATCGTAAACCGGATCGTCGCCATCAGGCAGCTGCCTTTGTGCGCGCGGCCTTGGTGAACAACCGGTCGAAATTGTCCTGCGTCTGCGCTGCGAAATCGGCATAGTCCATGCCGAACACATCTGCCCCGATCCGCGCGGTGTGCGCCACATAGGCGGGTTCATTTCGCTTGCCCCGGTGTGGGGGCGGGGCGAGGTAGGGCGCGTCGGTCTCTACAAGAATGCGGTCCACTGGAGCGGCGGCAAAGATGTCGCGCAAATTGTGGCTTTTGGGAAAGGCGGCAATGCCGGACATCGACAGGTAGAACCCCAGATCCAGCGCCGCGCGCGCCAGTTCCGCGCTGGAGGAAAAGCAATGCATCACGCAGGAATAAGCGCCATTGGCGTGCTCTTCGGTAAGGATGCGCGCCATGTCGTCATCCGCCGCGCGGGCATGAATGATCAGCGGCAAACCGGTACAGCGTGCGGCCTCTATATGGATGCGCAGGGAGGTTTGCTGTATCTCTTCACTTTCGGCGGTATAGTGGTAATCCAGCCCGGTCTCGCCGATGCCTACCATCTTGGGGTGCTGCGCCAGCGCCACCAGATCGTCTACCGTGACCAGTGGTTGGTCTGCCGCGCTCATCGGGTGAGTGCCTACGGCGTAGTAGATGTTGGCGTAGGTTTCGGCAATTGCCCGCACCTGCGGCTCATTTACCAGCTTGGTGCAGATCGTGACCATGCGGGTCACCCCGGCACGTTCGGCGCGGGCGACAAATTCGTCCAACTGACCTTCAAAATCGGGGAAATCGAGGTGGCAATGGCTGTCGGTAATTTTGTGTGTCTCGGTCATGGGCGGTTGGCAACATCCTGCATCTTGAAGACCGTATCCAGCACCAGTGCGGCAGGGTCAAGGTTGACCGCCACGCCATGGCGCGCCCGATTGCTGATCTGGGTCGCGATGTCGGCCCAATCGCGGCCCCGGGCCGGGGTGGAGGACAATCTGCTCAGAATTTCAGCTTCGCCAGGGGCGGCTTCGGGTGTAGGCGGCATACCACAGGCCCCGGTACGCGCCAGCCTCGCCAGCAAGATGTCGGCGAGGTCCAGCAACAGGTGGAACTGGTCGGACGCATTGCGCTGGGCGGCGGCTTCGGCAAGGGCCAGTGCACGGATGCGGTCCATCCGTGGCATCGTGCCGAGAATGGCGATCAGTTCAGCGTAAATTTCCAGCCCGCCCAGCGACATAAGCCGCAGCGCGTTACCCGCAGATCCGCGCGCGAGAGCGGCCAGAGCATCGTTTTCTGGAGGTAGCTCCACTTCGGCCTGCGCCAGCGCGGCGGCCAGAGCCTGTGGCGATAATCCCGACAGACGCAGCGTCCGACACCGGGAGCGGATTGTGGGTAACAGGCGCGAGGGCTGGTGCGAGATCAGCAGAAGTGTGGTACGCGCTGGTGGTTCTTCCAGCATTTTGAGCAAGGCGTTGGCGGCGGATACGTTCATGTCGTCGGCTGCGTCGACGATCACCACACGATGCCCTCCATCTGTTGCCGACAGACCAAAGAAGCGGCCCAGCTTACGGATATCTTCCACCACGATATTGTCACGCAGCCGGTCGGTCTTTTCGTTGGGCGTGCGGGTGATGCAGGCCAGCCCGGGTTCGGACCCCGCCAACATCCTGTGCGCAACCGAGTGATCGGGGGAGATCTCCAGCGTCTCCGGCGGTGGGTGCGCGCCAAACAGCCCATCATCCTCCGTAGGCGGTGTGGCCAGAAGGAACCGCGCGATACGCCACGCTAACGTGGCCTTACCAACCCCACGCGGTCCGGTCAGCAGCCAGCCGTGGTGCAGCCGCCCGGCGGCATGGGCCTGCAAAAATGCGCGTTCGGCGCTGTCCTGTCCAAACAGGTGGACGGCCTCGCGCGGGTGCGGGGCACCGGGGGCCTGATCCGGGGCTGGGATGTCGTTAGTCATGGTAGGGCGGAGCTTACCGCCCTGTGCACGTCCTCCGCCACCGATTCCCGGTCGCGGCCACCAACAATCACGCGGAACCGGTCGGGATAGGCACGGGCAAGGTCCAGAAACCCGGCGCGAATGCGGCGTTGCAGGTCCGGGCCGAAGTCTTCGAACCGTTCTTCGGTGCCTTGCCGCCCGAGGGCGCGGGTCAGGCCAGTCTCAGGGTTCATATCGATCAGGACGGTCAAGTTGGGTTCCCGCCCGATCATCAGGTTGTGCAGAACATCGACTTTTGCGCGCAGATCCCCGCGAGAAAGGCCCTGATACATGCGGGTGCTGTCGGCAAAGCGGTCGCAGATCACGGTTTTGCCGGCCGCAAGCGCCGGTTCGATAGTGCGTTCCAGATGATCCCGCCTTGCAGCGGTAAACAACAGCAGTTCGGTTTCTGCAGACCAGCGGTCCGGGTCACCTTCCAAAACAAGGCGGCGAATTTCTTCGGCCCCCGGCGATCCGCCCGGTTCGCGGGTCAGCAGCACCTCCCGACCTTCGTCGCGCAGCCGGTCCACCAGCATCCGGGCCTGCGTGGATTTGCCGGACCCGTCGATGCCTTCGAACGTGATAAAAGTGCCTTGAGCGGTCACATCGCCCCCTGATGCGCGTCACTGAACCGGGTGACCAGATACTGCGCGGCTGTGCCCAAGCGGATCAGGAACCCGCCGCGCGGGATGTCGCGGTCTGCGACCAGTGGCAAGCGGATTTCCGATAGGCCCTCGGGCGCGATCACCAGTTCCCCCAGCTGTTGGCCTTTTTCGATCGGCGCACGGATTGGCCCGATATAGCGCACCTCACCCTGCAGATCATTTGCTGCCAGTGCGGGCAGCATCGCGGTCTTGTCTTCGGCGGGCACCAAGGTCACCGTCGGCTCGCGTCCCATCCAGACGCTTGCGCGCGCGATGGGGTAGTCTTTCTTGGCAATGGTCTTTTCGACAAAGTTGCGAAACGACCAGTTGACTATCGCCTCTGCCTCCTCTGCTCTCTGGGCGATGCTGTCCAGCCCGGCGAGGACAAAGATGACACGCCGATTGCCCTGTTTTACGGAACTCACCAGGCCATACCCCGCGGCCTGGGTGTGGCCGGTTTTCAGCCCATCGGCACCGATGCCCAGCCGCAACAGCGGGTTGCGGTTGCGGGTATTCTGGGGAGCGCGGCCGTCAAATTCGAATTCGGTTTCTGCGAAAAGCGGATAGAATTCGGGGAAGTCCACGATGATGCGTTCAGCCAGAATGGCCAGATCCCGCACCGACATCAGGTGCCCGGCCTGCGGCCATCCGTTGGAGTTGGTGAAGGTCGAGTTTTCCATGCCCATCTGGCGTGCCCGCTTGGTCATGAAACGGGCAAACCCGGCTTCGGTCCCATCCGGGCTCAGCGCTTCGGCGATCACGGCGCAGGCGTCATTCCCGCTGATTACGATGATGCCGCGCAAGAGGTCTTCGACCGTCACCTTGTCGGTGGTGTCGAGGAACATGGTGGAGCCCCTGTAGCTCATCGCATGGGTGGAGACAGGCAGCCGTTCATCCAGCGACAGACGACCATCGCGGAGCGCCTCGAACGCGACATACAGCGTCATCAACTTGGACATCGACGCGGGAGGCAGGGGTTCGTCCGCGTTCTTGGCCATCAGGACTGTGCCGCTGCCCTGATCCACGACGTAACCGGCACGGGCGCTGGTGTCGAATGCACGGACTGGCAGCGCCAGTATGAACAGGCAGCAGCAGGCTAAGATGCTGCGAAGCAAGGGGTGGTGCAATCCGGTCTCCTGTTACTTGACGACGGCGTAAGCGTCGGAGAATCCAGCCTCCCTGATCTGTTTCAGCAGGGCCGACCGTTCGCTCTTAGTCATAGCGGGGCCGGCAACGACACGCCAGTAGGACTTGCCGCCGTGCTTTTCCTTGAAAATCGTCGGCAGCATGCCCGCGTTACGCATCTGGGCTGCGGTGCGGTTGGCGTTGGCCTCCACGCTGAAAATACCGATTTGGATATAGGGCCTGTCCAGTGGCGATGGCGATTTGGCAGGGGCCGCTGCTTTGGCCACGGCAGCGCTTGGGCTGGGCTCGGGCTTAGCTTCGGTCGTGGGACCGGCGGCTTCGATGGCCGCGGCTGCGGCAGTAATCGGATCCAGGGTGGCTTCGGAAATGTCGCTCGATGGCAGGCTCGCGGTTTCCACCTCGCCCGGTTTCTCGATCGGAGCCGGTTCCGGTGTTTCTTCGACAGTTTCGCGGCGCAATGCGGTGACGTTCAACTCCACGGGTCCGCCGGCGAGCATGCCCAAAGCGGCAGCGGCATCGGAGGATGCCTGCAGGCGCGGCCCGGGAATTTCTCGTTCGCGACGGAACAGGGCGCCGATCACGAATTTGCCGTTGGTGTTGTTGCGGATGATGACGCGTTCAGGTTCCCCAACGTCTGGGTGTGCGACCCAGATACCACCCAGCGATGGACGACCATCCCAAAGACCCGCTTCGTTAACCTGGAACACATCAGGCGCTTCGACATCACGTTCCACCAGTTTCGTGGTTGCGGTTGTTTCGCTGTTCGAAGAAGAATTGGCAGGCTGCAGGAAGCCCAGTTGCGTGCCCTCTTCGCACCCGGCCAGCGTTCCCAGCGCTAGAACAGCACCAAACATTTTGGCGGAATACCCACTGCGTCCGACAATTCTAGACATGCCTTGACCTTTGCCTCGTTCATGGCGCCTTGGTGGCGCTCTGTTGTGCCGGTTTTCCGGATCTGCTCGCGCGGTTATTTCACCGTCGTTGGCTTGATGATAACCTGTATGAACGAATTTTCAAAGCCCGTTGGTGGCAGCGAGCGCCTCTGTGCCGAACTGCTCCCCCCGCACGCCGCATTTTCAGGCCTGACCCTGCCGGTGAGTGATAAACGTCAAACACCGGGAAGATCATAATGCCCACGGACATGACCACCGTGATAAGCGTCAGAAAGAGCGGAATGTGGGCAGACGGTGGCTGCTCCATGCGGAGGCGAAAATCACAATACATCGCGATGATCGCCGGCAAAGCCAGTAGGATAGGCGGCAAGAGCAGTTCGGCCATGGGATCAGACGGTTCGGCGGTCGCGTGGTCCTATCCCATAAAGGTCAGCGTCCAGCAGGCGGCGAAGACCAGCATGTACCAACCCCCGGCGGCGGCCAGGGCGGAGTGTTTTAATGGAAGAGGTGCTGTCTGACGCATCCCGGACCTGTCTCTGACAGGGCGGTATGCCATTGTTCCTTGGTGCATTGACCTGCGTAAAAGTCCGAAACCTGCCGCCAGCGTGCTGGCCCAACTTATCGCGCCTGCGAAATAGACGCTGCAAAGGTCACAATTCCGTTGAACCTCGGCCGCCGGCCCGGTAAGCCCTTCTGCGATAAGAAGGGAAGCGTGGCCGAGCGGTTGAAGGCACTGGTCTTGAAAACCAGCAAACGTGAAAGCGTTTCGTGGGTTCGAATCCCACCGCTTCCGCCATACGCTGCTTCGCACCTGCCATGGACCAACGGTGTCCTGCTTTACAACGTATGGCGTTTCAGCCGTTGCCAGATCAGCCAGGTAACCAGCCCAAGGACAAGCTGCGTCCCGATCATCGGGAAGACGCTGCCATCGTAGATAAGTCCCTGCAACAGCGAGACCGCTGCGGCCGCACACATCTGGACGCAGCCCAACACCGCCGCCGCCGCGCCCGCGCCTTTGGGATGAGACATCATCACACCCGCCGCAGTGTTAGGCGCAAGGAACCCGCCACCGAACCAGATGACGAACTGCATCACCACGATAATCGCCATTGGCAACCATCCTACCAGGCCCAGCAAGACCAGAACTGCGGGTGCCCCCAGCATGATGGTCAGGCTGATTAGGATGACGCGATGCATCCCCCAGCGCGGAATGGCGAGCCGGGCCATAATAGATCCAGCGAGAAAGCCCGACATCGCGATAGCTGCAATCACGCCATAGCTGGCCGGGCCCAGCCCTAGGCTGTTGATGAAAAAATAGGGCGCACCGGCTACAAAGCCGTAGAGACCAGCATAGGCCAAGGAGTGTGAGAGCATAAAGGTGAGGAAGCCCTTGTGCCGAAACAGTCCCAGATAAACGATATGTGCCGCCTGATGTTCCGCCGCTGGCGCCTTGGTCAGCGTCTCTGGCATGATAATGATAGCCGATGCCAGCCACAGCGACCCAACGACTGCCGCAAACAGGAAACCCGCCCGCCAACTGGCCAGCTCGATCAATGTACCCCCGACAAGCGGGGCCGCCAAGATGGACGCAGCCATAAAGGCGAACAGGATGGCCATGGCTTTTGGCGCGCCCTCGGCGCCATAAATATCCCTCACCATCGCTCGGGCCACAACATAACCGGCGGCAGCGCCCAATCCCTGGACGGCCCGGCCCAGAACGATGAGCCAAATGCTGTCTGCCATGGCAGATGAGACGCAGCCGACGATCACAAGGATGGCGCCGATCATCAGGGCGGTCCGGCGGCCCCGGCGGTCCGAGAACGGGCCAAAGAAAAGCTGCCCGACTGCAAGCGTGACCGCGAACGCCACAAGGACCAGCTGAATCTTTCGCGGTGACGTCTGGAAGATCTCGCCCAGCATCGGCATTGCGGGGACGATCAGGCCGGTCGCTGCCTCTCCGAACGCCGTGCATACCACCAGCGTTGCAAAAACCAGGATACCGAAACGGCCGACTCTTGGGTTGGCGTGGCGGCTTTCAAGCCTTTCTTGCACTTGGTTGTGTCTCCATCAGCTGGGATCCGGGAGATGTCACAGTGATGGCATCCACAGACCTAAATAGGACCTTCAGATCCGCGTCGCCGTCTGATGATTCCACCACGCCTGATCCGACCAAGCCCGCAGATCTAGTTCGTGCGTCCAAGCCGAGCGGTGCTGGTGCGCAACGTGCCAGTATGTCTCGGCCACCTGCTCTGGCAGGATCAGGCCGTCCTCTGCGCCCTTTGTCGCACGTAGTTCGGCGAACCTCTCGGGACCTAGCATCTTACCAAGGGTGTCCGGTGCGTCCACGGTGCCGTCAACCACGATGTGAGCGATGTGAACGCCCTGAGAGGCGAATTCCGCATTCAGGGATTGGCAGAGCATCCGGCGCGCTGCCATCGCAGACGCGTGGGCGTGCTGACCCGGGTTGCCACGCATCGCTGCGGTCGAGGCAGTGACCAGGATAGTGCCACTGCCCCGGCCCGACATTAACGGGCACACCACCTGTGCCGCGCGGAACAGGCCGAATGTCGCCATGCGCCAGCTGCGCTCGAAGACCTTGTGGCTGGTCTCGGACAGCGCCCGGTCACCGACCTGCGCTCCAATGTTGAAGACCAGCGTGTGGATCGGGCCGACGTCTTGCTCGACCTCGGCAATCAGGCTTTCGATGGTTTCAGGCTCGACTATGTTCAGCAGCCGGCCGGTAGCTTTGCCGCCCGCGGCCTCGATGTCGCTGACCAGCCGTTTCAGTCCCTTTGCATCGGATCGGCGGCATAGGACCGCGTGATATCCGCCCGTTGCAAAGCGGGCACCAACAGTCCCGCCAATTCCCGCGCCGGCGCCGACGACGAGGCAGACCTTATCCATCTTTCTTTGTCCTTTTATTGCGGGAGCCAAGCCGGCCCATTACCCGCGAGCGGGACCAGTTAGAGGTCTCGAGCGTATTCAGTCGCTGAGAGAGCAAGTGCGAGGACATAACGGTCTGGCGGAGGAAATTGTCGAACCGGCGAGTGCCCAGGAATATTTCGCGCAGGATTATGATGGCCCATTCGTCGCCCGCCAGTGCCGCGGCACTGGCGATGGTGCAGGTTTGTGACGACAGCGCGGCTCGGCCCATGGATTCTCGCTTCGGATTACGAACCCTCAGTCTTGTAAAATTGAAGCTAGGTTCTGTCAACGCTGGCCGCCGGGCCGGTCAAACCTGAAAAGGACTGAAACATGAGGGCCTATTTCGCACAGAACTCGCGGACGGTGCGCATGGTATGGCTGTAGAAGGAGATCGGGCAACCGTAAGAGCTGAAACGCTTCACCTTCGGCCAGAAGGAATTGCGCGCGCCCGAGTAAACGCAGATCAACCCGAAAGGCCGGGTGCCGACGGTGGTCGGTGGCGACACGACGATTTCCGAGAGTACGGCAATCGCGCGGTATCTGGGCGTGAAGTACGCGCCGCACTTGACCCCCGGCCCAGATGCCCCGAATATCGCCATGTACCTGCAATGGCTGTACTATTCCGAGAGTGTGATCATGCCGCTCATGGACAACTACGTCGTCGAGACGATCCTGCTGTCACCCGACCGACGCAACCGGGAAATGGCGGCGCGGGGATTGAAGCTGTTGAACAGCGTGCTGGGCGCTGCCGAGGCACACATGGAGGACCGCGAATTCATCTCAGGCGACTTCACGGTCGCTGATACCATCACCGGCCATGCGGTGATCATGTCCCACCGGCTGGGCGCCGATTTTGGCAAGTGCCTGAACCTTTCGGCCTATGCTGATCGGCTGGAGGCGCGGCCTCCGTTCATCGCAGCCGAGGCGGCTTGATGGTCCGGGCGGTCGACACAGGCACGGATCAGCTTTTATGCCAGGTCGATGGCCATGTCGCCACGCTGACCTTCAACCGGCCGGAAAAGCGCAACGCGCTGGGCGACATCGTGACCCCGGCGCTGCGCGAGGTGCTGTTGTTGCTGGAGGCCGACCCGGAGGTTCGTGTCATCGTGCTGACCGGCGCCGGAAAGGCGTTCTGCGCTGGTGGTGACGTCAAGGGCATGGACGGTGGTGCGCCGGACGACCGTTCGCTGGACGATAATATCCGCGCCCTGCAACATCGCCAACAGACCCTGACGCTGCGCCTGCACGAGCTGCCCAAACCGACCATTGCCGCGCTGCCGGGCGCGGCCGCGGGCGCGGGCATGTCGATTGCGCTGGCCTGCGATGTGCGCATCGGCGGAACCAGTGCCTTCTTTGCGCCGGGGTTCGGGGCGATCGGGCTTTCCGGGGATTACGGAGGTTCGTGGCAGCTCACCCAGATCGTCGGGCCGGCCAAGGCCAAGGAGATCTATTTCACCGGCCGCCACGTCCACGCAGAAGAGGCTCTAACACTAGGGCTGCTGAACGAAGTCGTCCCTGACGAGGAGCTTCCCGCGCGGACCGCCGAACTGTCAGCCCAGATCGCAGACGGCCCACCGCTTGCCATCCGTTACATGAAGCAGAACATCAATCGGGCCATGCAGACCGACTTCAAGACCTGTCTCGACTGGGAGGCCGACCGCTTAGTGCGCGTCGCTCAGACCGATGACCATAAGGAAGCAGTGCGCGCCTTCATCGAAAAGCGCAGGCCGGTGTTCCGAGGGAAGTAACGCCGCGACGTCATATTCGCGGCGTTAGGTAAACGTCGCGGATAAATCCCCGAACCCGGAAGAGGTCACATCCACCCGCGCGCGCCCGTCCATTGGGATTGGCGGGCCCTAGGCACCTGTCGGGATCGTGTCGCCTGCCTCCAGCCGCCTTCCAAGCCCGGAAAGCTGTTCATCAAGCCAGCCGACCGCCGTAGCATTGTCGTAGTCCGCCAGCATGCGCCCGGCTAGGGTGGTCAGTGTCGTGTCGTCCAGTGCCATCCCATGCATCCCTACAGCGTGCTCTTGCCCCACAAGCTCAGTTCCACTGCCTGGAACTCGACATCCGTTGTGAAACTCTCGTCGACCATGAAATCAACCGTCTTGGCGTCTGAACGCAGGACCTTGCCTTCCGGACCGCGCGGCAAGTCGTCGGTGGGACCATAGATCTCTTCCAGCCGCGCGACCTCGGCCTTGTCCAGCTTGCGGACACGGCAAGGCACGCCTTTGAGGTGTGGGATGCCCTGTTCCAGATCGATCAGGTCCGGGTCGTCGTCGGGCGTCATCTGCGCGTCGGCAAAATCCCACATACCCGACAGCATCTTCGCGCCCCGGCCCGACTCCGGTTTCCACCAGCCGTGCGGGACCCGCACCAACCCGATGGGCATTGAAGTGCGTACATAGACCCGGCCCTTCATGGCGCCGGTCGGGTTGGCGGCCTCGGCCCAGTCTCCATCGGCCAGACCTAGGGCCTCGGCATCCTCTGGCGCCAGGAACAGCATCGGGTCCTGTGCCCTGACCCGCAACTCGTGGATATAGCGGTGGCCCGTACGGTAGTACTCGTCGTCCGGAAGGCCGATGAAGCACATTAGAGGGTACTCGGCCGACGTTGCCGCGCCATCGCGGTAATAGGGCAACGGGTCAAAGCCGAGATCCGCCAGCACGGTGCTCTCCAGTTCCACCTTCCCGGTCGGCGTGGCAAAGCCGGTCTGCATGTATTTCTTCTCCTCGCGCCTGTCGCGCGGCAAGCGGCCGTCGGCAACCACGTCGTCCCAGGTCTTGCAGGATGCCGCCAACCTCCAGTCGTGCACTTCTCGGGTGTCGGCCCACGGGAAATGTTCCTCCATCCCCATGCGCCGCGCCAGTTCCAGCCAGAAATGTCCGACATCGCGGCATTCGCCGGGCGGCTCCATCGCCTGGTCCGAGACACCCGCCATCATCTGCGCGCGTTCCAGCCAGCTATCACCCGGAAGGATATAGTCCGAGATCTGCGCCGTTGGCGTCATCATGTGCTCGAACGCGACGATCAGATCCTGGTTCATCAGCGCCTGGTGGATCCGGTGCGTGTTCGCAAACGACATCAGTGTGTTGTTGGCCAGCGCAATAAAGGCCTTGACCGGGTAAGGGTCGCCCTCGGCCATCGCCCGAAAGACGTTCTTGGGGTTCGCCATGTAACAACCGCCGACCAGGTTGGCAAATTCGTGGCCCCAGACCCGTTTCGTGGCCTCGCCCAGCGGTGCCATGCCGCGATAGGTGAAGACGGGGTGCTGGTCGGCGCCCAGTTGCTTAGCCTTCTGTTCCGCCGTCAGAAGGTCGTGGCGCTCGACCTCTGTGTCGCTGAGCACCTGACTGTCGAATCCAATAAAAAGCTCGCCGCCCTTCTTGTCGATATTGCCGCACAGCGCGCGCAGATAGCACTGCATGCGGATCGCCGAGGTCGACGACACCTGTTGGTCGGTGATCGGGCTCCACGGGATAGTAGCCGCATCGGCGGCGGCGTACATCCGGGCGGCGGCGCGGATCTGCCCGGGCTCGCAACCGGTGATCGCAGCCACCCGTTCCACCGGGTATTTGCGGATGCGTTCGGCGAATGCCTCGAACCCGTGGCACCAGTCACGCACGAAGTCGTGGTCGTAAAGCCTTTCTTCGATGATCACGTTCATCCAGCCCAGCATCATTGCGGCATCGGTGCCAGCGCGCAGCGGCAGCCAGATGTCTGAGGCCTCGGCGTTTTCCGACCGGCGGGGGTCCAGCGTGATCAGCTTGGCTCCTTTGGCTTGAGCCGTTCGGATGGATTTATACTCCAGCGTCCAGGAATGGCGCCGTGGGTCATGGCCGAACAAAACGATGCACTGTGAATTGATCACGTCCGCGCGCGGATACCATCCATAAGCCATCCGGTTCACCGCCGCCGTGTTGCCCATGCAATAGGCCACCCCGCCGATCCAGTTGGGACTGCCCAGCACGTTCATGAAGCGCCGCGTCAGGCCATTGTCCGTGCCGGTGTTGGCGTTGGACCCCGCCACAGCCAGGGCCTCCGGTCCATTTTCGGCGACGACCTTTTGCAGCTTTTCGGCGATCTCGTCGATCGCCTGGTCCCAGGTTACGCGCTGCCAGTCGTTGCCGCCACGCTCGCCCACCCTCTTTAGCGGGTACAACAGACGGTCGGGGTGGGCGAACGCCTTCGGCGCATAGGCGCCCTTCATGCAGATCACGTCCTTGAAGAAAGGATGATCGCGCGTCGTGACCTTCACGACCCGCCCGTCCTGAACCTTGGCCGCAACCGGGCAGAACCCATCACAAGACGTGCAGACGACATTCTTGGTGATCGTGTCAGACGACGGATCAGTGGCTTTGACTGGCAATTGCTCGTTCATGACGAATCCTCTGGCCGGGTCGGATCCACCCGGTTGACATATGCAGGAGACTAACTTCAAATTTCACCGTCAGTCAAACGGGACCGACATGGGGGAACGCACAATGAAACTCTATGATTTCGGCCCGGCGGTGAATGCCCAGCGGGTCTGCGTCTATCTGGCCGAGACGGGCGTCGAGGTTCCGATCCAGGAGTTGAACTGTTGATTGTCACTGAGAACTGACCCGGTATTTTTACCGAGATTTGACCCATCTTCAGTTATGCGCCTTGGTCTATGACGCGGTCAATGTTTTGGTCTCCTTTCCTGTTTTCTTTGCAGCCTCTGAACTTGCCTTGAAGCGGTAGCTTTCGTTGCCGGTTTCGAGGATGTGGCAGCGGTGGGTAAGCCGATCCAGAAGCGCAGTGGTCATCTTTGCATTCCCGAAGACCTGTACCCATGCTGAGAAGCTTAGGTTGGTGGTGATGATGACGCTGGTGCGTTCATAGAGCTTGCTCAGCAGATGAAAGAGCAGCGCACCACCGGACGAACTGAACGGCAGATAGCCAAGCTCATACATCACGTTTGGTATTACGACTTTGTGCATCACCGGACAGACGATGGCAGGGCAGTCAGGACATTAAACATCGTGGATGAGCATAGCAGAGAATGTCTGGCGATCCGTGTAAAACGGAAGCTGAACTCGACCGAAGTCATCGACGCGTTGACAGACCTGTTCATCCTGCGCGGTGCCCCAGCTTACATACGGTTAGACAACGGCCCGGAGTTCATTGCTCAGGCTTCCCGAGACTGGATTGCTGAGGGTCGGGGCCACGACCGCCTACATCGAGCTAGGATCACCACTCTCAGGACATCGCCATGCGATGTCCTGCCAGGCAGTGCGTGGGAGAACGGATACAGTGAAAGCTTAAATGCGCGGTTCAGGGATGAACTGTTTGACGGCGAAGTTTTCTACAGCCTGCGGGAGGCACAAATCCTGATCGAACAATGGAGAAAACACCACAACACAAAACGACCGCATAGTGCTCTCGGCTACCGCCCGCCGGCTCTGGAAACCATCTTCCAGATGGATCAAAAGCCAGTTATACATTAACAATCAAACCGGTCCACGCAGGTGGGGCTGACTAATGACTTGTGAGAAAATTAATGTCGTTGAAATGTTTATTCGGATTAACAGTTTGCCTCAGCTACAATGGAAGCTGGATACCGGAGGAAAATGTAAATGAAATGAAGGATCTATGTCGGCAAGTAGCGATGGCGCCAGCCAGTTCCTTTCTAAATCGTACTGGTGAAAACAGATCAGGCGATAATTCTGGCGTAGATTTGGCTAATGAATTAAGCGATTTAGGCTTGGAGTTTTCCTGGTCTAGAGAAGGGTCAAGCTACGCTCATCAGCTATCAGCGCTCAATAAAAGAGCGGTGTCAGATGCCTGTAATGAACTGCGTACGATTGCTAGATACCAAAAAAACTGGAGTGAATAAAACGCATCCTGACGTTCATCTGACAGTTTAAAGCAGATATCGCAGCGACTCGCGACCATGGTTTTTCACTGGAGCCAGACCACTTCTGCCATTTGCTAGCCGATCGAGGCCTGACGCAAATCAGCTTCTACGGTAAGCCCTATCCCGAGGTCTTCCAGATTGTTGGGGATACCTTGAATGGCATCCGACGAGATCGGATCGCCATGTGCGGGGACACGTTACACACGGACATCCTTGGCGCTGCAGCACCAAGCATGGTCCTTCAACCCACATCTGCGGCCTGCGTCTATCAACATGCAACCCTCATTGGGAATATCATCGTAGAATTTCAGTAGCGTGCGAACGGCACCGACCCAACATGTGCCTCAAGCCTGAAGAACTTTGCGCAACAGCACTGCCTCATTCTGTACCGTGCAATAAAAGCGTATCAAGCTCCGTTTCAATTGCAGTTAAAATGGTGCGCAAATCTTGTAAGTTCTCTTCGACTATCTTGATTGTAGGCTGTTTATGTTCAGCTTTCATATTGACAAGGTACACTATGTCAATTTGTGGAAGCGGCAGAATGATAATTTCCACGTCATCAACTGCTTTATAGTTTGCACTGCCTACAATCCTCTTTAGGGCAGAGAATACGAATCTTTCGTCAAATGACGTATACCATGGGAGATCATCGGCGTATTCATCCATATCTTGAAAAACGTCGCTATTGTTAGCGACAGTTGCCGAGTAACGCTCAAGCGACAGACTAAATTCTGGTACCAATCCTATTCCTAGGTTTATACTCTTCAATTCAAAACCAGCTTTTTGTATTAAAGACATAAACTCATCACTATTGGCGGATTCTTCCAAAGAATCCGCATCATAAGGCCAGATATCAATTTCTAATGCTAACTCACCTGAAAAATCACTAGCTGAGGTTGTGACTTTATCATATAAAATCAGTGCCCTGTTTGATATTTGATTAATTCCACTACCTGCACATTCCATAAGACTTTGCAATGTGATGCTATTACCTAGTTCAGGACACTTTTCCGCTGTTTCCTCGGCTGCAGCGCAAAAAGGGGAACAAATAAAGAATGCTAAGGTTAAAAGTGAAGCACGCATTGTCCAATAAGCCTTCCATTGCTTCATAAAACTGAAACAGGCACTGATTTAGCGGCCTGATGTTCTCTTCTAAAGGGTCGCCCGCCTGTGGAAACTGGTCAAGCTTATTTTTAAGTTTTGCGCGTCACCGTTGGAATGTCCCGATTCATAGGATCTGTTTCGCAAATCGGCTATCGGCTGATCGTTCCCTTTCTCCAGGCAGACTTATCCTAATGTCTCTGTGACAGGTTTGCCGAGCGCGGTTTAACCGTTGTCTGACATCAGTAAGAATGAAACAGTTTATGTCGATTTGATAAAAGGGGGATTCTGGTTCCTCGCTCCCATCGAGTAGCCCCATGAAAGCGGTCCACCAACTTGACGTTGGCTGGCTCTATTTGCACGTGCTCGCACCTCTGCCAAAGTGGCCACGAAGATCCTTTATTTGTCGTTCTCCCCTATATCATTCTGTCGCTAGAAAACAAAAGTGGCGCGAACTATCCACTCCCACGGTCTTTGCAAAGGACCCGTTAGGGGCTGTGGCCGGACAGTTTGACAATCCCGTGCAGAACTGCCCTGTACGGGTTTGACGCCCCATGTGTGGGAGAAGGGTGCAAGTTCAAAGCTGCACATATGCCTGCTTTTTGCTCAAATGCTTCAAAACCGAAAATCGATATGTCCTCCATCACATCGGTTAATGCAACGTTGAATGTAGTTATTGATTTTTGATTTGCTGCCGCGCCTTTTGAAAACACGGTGCTTAATTTGCCACTCGGCATGGGCATTAAGCTTTGGCAGGCCATACAAACGGTTCATCCTGCCGCTACCCGTTATCTGCGGATCGATACGCAGCAACGGGGAAGACTGTTTGTGGGATCAGATTATGCGTGCGCGCGTCGCGCTCAAGCGCGTCGCGGAAGTCCGGATGTGCGATAGAAATCAAACTGCGCGCGCGCTGTGCCACGGATTGGCCTTTTAGATTGACCATTCCAAATTCAGTAACGATATACATCTGGTCCATGCGGGGTGTTGTGACCGTGTTGCCGGGTGTCAGGTTCAAAACTATCCGGCTTTTGCGAACCTCGCCTTTCTCAAAAACTGAAGAAAGACATATGAACGACTTACCACCCTGGGACGCATAGGCGCCGCGCACAAATTGCAACTGGCCCCCGGTGCCACTGATATGCCGGAATCCATCGGATTCTGAGGCGGCCTGTCCTGTTAGATCGATTTGGGTTGTGTTGTTAATCGCCACAACGCGGTCGTTTTGCATGATGATATGGGGCGGATTTGTGTAATCCGCCGGGCAGCAATGAAATTCAGGTGTGTCGTCAATCGTCTCATATAGGCGACGGCTGCCAAGCGCGAAACTGTAGGTATGCTTGCCCACGTCTAATGTCTTGAACGCACCGGTGACCTGACCAGACCGCACAAGATCCACCATACTGTCGGTGAGCATCTCGGAATGGATCCCAAGATTTGACGCGCCGCTCTCCAAAAGTGAGGCACACACAGCATTTGGCATGCCGCCGATGCCCACTTGGATGCACGAGCCATCTTCGATCTCTGAAGCAACCAGCGCCCCGACCGCGCGATCCACATCTGTGATTGGCAAACCCGGCAATTCGGTTGCGGGTGCGTTGTCACCGTCGATGACAAAATCAACCTCACTTTCGTGAATGCCGCAGTCCATCCCGTGCGTATAGGGGAGACCTTGTGTGACTTCGACAATTACAGTCTTCGCAGCTTTTAGTATGGCGCCATGCCATAGGTTTGTACCGCCAAAATTGTAATATCCGTTGGCGTCTTTAGGACGTACTTTGATCACCGCAATGTCGCCTGGATCAATAAAGCGGCGATAATAATCCGGTATCTCGCCGAGATTTATTGGCATATAGTGCGCGATGCCTTGGTCACTCTTTTTGCGGTCGTAGCCCGAAAAATGCCAACTGAACCAATGAAAGTGCTTCCCTCCCGGGTCTGCCTCAATAACGGCGCGGGGTCTAACAGTGATACATGATCGGAATTTGACATCGCTGAGTTCGGCAACCCGCCGCGCGAGGGCGGCATCAAAGACATCCGGTTGACCAATGGTCACACCATAATCGACCCAATGCCCTGAACGGACGAGTTGCGCTGCCTCTTGCGCAGAAATGTGGCGCGGTGTTTTCAAACTGTAATCTCCCTATGGGCCGTGCAAGCAGTTTTCCGCTTTCGGCGACACAACCCTCTGGCCCGCCTTGTTTGGCAGGTCTCGCTGGCCAGCGGTTAGGTCCACCCGTCGAACGGCTGAAGTAGCAAGCCTCCTACTATGACCATACAATCCGTTCGACTTGCGTCCACTTGATATGACGATATCGCCCAAGTTCACGCACCATTTTTAAGTCTCCCCCACTGAAGTGGTCCTATCGATGCGATCGTCGTTGTCGCACTTGGTTGTTTTCTTGAGTGTTCAGATTGCCGCCTGCCGCGTGTAGGAGGCCAAAATACCGGGTTCGCCTGTATTGACTTGATTGCGCTGGACCGAGGCTGATTTGCTTGATCAGACGCCTGCGCGACGTCACAGTTAGAGCAATTGGAATTGAATTGGGGAGCCCTGATGCAACGTTTTGAAGGCAAGTCGGTTCTGGTGACGGGTGCAACACGCGGTATTGGCAGGGCCTGTGCGGAGGCGTTTCTCGCCGAAGGCGCTCAGGTGGCGGTCAATGGTCGGACCATCGCGTCGGTTGACCGGGCAATGGTGGGTCTGGGCGATGGCGCGGTACCAGCGCCCGGGGACGTGTCGACCGCAGCAGGCTGCGCCGCCACGGTCGAGGCGGCTTTGGAGGCCTTTGGCGGGCTTGATGTGCTGGTCAACAATGCGGGCATCTTCCTGCGTCAGAGCATTGAGCAAACCGAAGAAGCGGCCTGGGACGCTGTGATGGCGGCCAACATCAAAAGCGTGCAGTTCTGCACCAAATACGCCGCAGCAGCGCTCAGGACGGCTGGCGGCAACGTGGTCAACATTGCGTCTGAATCTGGGCTGAACGGGTATCCAGAAACTTCTGCCTACTGTGCCTCGAAAGGCGCGGTGGTGAACCTGACCCGTGCCATGGCCATGGAGCTGGCGCCTGAGATACGTGTAAACGCGCTTTGCCCGGGCGCGGTTGAGACTGATATGGCCCGTGCCGCCTTTGCCATTGACGGTGACGAAGATTTGGGGATCCGTCGGCAGCACGACGCGTATCCACTTGGCCGCATCGGAACAGTTGACCAGTGCGCTGCCGCGGTGGTGTTCCTCGCCTCGGCCGAGGCCGGGTTCATATCCGGCGCCGCGCTGCCAATGGAGGGTGGGGCGACCGTCGGCAGTTGGTAGCACCGTCCGCAGATGAGTGGGCCAGATGGGGCAAGGAATAGTCCTCTCTAGAGAGTTCCGAGCTTTTCCGGGCTTTTGAGATATTTTCTGTACGACGAGGGCTTTGGTAAGAAGAAGCAATCGCCGACATGGCCGCGATCATGCGCAATGAAATGCAAGGAGGCTGATATATGGCCGAGACATTCCAGAAAATTCAGACGCACGGTGTGCATCACATCACCATCATCGGCGCGGATCGGCAAACCTCAATCGACTTTTGGGAAGGGGTGCTTGGCATGCCTTTCATCTTCGACCAACCAAACCTCGACAACCCGGACGAAGGCCATGTCTACTTCGATCCCGGTGATGGCCGTCTGATCACGATCTTCACCAATGAAACCCGCAAACCCGATGCGACCCCAGTGCCCGAAGCTACGGGTTCACTGCATCACCTGGCGCTCAATGTCAGCCAGGCCACATTCTGGCAGGTCGCCGAACGTCTGGATGCGCGGGGTGTGTCGCATTCTGGCCCGGTAGATCGCGGGTTCATGGATTCAATCTACTTCCGGGATCCGCTTGGCCTGCGGATTGAACTGGCGTCGTACCGGTTCGAACCGCCGGAAGGCTGCCGGCATGCCGACGTGATGATTGAAGCCCACCGCATCCGCGTGGCCCGTGGAGATCACCACATCGAAAAGGAACATCTGGCTGATGCAATCGAACTTCTGGTTCGCCGCGATCAGCAGTCCCTTTCCGATGATCGGTCAGCCAAGAACCCATATGGCTAACTCATCGACACGCGTGGCCGGGTATTTTCCTATTCCCCGCGTCTAACGGTCATTCAAATCATACGGGCAGAACCTGACCGCTGTCGCTCGCATTCAGATCGGCCAGAACGTCCACGCCCTGCGCTTTCCAGAAGTGCAGCAGGTCAATGAACACCCAGTTTTCGACCAGTTTGTTGCCTTCGCGACGGTAGATGTCGATCACGCGAAATTCGCTCTGCTTTCCGGTGGGCGCGTGGCCCATGAAAGGTCCAGACAAGGTTGCCGTGAAATTGGGCCATCCAAAAAAGCCCCCAAAATGTCCCTCCGCCATGCGGCAGATATGTGCGGTTTTGGACCGTTCGGAAAAGGCGGCGCGGAAGGGTCCGGAATGCTGCTTGGCATAGCGTTCGATGGTGTAAGTCGCACCAATCCCCGTCGGGCCCCACCAGATCATATCGTCTGTCCAGGTGCGCGCCAGTTCTTCCTCCAGCGGGAGGCCCAGGCTCCATGTGCCGAGATCAGAAATCATGGCATTGATGGCTGCCAGCGTCGCTCTGCCTTCGGTTTGAGGCTGGTCGGCGAACATCAAACCATCATGGGTCATCGGGCCGGGTTGAACCAGCTGTGCGGCGGTCTGCGGTGGAAACGGTTTCAGACCGGCCTGGACCATCAGGTGAGGAATGTCGAAAAACATCGCAGTTTCTGCGATGCGGTCATTTTCGACGCGGTGAAATTCGCAGTAGCGCAGCATCGCGATCTTGCCGGTCGCGGGAATGCCCAGCCATGGCCCGTCAAACAGGCCCATCAAGTGGCCCATTGACACGACCCATGTGCTGCTAAATCCGTCGATCTCGTTTCGGCCCGCCATGAAAATGTCCATTCGCCGCTGAAGTCGGGTCAGAGCTTGGCGCAGGGGGCGCCAGAACAGCTTGGCGACTAGGCTGGGCGTGCGGTTTTCATTGAACGGATGATAGCCACGCCAGAGGTAATCAGGCGCACAGAATCGGTCCAGAACATCTTCAATTTCGCTGTCCGCAACTGTGTCCAGCGCCCCATAGAAATTGCGGACCAGCGCCTTTTCAATAAGGAAGTCAGGCATGAACACTCCTGATTTGCATACGTTTGCAAAAAACACTTGCCAAATTGCTATAGCCGAGTCTAGCATTTTGCAAGCGTATGCAAAAAGCATTGTGACGTAACCAACCGGGGAAAGCGCATGGCCGAAATTCAGCTGCGCAGCATTTCCAAACGCTGGGGCAGCTTTGTCGGGGTCGACGACTTCAACCTGACGATAGCGGACAAGGAATTTCTTGTTCTGCTTGGCCCGTCAGGGTGCGGCAAGACCACGACAATGCGGATGATTGCCGGGCTTGAGGACCCCACTGAAGGTGAGATCGCCATCGACGGAAGGCGGGTTAACGAACTGGAGCCCAAGGACCGCGATGTCGCAATGGTGTTCCAGAGCTACGCGCTCTATCCAAACATGAATGTCTATGACAACATCCGCTTCCCGCTCAAGGTACGAGGCATTGATGCATCGACCCATGATGAGCGCGTGCGCCGTGCAAGTGCGATGGTGGAGTTGGATGATTTTCTGCATCGCAAGCCGGCAGAATTGTCGGGCGGGCAAAGGCAACGGGTCGCGCTGGCCCGGGCGATTGTGCGCGAACCAAACGTCTTTCTCATGGACGAACCGCTATCTAACCTTGATGCCAAACTGCGGGTATCGACCCGGGCCCAGATCAAGAACCTGAGCCATGAACTGGCCGTAACAACGATCTATGTCACGCATGACCAGATTGAGGCCATGACCCTGGCGGATCGCGTCGTGGTGATGGAGAAAGGCGTTGTGCAGCAGGTCGGCACGCCAACTGAAATCTACGACACCCCGGCCAACACGTTCGTCGCAGGGTTCATTGGGAACCCGGCAATGAACCTTGTGAAGGGCCGTATCGAAAACGGCGTCTTTGTTGCGGACCACGTGCGTATCCAGGGCCTGCAGGCTCCAGACGGACCCGTGACGCTGGGCTTTCGCGCCGAAGATGCCGGGTTGGGTGGTGCAGGGTATCACGAGATTTCCGCGCCGATCTATACGCTGGAACTGTTGGGCGATGCCACGATGGTCACCGTCCGTGCAGGCGGTGAACTGGTCGCTGTGCGCGCGCCCAAAGATTTCCGCGCCGAGATTGGTGATGAGGTGTCCCTCTCGGTACCCAGCGCAATCTGCCATCTGTTTGATGCCCAGAGCGGTGCATTGATCCGGGCATGAACAAAAAAACCCGATAGTTTTCGGGGGCAAACCAGGATGTGCGACTGCAATGTGCATCCGCCAAGACCAAAACAGGGAGAACTGTCATGTTTCTTAAGAAAATCGTACTGTCCGGTGCTTTTGCTGGCCTGATGGGCAGTGCAGCCTTTGCCGCGGATTGCGGCCCTTCGGGCAAATCGGTCCGCATACTCGGCTCTGACTTTCCGGCTATTCAGGCCGTTTCAGGCGCTGCAGAAGCGAATTGTGCAGGAAGCGCCGGTGAATTCACCATCAACCTGCGCGACAACACACGTGACATGATGAACCAGGCGCTCACGCCGAACCCGGCTGAATACACCAGCGTCATCGTCGCGAACTCGACACTGACACAGCTGATGAATGATGATCTGGTTCGCCCGCTGGACGACTACGTCGCCAAATATGGCCAGAATCTGAAGCCGACGCAGTTGATCACCATCAACGGCAAGGTGATGGCGGTGGCTTTTATGGCGAACTCTCAGCATCTGTTTTCGCGCACCGACATCCTGGAAAAGGCCGGTGTAGATGGTGTTCCGTCGAGCGTGGAAGACATGGTTGCGGCGGCAGAGAAGATCCGCGCGGCAGGCGTCATGGAATATCCCATCGTGATGAACATGAAGGTCGGATGGAATGTTGGTGAAGTCTTCAACCTGTTCTTCCTCGCCAACGGCGGTGAAATGTTCAAACAGGGTTCGGCAGAGCCGAATGTGAACTCTCCCGAAGGTGTCGCAGCGCTGAATTCCATCAAGTCTTTGCTGGAATACACGCACCCGGATCACCTGAGCCATGCGTCGAACGAAACGCAGGCGCTGTGGGAATCTGGTCAGGCGGCCATGGCCATCATGTGGGGTTCGCGCGGCGCTGCGGTTCTGGATGCCGAAGGCTCGACCGAGGAAGTCACCTCCAACACGGTGCTCAGCGCTGCGCCCACCGCTGGGGGCGGTTCCGTGCCCGCAGCAACCCTGTGGTGGGACGGCATCACCATTGCCAAGAATATTCCTGATGAAGATGCGGAAGCGACATTTGCTGCGTTGGTCAGTGGCCTCACATCAGACCTGATGGAAGAGCACAATGACAAGGCCATCTGGCTGATTGACGGCTTTAAGCCGGGACCAGCAGCGGCAGGTGTTGCCCAAAGCGCGGCAGGCGGCGCGAAACCCTATCCGATGATCCCCTACATCAACTTGATGCACAACGCGTTGGGATCTGAGCTGGTGGACTTCTACAAAGGCGACGAAAGCGCGGAAGACGCGTTGGCGGATGTTGAGGCGGCCTATCGGACTTCGGCGAAAGAAGCAGGCTTCCTGCAGTAACTTTTACTGCAAAGGAGGGTCCCGCATGGGCCCTCCTGACCCACTGGTCATCGGAACGGCGCATTTGCAATGAAACATCGTACCTTTTTCTGGTTCATCCTGCCGACCTTGTCGGCGATGATCCTTTTCATTGCTTTGCCCATCGTTTCTGTTTTTGTTCAGTCGCTGTTCATCCAGCATGAACAGGTTCTTATCGTTTCGGAAAGCTGCGGGCCCTTCGGGTGCACGCCGACCACGTCCATCGATGTCGAGGCAACCGCCGCACTGCGCGCAGCGCAGCCGCTGGGTCGCTTCAACGGACTTGGTACCTATCTCGACCGATCGCACCTGGCGACCGCCGAAGTGGCCGAGATCTGGGCCGAGTCCAGCGGTTTGGGCTCTTTCGTCAGCGGTCTGATGGATCTGAAGTTCTACAAGGCGCTGTTTTTCACGCTGACCTATACCTTTGTCGTCACGCCGTTGGTTCTGGTGCTGGGGCTTGCGATCGCGGTTGGCGTCAACAACCTACCAAAAGCGATGCGGGGCGTTGCGATCTTCATATCGCTGCTGCCGTTTCTGGTGGCCACGATTGTCGGATCGATGATCCTGTCATGGATGCTGGATGGTGAAGGCATCATTGGGGCGACATTGCAGATCATCTTCAATGACCCGAGTCTCAGCATCAAGGCATCCACGTCGCTGATGTGGATTGCGCTGATGGTCTATGGGGTCTGGCACACGCTGCCGTTCAGCTTCATCACCTTCTACGCCGGGCTGCAGACCGTGCCGCAGGATACGCTGGAAGCGGCCCGGGTCGATGGTGCCAGCAAGTGGCAAACCATGATGAACGTCGTGGTCCCGCACCTGATGCCGTTGGTGTCCTTCGTGACCCTGATGTTGTTGATGGATAATTTCCGTGTGTTCGAGCCAATCATCAGTTTTCAGGCTGAAGCTCATGCGCAGTCTCTCAGTACCTTTATCGTCAGCGACCTGCGCGAAGCCGGCAATCCGCTATACGCCTCGGCTGGTGCGACGTCGATCCTGACGATCATCGGTGTGGCGATCCTATTGACCCCCGTTCTGATCCGCACCTGGCGCGATTTTAACGTAAAGGCGCATTGAGGAGGCGACGATCATGGCAACCCAGGCTGACTCCCGTCTCACCACGCTCAAAATCGTTTCTTATGCGCTTGTCGCGATCTGGCTCTTGATCGCTGCTTTCCCATTCCTCTGGACCGTTTGGGGCAGCTTCAAGGTGCAGGGTGACTTTTTCTCAAAGGCCGATTGGACCAACGCCATCTACGGCGTGTTCACGCAACGCGAAACCGGCAGCTCCTTTACCCTGGCGGGGTATTTTGGGGCCTGGGTGCAGGAGGAATTCTGGCGCAACGTTTTGAACACGATGGTGATCGTGTTTTTCACGGTTGTCATCTCGCTCACCTTCGGGACGCTGGGAGGGTATGCTTTGGCCCGATCGGGCTTTCGTTATGCATTCTGGATCCTGATGGCCGCCCTGATTTTTCGCGCGATGCCGCACATCACACTGGTGTCGGGCTATATGCTGCCGTTTTTCGAATGGAATATCTGGGGGCTGAAAGGGACGGCCATCATCGTGCTTGTAGCGATCAATCAGCCGTTTACCCTGTGGATGCTGCATTCGTTCTTCAAGAATATTCCCAAGGATATGGATGAAAGCGCAATGGTGGACGGTTGCACCCGGTTCCAGGCGTTTCGGTATGTGATCGTGCCGGTCATGTGGCCGGGCGTGATCACCACCGGTCTGTTCAGTTTTCTTTTGGCCTATAACGACTATGCCGTGACCTCTATGTTGCTGAGTAAGCCAAACGAGACGATGGTTCCAGCCGTTGCCAGTTTCCTTGGGTCTGTACAGGTGCAGGGAAATATAATGTTCGCCGTCGCCGCCGTCGTTTCGGCCACTGCGCCTTTGTTCGTGTTGATCCTGTTCTTCCAGCGTCAGATCGTCAGCGGGTTGACGGCGGGGGCGGTCAAGGGATGAACGTTCACGATGACACCAGAACCCTGATTGCCGCGCTGCTGGACACGTTGCGCGTCTGCAATTCACCTATGGCGCGGCAAACGAATGAAAAAAGGATCCCGACATGAGTGGCGCAAGGCCCGAACAAGCGGTGCTGAGCCGCGATACCGACATGTCCAAGACCGCTGAAACCCGCGCGGTTATCGAAGGTATGGTGGACGGGTTGAATGACCACCGTATCGACGATATCGGCCAGTTCTTTGCCCAAGGTTTCAGGTGGATGGGCAACGAGGGATGTGGCACCAAAACCGGGCTAAAGGAATTTCAGGACAATTGGCAACGCCCGTTTCAGGCAGCTTTCTCGGACAAGGTCTGCATCGATGAGGCGCGTCTTTTCATGGGCGAATGGGCCGCGGCTTTTGGTCGGCAGGAAGCCACGCATTCTGGCCTCTTCATGGGAATTACTCCCACCGGAAAGCGCATTGAAATCAGATACATGGATTTTTGGAAGGTCGAAGACGGCAAGATCACTGACAATTGGGTGATGGTCGATTTTCCGCATGTTTTGGCGCAGCTGGGTGTTGACGTGTTCAATGGCGAAGGCTGGGAAGTCTATGATCGGGGTAACAAGGTGCCGCCCCGGCCCGAACCTAAAGGATGAAATCGTGACAATTGAATATCTGAAACGTTCCAAAACGGAGGCCGAAAAGGCCGAAGACGACGCCAAGGTGCGCGCTGTTGTGGAAGCCACACTGGCTGATATCCAAACGCGGGGCGATGCGGCGGTTCAGGACCTTTCGGCCAAGTTTGACAATTACACCCCCGACCGCTTCCGGCTGACGGGCAGCGAGATTGAGGCAGCGATGCAGAAGGTTTCGGCCCGAGATATGGACGACATCAAGTTCGCCCAGACCCAGATCCGCAACTTCGCCGAAGCCCAACGCGCATCGATGACGGATGTCGAGGTGGAAACGCTGCCGGGCGTGATCCTGGGGCACAAGAACATCCCGGTCCAGTCGGTGGGCTGCTACGTCCCGGGGGGCAAATTCCCAATGGTGGCCTCGGCACATATGTCTGTACTGACCGCCTCGGTAGCTGGCGTTCCGCGCATCATCGCGTCAGCCCCGCCGGTGAACGGTGAACCGCATCCGGCAATTGTCGCGGCCATGCATCTGGGTGGGGCGCATGAAATCTACGTGCTGGGTGGCATTCAGGCGGTTGGCGCGATGGCTTTGGGCACCGAGAGCATTGATCCGGTGCATATGCTGGTCGGCCCCGGCAACGCTTTTGTGGCTGAGGCCAAGCGCCAGCTTTATGGCCGGGTGGGAATCGACCTCTTTGCCGGGCCGACCGAAACCATGCTGATCGTGGATGACACGGTGGATGCCGAGCTTTGCGCCACCGACCTGCTGGGGCAGGCTGAGCACGGCTATAATTCCCCGGCCTGCATGATCACGAATTCCGCAAAGCTGGCTCGGGACACGATGACCGAAATCGACCGGCTCCTCGCCATTCTGCCAACGGCCGAGACCGCGGCCGCCAGCTGGCGTGATTATGGCGACGTGGTGCTGTGTGATAGTCATGAGGAAATGCTGCAGGTGGTAAATGACATGGCCTATGAACATGTCCAGGTCATGACCGATCGCGATGATTGGTATCTGGAGAACATGCATTCCTATGGCGCGTTGTTTCTGGGGCCGCGCACCAATGTGGCCAATGGCGACAAGGTAATAGGCACGAACCACACGCTGCCAACCAAGAAGGCCGGTCGTTACACAGGTGGGTTGTGGGTCGGAAAATTCCTGAAAACCCATTCTTATCAGCGCGTGATGACAGACGAAGCAGCGGCGATGGTGGGTGAATATGGCTCCCGCCTGTGCATGCTCGAAGGCTTTGTTGGCCATGCCGAGCAGTGCAACATTCGCGTCCGCCGCTATGGCGGGAAAAACGTGCCGTACGGAGAGGCGGCGGAATGAGTGACATCCATACTGCCAACAAGGCGCTGATCGCGCCATTGCGGGCGGCGCTTTATGATTTTGACGAAGCCAGCGTGCGCGCAGCGTTGGAGGCCGTGATAGACGCCGACGCGGTTATCCACATGCCTTACCCGTTGGGGGACATGGTTGGTCCGGGGGCATTTTATAGCACATGCTATGCGCCGTTGCTGGCGGCCATGCCTGATCTGGAACGGCGGGATTGGATCGTCATGGCAGGTCCGGACGAACATGGTGCGAACTGGATTGGCTGTGGGGGGCATTATTTTGGGACGTTCGTCGCACCGTGGTTGGATATTCCGCCAGGGGGGCATCTGACACACATGCGCTATCACGAATTCTTCCGCATCGAAGGGGAGAAGATCGTTGAGGTTCAGGCGCTCTGGGACATTCCCGAGGTCACGATGCAGGCTGGGGCCTGGCCGATGGCGCCGTCGCTGGGGCTGGAATTCTGCATTCCCGGTCCGGCCACGCTGGACGGGATCGTGCCCGGACCGTGGGACGAGGCCAAGTCGCAGGCGTCGCAGCAGCATATTATCACGATGCTCGACCACATGAAGAAACACCCTAGCCAGGGTGGGCCTGAGGTGATGGAGATGCCGCGCTTCTGGCATGATAAGATGAACTGGTATGGACCGGCCGGGATCGGCACGGGCCGGGGGGTTGCCGGGTTCCGCAACTGGCACCAGATCCCGTTCCTGAATGGCATGCCCGACCGTGGCCAATATGTGGACGACATCACCTATCACTTCTTTGGCGATGGGGATTATGCGGCTGTGACGGGCTGGCCAAACATGATCCAGACCGTCACCCATGATGGCTGGATGGGCATCGCTCCGGCAGGTCGAAAGATTACAATGAAGAGCCTGGATTTCTGGCGGCTGGAAAACGGCAAGATCCGGGAAAACTGGGTGTTGGTCGACATTCTGGATGCCTATCGACAGCTGGATGTGGATGTCCTTGGCCGAATGCGCGAATTCAACAAAACCCGTGTGCCGGGTTCCATCCCGTTTCCGGTGGGGGATGTGTGATGGCGTTTCCACGTACGCCTTCCTTTGATCTGACCGGTAAACGGGCGCTGGTGGCTGGCGCGTCCTCTGGTATCGGGCTGGCCAGCGCCGTGGCGCTCGCGGAAAATGGGGCCGAAGTAACGCTTGTGGCCCGTCGTGCGGCCATGCTGGACGATCTTGTCCGGGACATGACCCGGGAAGGGTGGTCAGCAAATGCGTTGGTGCTGGACGTCTCAGACGTCTCCGCCACTGCCCGGGTCGTGGCCGAAAATGGCCCGTTTGATGTTTTGCTAAACTCCGCCGGGTTGGCGCGGCATTCCAAGGCCGTGAACACGACGGCGGATGATTTCGATGCTGTGATGGATATCAATCTGCGCGGCGCATATTTTCTGACCCAAGCCGTGGCCAAAGGGTTGCTGCAGGCGGGCCGACCGGGCAGCCTGATCAACATTTCAAGCCAGATGGGGCATGTTGGTGGTATCGACCGCGCGGTTTATTGTGCATCGAAATTCGCAGTCGAAGGTTTCACCAAGGCCATGGCGTTGGAGTTCGGTCCGGCGAAGATCCGGGTCAACACGATCTGCCCGACATTCATCCTGACTGAGCTCAGTCGTCCGACCTTTGAAGATCCGGAAAAACGGGCTTGGGTGCTGGACAGGATCAAGCTGGGACGCCCGGGCGAGATTGAGGACATCATGGGCGCAGTGGTCTACCTGGCATCGGACGCCAGTGCATTGGTCACCGGAACGTCCATGCTGCTCGATGGGGGCTGGACGGCGGATTGATGATGACGGTGAAAATCACATCGGCAGAAGTTGCGGAACGCGCTGGCGTCAGCCAGTCGGCGGTCAGCAGGGTGTTCACGCCCGGTGCCTCGGTTTCGGCCAAGACCGCCGAAAGGGTCAAACGCGCGGCACAGGAACTGGGGTATCGCCCGAATGTTCTGGCACGGGCAATGGTTTCGGGCAAATCCCGCATGATCGGGTTGGTGGTGGCTTATCTCAACAACCAGTTCTATCCTGAGGCGCTGGAAAAACTATCCAAAGCACTGCAGGAACGCGACTATCATGTGTTGGTTTTCATGGCCTCCCAAACCGCCGGAAACATCGACAAAGTGGTGGAGGAATTACTGGATTACCAGGTCGACGGGATCATCGCCGCTTCGGTTGCGCTGTCTTCGGATCTGGCGGAACGGTGTCGCGCTGCTGGGGTTCCGATGGTTCTGTTCAACCGAAGTCAGGACAGCCCGGAAATGTCGGCGGTCACATCGGACAATCGCGCCGGGGGGCGCAAGGTGGCGGAGTTTCTGCTGGCCGGCAGGCACGAAAAGATCGGTTTCATCGCCGGGTGGGAAGGGGCATCGACCCAGCGCGACCGCGAGGCAGGATTTGTCGAAGGCCTGCGTGCCCAAGGCGTTGCGCTGCATGCGCGGCAGGTTGGAAATTTCCGGATGGAAGAGGCGCGGGTCGCCACCTTGCGCATGTTTGATCCGGCGCTAGGCCCGGATCGCCCAGACGCGGTGTTTGTGGCCAACGATCATATGGCGCTGTCAGTGATGGACACGCTGCGCCATGAAATGGGCCTGCGTGTCCCGGAAGATGTGTCCGTTGTCGGTTATGACGACGCAGCGCCGGCGTCCTGGCCGGCCTATGACCTGACGACGGTCCGGCAACCGGCCAGTCGGATGGTTGGTAAAACCGTGGAAATCTTGCTGAGCAAGATCGAAACCCCGCAGATTGCGGCGCAACGCGTAGAAATTGACGGCCCGTTGGTCGTTCGCGGCTCGGCCCGCATACCTGAAGGATGGTCCAGAGGATGACAGGCATGAAGGGCTTTGATCCCAAGTTCAAAGATTTTCCCGACTACATCATCGGGATCACCAAGGAAATCTGGGAAGATCGCGGCATCGCAACACTGCATGCTTACTATGCGCCGGACATTGTTGTGCGCTCGCCCGGCTCCGTCGTGGTGGGCAATCAGGGTGTCATCGCCGCCACCATGGCCACATTGGCCGAGTTTCCCGACCGCACGTTGTTGGGTGAGGATGTGATTTGGTCGGGAACCCCGGCAGAAGGCATGCTGAGTTCGCACCGCTTGTTGTCCACCGCCACGCATCTGGGCGATGGCATGTATGGCAAAGCGACTGGCAAGAAGCTGACGTATCGCATCATGGCCGATTGTCATGCCATCAATAACCAGATCAATGATGAATGGCTGATCCGCGACCAGGGTGCCATCGTGCGCCAGATGGGGTGGGATGCCCGTGATTATGCCCGTGACCTGATCGCGCGCGAAGGTGGGCCCGACGGTTGCATACAGCCGTTCACCCCGGCGAATGACCAGCCTGGTCCGTATCAAGGCACTGGCAATGACAATGAATGGGGATCTAGATATGCCGACATCCTGACCCGGATCATGGGCGCAGATATGTCTGTGATTGCGGCAAAGTATGATCGCGCGGTGCAATCTGAATATCCGGGGGGAGAAACCGACCATGGGCGCGAACCGGTGGATCGGTTCTGGATGGGGCTGCGCGCTGCAGTTCCGAATGCAAAGTTCACCATCCACCATCAAATCGGACGCGATGACCCGATGATGCCGCCGCGTGCCGCCATCCGTTGGAGCCTGCAGGGCAAACATGACGGTTGGGGCGTGTTTGGCACGCCCACGGGTGCAGATCTGTTCGTGTTGGGCATCAGCCATGCTGAATTTGGCCCATGGGGCCTGCGCCGTGAATACACGCTTTTCGATGAAACCTCGGTCTGGAAACAGATCCTTCTGCAAACCGGTGAACTATGACACCCCAAGACATGGAAGCACGCATCGTGCGCTATGGCGATCTACAGCCTTGCCGCACTGCCTTTATCGACGCGCACACGCCGGGGAGCGATCAGAAGGAAAACTTCACCATCATCGGCGGTGGGGTCAGCGAAAGTCCCGACCAGCACGTTCACATCACAATTCCGCACGGCTTCAACATCGGCGCGGCAGGGCAGCCTCCGAAATGCCGCAACAGCCTGCATGATCACCGCACGGCGGAGGCTTTCTTTGTCCTGTCTGGACGTTGGCGGTTTTTCTGGGGCCGCTGGGGTGACGCGGGTGAGGTGGTGCTGGAAAAGGGCGATATCTTCAACATTCCCACGGGCATCTTCCGAGGGTTTGAGAATATCGGCTCCGACTACGGCATGATCATGGCTATCCTGGGCGGGGATGATGCCGGGGGCGGTGTGATGTGGGCGCCGCAGGTGATCGAGGATGCGGCAGATCACGGGTTGGTTCTGGGTGCAAACGGGAAACTTTACGACAGCAAGAAACAACAGCGTCTGCCGGATGATGTGAAGCCCATGCCCCTGATGTCAGACGCAGAACTGGCCAAACGGGGGGAGCCGCGAACAGCGGATGTTATCCCCAACCACGTAGCCCGATATTGGGATCTGGTTGCTTATGCCGACCGCAAACCGGTGAAGGTGATTGGCGAAACCGGCCTGTTGCGCGACAAGCCAGGCTTTGAGGTTGATTTTATCACCCGTGGGAGCGCCACGGACCAGAAACATGGCCATGACCATCCCTTGGTTCTCATGCCGGTGACCGGACATTGGCGGGTCGATTGGGACGGGGGCAGCACCACTTTGGCACCGGGCGACACCATGTCCGTGCCCGAACACCTGCCGCACTCCGCAGTACCTTCGATGTCTGGTGAAGCCGGGCTTTATCATATCGTGGCTACAGATGATCCGGCCGGGCTGACCTGGCAGGGCTAAGAAAACAATAGCGCGTCCCGACCAAAACCGGGATGGGGAGGGGATAGGCCAATGACCATAAAAACAACCCATGTTGGGTCCCTGCCGCGGACCCAGGACGTGGTCGATTTCATTTTTGCGCGTGAGCGTGAAGAACCGTTTGACCAGGCTGCATTTGACGCCTGCATGACTAGGGCGGTGTCCGAAACCGTGCGCAAGCAGGTCAAAGCGGGCGTGGACATTGTCAGCGATGGCGAAACCTCCAAGATCAGCTACGCCACATACGTCAAAGACCGCTATACCGGCTTTGCGGGTGACAGCCCGCGAAACGCCCCGGCGGATCTGAAATTGTTTCCCGGTTACCTACAACGGCTGGCAGATGATGGCGGCACGCCCAAATACGCTAGGCCAATGTGCGTGGGAGAGGTCAAATCCAAGGGCCAGGGTGAGCTGGAAAAGGACATCGCAAATCTCAAAACGGCGATGGCAGAGCATGGCGTCGAAAACGGCTTCATGAATGCGGCCAGCCCCGGCGTGATCTCGCTTTTCCTGCAGAACGATCACTATCCTTCACGCGAGGCATACCTCGCCGCGCTGGCTGATGCGATGAAGGCGGAGTACGAGACCATCGTCGCTGCCGGGCTGGACCTGCAGCTTGACTGCCCGGATCTCGCGCTCAGTCGGCATATGTTGTTTGCGGATTTGAGCGATGAGGAATTCGTGAGCATCGCCAACATGCATGTCGAAGCGCTCAATCACGCCTTGTCGGATGTGCCACAGGAACGGGTGCGCATTCATATCTGCTGGGGCAATTACGAAGGACCGCATTGCTGTGACGTTCCAATGGAGAAGGTTTTTGACACGCTGATGTCGACCAGATCGCGCTATGTCCTCTTCGAAACGTCAAACCCGCGCCATGCTCATGAATGGACCGTGTTCCGCGATCGCAGGGCAGACATCCCGGATGACAAGGTGCTTGTGCCGGGCGTTGTCGATACCACCACCAATTTCGTCGAGCATCCCGAGCTTGTCGCTCAGCGGATCGGGCGGTTTGCAGATATTGTCGGGGACGAGCGCGTGATTGCAGGCAGTGATTGTGGTTTTGGCACCTTCGCAGGTTTCGGTGCAGTCGATCCTGACATTGCCTATGCCAAGCTTCAGGCGCTCTGCGATGGGGCTGCCCTGGTCGGGTGAGTGCGTCGGTCCGTGCCTGGGCTAAGGAGGCGGACCCTCCGCACCCACGGCGCGTTCACCATAGATAACGTCGCCATCGATGATCAGATCACCCATGTTCACACCGATCCGAATTTCGATCCGCGCGTCTGCAGGCAATCCTGCGTCTCTGTCTGCCACGGCCGCCTTTACGAAGGGCGTGATGCACAGCCTAGACGGATGGGGCAGAACCCTTCCGCGACAACACGCGGCGCAGCACAATGGGCGTCAAATACATCGGGATTTGATAGCATCCGATAAAGATCAAGAGCGCGTCTGTCATTGACGATGGCAGGGCCACAAGAAACAGCGCGATGTTACGGTTTCCCGCAACGATGCTGATAGCGGGGCGGTCGGCCTCTGGAACCCTAGTTCTCAGCGCGCTCCAGGCCAGCAATTGGGAACCAAAGTTGACGGCAATGGCAAAGCCCAGCCACGTGGCGAAGCGCGCGGGATCCTGTGTCAGGGCGGGGCCTACGGCTGACATGAGCCCAACCACAACCACCCCAAGCAGGATTGCTGATGCACCATCCAACCCTTGCCGCTGTTGGTCAGACAGGCTTTTCATGACTGTGCTTCGCAGAGCAAAGGCCAGACTGGTTGCAATCAGAACCACCCCAACCAGACGCGCCGCGCTGTAAAGAACAGCCCGGATATCCATGCCCGGCAGCAACCACAGGACCAACATTGCCGTCAGGGGCAACAGAGCTGTGCCGACGATCAGCATCCGCAAGGCGCTGTCGGGCCGCAGCCCCATCAGGATCGCGAAATTCGGGGCGCCTGTGACCGATGGTGCCGACAGCATCAGGACAAAGGCCAGAGCGGCCGGTGTATGCGCGACACCAAAAATCCAGCACACCGCAAAAACGGCCAGCGGGGCGGCCAACTGATAGATGCCCACCAGCCAAATCGTGCGTCGCGCGGCCTGCAACCCCCCGCGCACCGCGTCTGGACCGATCCGCAGCGCCGCCAGGAACAGCAGCCCTGCGATGAAGACAGGCAGGTAGTCTTTCAGCACCAGGGCCAGTCCCGGCAGAAGCATCCCCGCTAGAAGGCCAAGGATCAGGCACCATTTCCCGTGCCGTGCTGCGAAACCGAGGAAATGCAACCTGCGCCTCCGCTTCTGTGGTTATCCGGGACCTCGTCGGATGTTGTCGGGCAGCCATGTGGCCAGTTCCGGGAACAGGATCAAGACAAAAACCATCAGCACCATGATCAGGAACATCGGAAAGCCGGCCCGGGCGATGAAGCTCATCTCGTGATGGGTCATGCCTTGCAGGACGAACAGATTAAAGCCGATGGGCGGGGTGATCTGGGCCATCTCGACGACCACAACGATGAAGATGCCGAACCAGATCAGGTCGATGCCCGCTTCGCGCACCATGGGTTCCACCACGGCCATGGTCAGCACCACGCTGGAAATTCCATCCAGGAACATGCCGAGGATGATATAGAACACCAGCAGCACCATCAGCAGTTCAAAGCGAGACAGTTCCATCTGCGCGATCAGGTCGGCCAGCCCGCGCGGAAGGCCGGTGAACCCCATCGACAGCGAAAGAAAGGATGCACCGGCGAGGATCAGGGCGATCATGGCAGAGGTTCGCGTGGCCCCCATCAGGGATTGGGAAAAAGTTGTCCATGTCAGTGACCCTTGCGAAGCTGCCAGCACCAGTCCACCGATAACGCCAAATGCCGCGGCCTCGGTCGCTGTGGCATAGCCCAGGTACATTGACCCGATCACCAAGGTGATCAGCAGGATCACCGGGATCAGGAAACGCGAATTCCGAAAACGTTCCACGAATGTCATCGGCGGTTCCGCCTTGGGGTTCCAATTTCGCGACACTTTCGAGGTGATCGCCACATAGGCCATGAACAGGGCTGCCAATACCAGACCTGGCAGGATACCGGCAAAGAACAGTTTTGAGATACTTTCGTTGATCGTCACGCCATAGACGATCAAGGTCAGCGAGGGTGGGATCATAAGGCCAAGCGTTGCCGCCCCGGCCAGTGTGCCAATGATCATCGGTTCGGGATACTCGCGTTTGCGAAGCTCTGGGATCGACATCTTGCCAACCGTGGTCAGAGTCGCCGCAGACGAACCGGAAACGGCGGCAAACACCGTACAGCCCACAATGTTGGTATGTACCAATCCGCCCGGCAGTCCCGCCATCCACGGGCTTAATCCGCGGAACATGTCTTCGGATAATCGGGTTCTGTACAGGATTTCGCCCATCCATATGAACAGCGGCAGAGCGGTCAGCGTCCAGCTCGAAGACGACGACCATATCGTCGTCAGCATCACGTCACCAACGGGACGGGAGGTGAATAACTCCATCCCGACCCAGGCCACACCCATCAAGGCCAGCCCGACCCAGACGCCCGTGCCCAACAGCAGGAACAGAATGAACAGGAAGAGAATGATGACCGAGAAATCTTCCATATCCGTTACTCCCCAAAGCTCTGTTCGACGACATCGCTCTTGATGCGGTGATTGCCGGACAGGAACAAGTTGATCAGATGGTCGGTCAGCGCGATGGCCAGGATCACGGCGCCGATCAGGACAAAGCTTTGCGGAATCCATAGCGCCGTCTTGTCCTGCCCTTGGCTGATGTCATTGAATTTCCAGGACCAGTAGACAAATTTGCGAGCGTACCAGACAAAGTACCACGCCGTGGCCGCACCGATCGCGAAACACCATAATTCCAGCACCCGGCGGACCGCCGGTGACAAGGCGTTGATCAGGATCGAAACCCGAATGTGGTTGCCACGGTTGAGCGTGTTGGCAAAGGCCAGAAATGAAGCGGCGGCCATGAAGTAGCCTGCATATTCCGGGATGCCCGGCGCGACCTCGCCCGTCCACCTGGCCAGCATCTGCAGAACGATCAGCACAAGGATTGTGACAAGGCAGAGCGCCGCCAGAACGCCGGAGGCAAAGTAGACGAAGTCGAGTAGGCTTCGGACCACGTGCCCGATACGGGCGTCAGGCCCCAGCGCAGACCTAGCCCCAAGGGACCCGACAAGAAGCACAGCAAACAAAACAATCCCCAGCACCGCAGGGCCGCCTGGGAAGGCTTCGAACATCTTTGCGACCGAATTGAGAAATTCCATGTCCCCGCCCGTCTTTCGAATGAAAGTGAATGTGTTGGCGAGAGCGCCGGGCGGATGACAATCCCCGCCCGGCGCCCGGTTTTGATTTTACTTCATGCTCATGAAGTTATCGACGATGGCCTTGCCATCTGCGCCAGCGGCTTCGAGCCATTCGTTGGTCATGGTGACACCAATTTCCTTGAGCTCACCGACCATCTGTTCGGACGCCGGACCCACGGTCATCCCGCCGTCACGCAGACCCTGCAGGGTAAAGCCGGTGTATTCCTTGGACCGCCAGTTGCCCGCATATTCCGCCAGTTCGGCGCAGGCGCGGATGACATTCTGGTTGGCCTCGGAAACCCCGTTCCAGACATCGGAGTTGACCATGATGTAGTTGCGCGGCAGCCAGGCATCGACTTCGTAGAAATAGTTCAGGCTTTCCCAGACTTTGCGGTCGTAGCCGGTTGAACCTGATGACACCATTGAATCGGCGACACCGGTGGCAAAGGCCTGGCTGATTTCGGCGGCTTCAATGGTCACCGGCAGCATGCCCGTCAGTTCGGCCAGACGCGAGGTGGCGTTGTTGTAGCTGCGGAACTTGATGCCTTTCATGTCCGCGACTGAATTCACCTCGTTCTTGAAATACAGGCCCTGGGGTGGCCATGGCACAGAATAGAGCAGGGTCAGGTTCTGGTCTGCCAGTACGGAGGTCAGCGGCTCCTTGGCGGCTTTCCAAAGCTTGTCAGCGTCGTCGAAGGAGGTGGCTAGGAACGGCACCGAGTCAAAGCCAAACAGCGCGTTTTCGTTCTGGTGGCCTGACAACAGACGTTCGCCGATTGGCACCTGCCCGGTCTGGATGGCACGTTTGATCTGTGCCCCCGGGAACAGTGACCCGGACGGGTGAGTGACGATTTCGATATCGCCGCCGGTGCCGGTGGTTACGCATTGCGCGAATTCCGCGCCCGTTGCCGAATGGAAGTTCGATGCCGAATAGGCCATCGGCATATCCCATTTCTCCGCCATGGCCGGAGCGGCCAGAGCAGCGGCTGTTGCCGCGCCTACAAGAAGTTTTGTGATGTGTTTCATATCGGTCTCCCTTGTTGAATTTATTGGTTCTTGCCTTGGTTTATTGCCCTTATGCCGAGAAGCGTGCAGGGGAATAGGGTGTCAGATCAAGGTTCGGCCGCTTGCCTGAAATGATCTGTGAAAGGATGCGCCCGGTTTTGGGACCGCCGGTCAGGCCGACATGGTCATGCCCAAAGGCGGTGTACGCGCCTGAAAGTCCCGGCACCGCGCCGATGACAGGAATACTATCCGCCATGGACGGACGGTGCCCCATCCATTCGACGGTTTTCTTCCAGGTCAGACCGGGCATGACGGCACGGACGTTCTTCTCCAGCAGCCGAAACGGGGCCTTGGATGGCGGCGCGTTCAAACCGCCGAATTCGACCACACCGGCCAGGCGCAGGCGGCCTTCCATCGGGGTGGCCACAAATTTGCCAGACGCAACCATCACGGGGGCCCGTGGCATCACCGAAGGCTCCCACAGTTCCAGATGATAGCCTCGTTCACTTTCCAGCGGGGCATTGATGCCAAATTTCGTTGCCAACGGCCCGGACCAGGCCCCGGTGGCCAGCACGGCATCATCGCAGGCAATGGTCTCGCCGCCAGCGCGCAGACCGGTGATGCGGTCACCGTCGCGCACGACATCTTCGACCTCGGCGCGGATCATTTTGGCGCCTTCGCGTTCTGCATGGGCGGCCAGTGCTTTGACATAGGCGCCCGGGTCACTAATGCGCCCATGGTTCTTCAGACGGGCGGCCAGCGTGATATCAGGCCCGAAGGCGGGATCATAATCGCGCCAGTCCTGTCCTTCGAGCACGTCCCATTCAAAGCCGTGTTCCTTGCGCACCGACCAACCGAAAGCATCGCCATCATAATGCGCACGGTCGTTGTAGAGGAACAGGTAGTCTGCTGGCACGACCCAGCGCTCCGCTCCGGTCCCTTCGGACAGTGCCTGGTGATCGGCCAGGCTGTCGCCAATGATGGGTGTCAGTGCGGCGGCGCGGCGGCGTACGCTGTCTGCATTTGCGGTGCGCAGGAACCGTATGAGCCATGGCGCGAGACGAGGCAGGTACCCACATTTCATGAACAAAGGTTGCGATGGACTGAGCAGCATGCCCGGTATCTTGGAAATCAGCCCAGGCCCGGCCACCGGGATGATCGAACAGGACGCCAGCACGCCCCCATTGCCATGGCTCGCTCCCGCCGCCGGACCTTCGCGGTCGATCAGGATAACGCGGTGACCTTCGCGCTGCAACCAGATGGCGGTGGAGACCCCGACAATGCCCGCGCCAATAATCGCGATGGTTTTTTGCGGTTCGGTCATGCGGCCCGTGCCTTTCCGAGGCTGTAATGGTCAAGTTTGCCAATATCTGGACGGATGCCCAAGCCTGGTGTGCCCGGCAAGGTGACGACACCGCCTTCGCAGGGAAACGGCGCTTCCAGGATGTCTTCGCGCAAATAATAGCGCGCCTGATAAAATTCACAGCCCAGTGTGATTTCAGGGGTGGCGGCGATCATATGCGCGCCTGCCAGATGCGCCAAACCGGCTTCGAACATGTCGCCGCCATAGGCCGAAAGCCCATGATTTGCGGCCAGTCGCGCGGTTTTCTGGGCGCGGGTCAGTCCGGCGGATTTCATGATCTTTATCGACACACCGTCACAGATGTCTTCGCGCACGGCGCGTGCCAGATCCTCGGGGCCAAACACGCTTTCGTCCGCCAGCAGCGGCACGTCGATTTGCGACCGGAGCGCGGCCATCGCATCGAAATGCACTGCGCCGACAGGCTGTTCGATGAAATCGGGGTGCAGTGCGGCCACAGCGCGGACCTGCGCCGAAGCATCGGCAACCGAAAGCCCCTGATTGTAATCCACCCGCACGGAAAAATCCTGGAAATCGCGCGCCATGGCTTCCAGACGCATCATGTCGAACTCGGGCCCGGCGAAGCCAGTTTTCAGTTTGACGATCCGCACGCCATCCGACTGTAATCGCGTGAGCAGCTCGCGATCCTGCGCCCAGTCCGGGTTCGCGAGAGAGACAGACAATGGGATCGTATCCCGGGTCTTGCCGCCCAGCAGATCGTAAACCGGTTGGCCGCGGATATGTCCTTCCAGATCCAGCAGCGCACTTTCCAAAGCGGCCTTGGCCTCGGTGCAATGGGCCACCGCGCGGGCTGCATCGGCCATGATGCCCGCGCGGTCTGCTACTTTGCGCCCCAGAACATGCGGACGGATGTAACGATCCAGAGCGGCAAAACTAGCTTCTGGCGACCCGGTAAAAACTGACCAGGGTGACGCTTCGCCAAACCCCTCGGCGCCACCTTCGGCAGTCAGGCGCAGCACGATTACCTCGCAGGACCCATCGACACGCCCGATCCCATGGTCGCGGGCAGATACCACCGGCAGCTTCAGGTACCAAAGATCGAACCCTGTTATGATCTGGTCACAGTTGGACACCAGTTATACCTTATTGTCTGACGACAGCTTGTCGCAGGAAGATCATCATTTCCAATACAATGTTTTTTCCAATCCATAAGCTATTGTGATGTAATGGACGTATGTCGAACTCATTCCGCCAGTTTCAGGCCTTTCACGCCATTATCGAACGGGGCACTGTCACGGCTGCTGCCGAACATCTTGGGATTTCCCAGCCTGCAATCAGCAACCTGCTGTCGCAGCTGGAACGTCGCACGACATTGAAGCTGTTCGAACGCGCGCGGGGGCGGCTGGTGCCCACTCCCGAAGCCATGGTGCTGTACGATGAAATCGACACGGTGGTTCGCGGGCTCGATCACGTCAATCAGGCGGTCTATGACCTGCAGAACCAGAAGGCCGGGCAGTTGCAGATCGCCACCAGCCACGCGCTGGCCTTTGGCTTCATGCCGCCTGAAATTGCCGAATTCAGCCGCGACCGACCCAACCTGACCATCGCGTTCCAGTCGCAATATTCCGGTAAGATCCAGGAATGGGTTACGGCAGGCCTGTTCGAAATTGGTATCTGCGAAATGCCCGTCCGGCAGGAAGGACTGGCAGAACAGCATTTCTATTTTGAAACGCTTTGCGCCCTGCCTGCGGACAGCCACTTGGCCTGCCATGACAGGCTGACGCCGGAATTGCTGGATGATTTTCCGTTTATCGTCATGGGTACCGACCATATGGTCAGCCGGCGTACGCGAGAGGCGTTTCATTCTCGCGGCGCGCAGTTTCGCATCAGAAGCCATACGGACCTGTTTCGCAATGCTCTGAGCCTCGTCAAACAAGGGTTGGGTGCTGCATTGATCGACCCGTTCACGCTGAACGCCGATGATGGGGTGGGCTATGTAGTGCGCCCGTTCGATCCTTCCATTTTGTTTGACATGGTGGTGGTCACCCCAAAGGACCGCCCGCTTTCGACCATAGGACGGCAGTTTCTAGAACAGATTTTGCCGCGTATGGGGGCGATGGCGGTAGATCCTCCGGCACAGGCGGAGGCAGTCTGAGACCGGAAGCCGAGGCGCTGTCAGTTTGGAACTTGCGCATGGCGTATGTTATCGCGACGGTGGCGACGGGTGTGTGTGGTCCGGATGCAAGGGAATAGATGAAATGAAGGTGCGTGGTGGCAAAACGGTCTACGGGGCGTCCGTGGGCATCCTGATGCTCGAAGCACAGTTTCCCCGTATACCCGGCGACATGGGCAATGCGCTGAGCTGGGATTTCCCGGTGCACTACCGCGTGGTGCGCAGCGCCTCGCCGGATCTTGTGGTCCGCCGGGGCGCGAAAGGCACGCTGCCTTTGTTCATCGACGCTGCCAAGGATCTGGTCGCAAACGGGGTAGATGGGATCACCACGAATTGCGGTTTCCTGTCTCTTTTCCAGGGCGAGCTTGCCGCCGCTGTGGACGTGCCTGTCGCGGCGTCTTCGCTGATGCAAGTGGCTATGGTTAATGCGCTGCTGCCGCCCGGCAAACGCTGTGGCATTCTTACAATTTCAGACAGTTCGCTGACTCAGGCGCACCTTGTTGCGGCTAGTGTGCCGGAGGGCACACCGATTGGCTCCACCGAGGGCTTGCGGGAATTCACCCGCGCCATTCTGGGCAATGAGTTGGAGCTGGATGTCGATGCCGCGCGGCGGGACAATATCGACGCTGCCGTCTTGCTGGCCCAGGCCAACCCGGACATGGGCGCGCTGGTACTGGAATGCACAAACATGGTGCCTTACGCGGCTGACATCCGGGAGGCTATCGGTCTGCCTGTGTTTTCGATCCACAGCTTTGTAGGCTGGTTTCAAGCCGGGCTCACGCCGAGACGTTTCAATCCGGTCTGAGCGGGACGAACGTCGTTTTCGAAGCTGTAAGTCCGGCCATTTTCGTCGCGGAATTAGATTGCGCGTCAATTGAATGCGCGGCGCGCAATCGGATCTTGAACTGCGGCGCTGCAATCGCGCGCCGCAGTCCAGGTTCAGTCCTTGAGGCTGTTCCAAGCGTTGTCCCGCAGCCATCGGCGCAGCGCGGCCACGCCTGCTGTGGTAACAAGCGCGAGGCCGCTTAGCACTGGCAGGATTGAGGAAACAACAACCACCTCGTGATGGGCATGGGCCGGGGCAGCAACAACTGCCAAGGCCAGTGCAAGACGCTTCATACCGTTTCCTTTGCCGCCGGATGGTTTTGCAAAAAGCTTCTCAGATCAGTGACCTCTTTGCTGTCCAGTGACACATAGATAAAGCTCATGTTGGTACGCTCAGTCACCATTTCGCCGGGATAAGGCAAATAAGACAAATCACGTGACCCAAAGGACGGGGAGGCGGTGCCGACTTGCCATTCCGTGGTGAGCTGCACGTCCACGAGCTTCATCGATGGCCCGCCGTCGGGGGCCGGGATTTCCAGTGGCACACCGGCCAGCCGCAGATAAGACATCTTGTCTTTGGCAGCGGTAAACCCATCGATGAACTGGGTTGTCAGGACCTGAAGTTCCTCGGCCCTATCTGCATCCGGCATGTGACTGTGAAGATGTTCGCCATGGCTGTGGCTATGATTGTGGCCAATATGGCCGTTCACGATATCATGTGGCATTGGACCAGCGCTTTCCTTCAAATTCGCCGTGCGGGATGGTGACGGGCTTGTCGATATGACGCTTGTGCGCGCCCAGCTTGCCGGAGGCCACCAGAGACCCCAGCACATCGACGATCACTCGTGTGGCCATCAGCGCAGTGATCTCGGATTGGTCATAGGGCGGGGCAACCTCCACCAGCTCCATGCCGCAGATCCCTTCGGCTGCGACCTTTGATGCCAGTGCCAGTGCCTCGCGCGGCAGGAAGCCTCCGGGCTCGGGCCAACCCGTGCCAGGTACAAAACCGCAGTCGATACTGTCGATATCGAAGGACATGTAGACCATGTCGACGCCGTCCCATGCCATCTCCAGCGCCATTTCGGCGGTTTTGTCGACGCCCATCCGCTCCATATCTGACATAGTTATGATATTGGTTTCCCGTTCGCGGGCAACGGCCACGGCTTCGCGCGGGACCTGCCAGCCGCCGATGCCCACCTGAACAAGGTTTTTGGCGGGTACGTTCGGCAGGTTGGTTGAATGGAACCAAGGTGTGGTGTGCATCCGTTCATCCAGATCCTTTTCCTGTATGTCCGCGTGGCGATCAAAATGGACGATGCCGATCTTTTTGGAGGTGCATTCTGCAATGCCGCGCACACAAGGGAACCCGATGGAATGGTCGCCACCGATCATGATGGGCAGCGAACCGGACGACGCGACATGGCTGACAGCGCGGCTGATCTGGTCAAAGGTCTTTTCGATATTCGCAGGGATCGTGAACACGTCGCCTGCATCGCACAATGTCATTTGTTCCCGAAGATCGACCGCCATTTCATAGTTGTATGGCGTATAGAGCGCACTGATTTTGCGAACGCCCTGAGGTCCAAAACGGGTGCCGGCGCGGTATGTGGTGCCCCCATCAAACGGGATGCCCAAAACGGTTGCATCATAGTCATTTACCTCCGTGACGTCTTCGGCGTATGGCGCTTTGAGAAAGGTATTGATCCCCGCGTAATGGGGCAGCTCACCCCGGGCGAAGGTGGGAATAGATTTGTCTTCGATGCTGTCGGCGCCGGTCAGCCCCATGCGCAGGGCCCAGCGGCGTTCTTCGTCCCAACGGTTGCCCGGAATGTCGGCTTCGGCCTTCATCGATCTCCAGCCCTGCAGCTTGGTCAGATCCGGATGGTGGAACCGGGCCTCGGTATGTTGGTGGTCACGCGGATGGTGCGACCGCGATCTCTCAGTGTTCTTGCACAACATGGGTATTCTCCTTCACTTGTTGGTATGGGATGCTGCCTTCGCGCGCATCGAAATCGTAGGTGATCGTGGCCCAATAGCGGGACGGATCGTGTGGGCCCCAGCGAGGTTTGGCGAAGACCAGAACCCGGTCACCCAGCTTGAACGCTTCTTCCAGATCGTGGGTGACCATGAACACGGTCATGCCGGTTTCCGCGCGCAGTTCTTGCAGGAAGTTGCGCATCGACAGGCGTGTGCCCGGATCGAGTGCGCCAAAAGGTTCATCCAACAGAAAAACGCTGGGTTTGGCGGTCAGCGCCTGACCAATGGCCAGCCGTTGCTGCATGTCGCCCGAAAGGGTCATCGGATAATTGTCTGCAACATGGTTCAGCCCGATCCGGGCAAGCGTTTCGTCGGCGCGCGCGCGGGCGGAGAAAGGTGGATATGCCACAGCCGGAGGCCCTAACGATCGAAATGAATTCGCCTTCGTCGACTGACACATTCACCCTCTCCAGGATCGGGCGTTGATCGTCGGTCTGGAACATGTCGGATACCGTTCCAAAGCGCACCAGGTCTGCTCCGCCCACGGGTAGAACCGGCGGGATGCCACGCGTAGCAGCCAATCAATCAGAGAGGCGAGGAACGTGATCCAGATGACGTAGGTCAGGATGATGTCCATCGCGAGGTATCGGCGCACAAGGAAGATGCGATAACCTAAACCGTTTTTGCTGGCGATGGCCTCTGCGGCGATCAGGAAACGTTTCATCTTGACCTCCAAATCGAGTGTGTGAACCTGACCGGAGACAACACAGAGAGACGCGGCCGAACGGTCGCAGTGCTCTCCCGGGATTTTGTCCCGCCGTGTACCGCATTGGAATTTGCCAATGTGGCGGCGTCTCTCGGACCAGCTCTGCCTTCCGACCGACGGAACCCTAGACACCCTGCAAGTCCACGGTACGGGGCCGGGCGGGAGGCTGGCCCACGATTTCTAGCGCAGTCGTGCGGTCGCATGCGTTGGTGCGCAATTTTTAGGCGGAATGTCTTTGGAAGTGCAAAAAATAGGCGAGAAGAGTCGGATTTGGGACCTGAAACGACCAGGTCACTCCCGTTTCGCACCCCTTCAATCGCGCGAAACGCGTCTTAGCGTGGCTCAGGCCGCCGCCCAAAGCGCTTCGTAATGGGCAATAATCTCCAACATCCGCGCACTATCAAAGCTGGGGTCGTGCCCGCCATGGACCGTCATAACCGGAAGAGATTTCAATAGGTTGAACGTTTTTCGGTAAGCGTCTACGCTCATCCCCGGACCTTCGTAGATTAATGGCCCGTCATAAATCGCATCTGCGCTAAACAAGATGCCGGTCTCATGCTCGAACAACCCGATCTCGCCCGGCGAATGCCCCGGCAGATGCAGGACCTCGTAAACGTGATTGCCCAGATCGAAAGTGTCGCCGTGGTTCAGCAACCCGGTCGCGGGTGCGCCCTGCAGGCGGTAGGTTTCGGGATCGTACCCCTCAAATGGCAGCGCTTCGATGAGGGTTTCGCCAATCGGCGGGTAGCCTGCATCCAGAAAGGTCTGCAAAAGGGCCTTGGGCATATCCCGGCGGAACAGAGATGTAAGACCGGAAGGGTTTGCCATTTCATCTGCCTCGGCTGGGTGGACCAGACGGATTTCGAATTCATGGACCGCCCCTATGTGATCGATGTGCGTGTGGGACGATACGCAGATGATCTCTTTTTCGGGGTCCTGGCGCAGGCTGTCGAGATATGGCCTGAACGGGATCACGCCCATGCCGGTATCGAGGATCATGTCCCGTTCACTGCCCTCAACAAGGAACATGTTGGCCTGTTCGAGTACATGAATATGCGGCTCGATAATCAGCGTTGTGTCGGCGTCGATCTTCCTGGCCTCGAACCAGTTGTCGGCAACAGGTAAAGTCATCATGTCGCTCCTGTGTGCGGTCGCGTGGTCCAGGCTACTTCAATGCCGGGAGGGAGGTTGGTTGCAAGCCAAGACGCGAGCGCATCTTTCAATGTCTCCGCGACCGAAACACGGTCCGAAACATCACAAAGCCACAAAGCCGCCTTGGCCCTGCCTCGCGTCCCGAGTTCGGGAAAGAGGTAAAAACATCCGATATAGGTCCCCTGCGCATCCCGAACGATCCAGGAAAACGACCGCCGGGCCGTGAATTCCCGGTCGTGCCAGGCCAGGTCAATCAGGTTGTCTTCTAGCGTCAATCCTTCGGGCCACGTGCCGAAAATGCCATCGAACAAAGGCGCTGTAGCCAACACAGCGGCATAGTCTTCGTCAACAAACGCATGTGCCAGCGGGGTAAGCAGGAAACCACCAAGAGCAAAGTGTCGCGGCCAGTCGACAGCCGCAAAATCCGGATGCGGGTCCATGTTATTTTGCTGGTTCTTTTGCGTCGCGTTTGAACGGGTTTTCGTCGGGCACTTCATAATCCGGTGTGAACACGCCGTTTTCCCTAGCTTCAGCCATGTAACGGAATGCGTTCACGGACATACGCATCAAATGGTCACCTGCTTTCATCGGTGGGTACTTGGCCGCGGTTTCGGGCGTCCGGAACTTCTCCAGCGGTTCGATCACGGCGTGATAGTCCAACCCAAAGAACAGCGGCATGGAATATCGTTCCTTCCCGGTATTGATCACGCGGTGCTGGGTCGATTTGAACTGCCCACCGGACCATGTTTCAAAAATGTCGCCTATGTTCACGATGAACGTGCCGGGAATGGGCGGTGCTTCGATCCACATGTCATCGGCGTTCATCACCTGCAGGCCGGGCGCACCCTGCAAAAGGATCGTGAAACATTCGAAATCCGAATGCTCCGAAATGCCGGTCACATCCTTGGTCTGCGGCATGTCATTTTCGACGTAGCGCAGCAGGCGCAGCTGGGAGGTCGGGCAGGTGATGTGACGTGTCAGGTCTTCGGGCGAAACGCCAAGCTCCAGCGCAAGGGCGTCGAGCATACGAAGGCCAAGATTGAAAACAGCGTCATAGTAACCGGAAATTGTTTCACGCCACCCGTCAATCTCGGGCCAGACATTGGGGCCGGTCATCCGCCAGCCCGCCAGATAGTCGGGGTGATCGGCGGGCGCCTCATAGGACATGTCCCAAGCTTCGTTGAAATTGATAACCTTTGGAAAATTGCTTCCGTTTTCTTCGAAAGGAACATAACCGCGGTGGTTCGTGGTGAAGCCGGACCATGTCTGCATCTTGAAAGACCGTGGTTTTTCATGGAACTCCTTGGAGGCTGCGAAGGCCGCATCGATCAGTTTCTGCGGCACGCCGTGGCCGGTGATATAGAAGAAGCCAGATGTCCGGGCAGCGGCCCCCAGTTCCTTGGCAATGCGCGCCTTGTCGTCTGTATCGCCCGTGAACAACCCCGAAAGATCGATGACAGGCAGTGTCGCGTCATCCACCGTAAGAGCTGTAAGTTGCATTTCATCAGTTTCGGCCATGATTAATCCCTTTCCGTGCGTTGTCAGAATGCACAAACGGGCGGCAGGCTGACTCTGGTCTGTCTAAGAAAGTTAAGAAGAGCAGCCAGATTGCTTATAAAACGGGCAATTTCGGTAACGTCTGACGAATTTTGGATCGCAAAAATTGACCGGTGGCCCGCCGATGAATGTCCATTGGAACCAATATGAATGGACTCGGACCGCGCTGTGTCTGTCCGAGTCGTGGGAACTGAAAGGACTGAATATGTCAAATTTGACCAGACGCGCCCTGCTGAAATCCGGTGTTGCAGGTGTTGCTGCCACCACATTGGCGACACCCCTGATAGCGCAGGCCAGGTCCGTAAAGATCGGGTCTTATGGCGGGTATTTTGAAAACAGCTTCAAAGAATATGTGTATCCGGAGTTCACCAAAGCAACCGGGATCGCGGTGGAAAGCATCACGCAGCCGAACTCCTCCGATTGGCTTGTCACATTGCGGCAGGCCGTTGCAGCGGGCAACATCCCTGCCGATATTTCGCTTTTCGCACGCGACACGATGATCAAGGCAACCCGGATCGGGGACTTGATCGCACCGCTTGACCTGACCAAGATCAAGGGCGCTGGCAACCTGGACAGCTACTTTGTGTTCGAAGGCAAAGACGGCCCACAGGGCGTCGGTGCGATGTCATGGTTCTCGGCCATGGTGTTTAACCCGAATGAAGTTGAGACACCGGCCAGCTGGGCCGATTTCTGGGACAGCAGCCGGTTTGAGGCCTCTCTCGGTTTGGGCCGTAATTATAATGCCGGTCTGCTCGACTTCACGGCTGCGACGTTCTTTGACGGTGCTGAAACCATGATGTCCGACGATGGCATTGTCGCGATCATTGAAAAAGTGGCTGAGCTGAAGCCGAACGTCGCACTTTGGTGGACAGCAGAAAGCCAGATGGAACAGTCCATGAAGAACGGGGACGTTGTTGCGGGCCAGTATTATCTGGACGTGGCCAACCTGATGGCGCTGGACGGTTTCCCGATCAAGCCGACCTTCCCGAAAGAAGGCAACTTGCAGGACTACGGATCCTGGTGCCTGACCGCTGGGTCTGACAAGGCCGATGAAGCGGCCGAATTCATGAACTTTTCGTCCGAGCCGTCCATTCAGGCCCTGATGAGCCGCAAGATCGGCACCGCGCCTCTTGTCGACAAATCCATGACCGATCTGACGGATGATGAGTTCAACTTCGTTTCCGGTACTCCGGCGATCAAACCCGCTTACGAGGCTTATCTGGATAACGAAACCTTCATCAAGGAAAGCTGGGACAAGATGCTGGCTGAAGCCTGATCCGTCATGCACGGATTGGAACTGAAGGGCGTTTCCAAGTCATTTGGGAACACCCGCGCCGTAGAACCCACAGACCTGAAGTTCGCCAAAGGGGAACTGACCGCGCTTCTCGGCCCATCGGGATGCGGCAAGACCACATTGCTGCGGATGATAGCCGGGCTGGAGGACCCCTCCGTCGGGTCCATTTTGCTGGAAGGGCAAAACATCACGGCGTTGCCCGCGCACAAACGTAAGTTCGGTATGGTTTTCCAGAACTTCGCGTTGTTCCCGCATTATTCAGTGCGCGAAAACGTGGCCTATTCGCTGACCATTGGCGGCGTGGACAAACGGACCGCACTGGATGAGGCCAACAATTTGCTGGAAACGGTTCAGCTGGGTGGTTTTGGTGATCGCCGGATCGGCGAATTGTCTGGCGGGCAACGCCAGCGTGTGGCCATTGCGCGCGCTCTGGCGCAGGAACCCGAAGTGTTCCTGCTGGATGAACCCATGTCCGCGCTCGACGCCAAGCTGCGCGAAGAAATGCAGGTTGAACTGCGGCTTTTGCAGCAAAAGCTGGGAATCACAACAATTGTTGTGACGCATGACCAACGCGAAGCGATGACGATGGCCGACCAGATCGTGGTGATGTCAAATGGCCGGGTGGAACAGATCGCCAAGCCCCAGGTGATATATCATCAACCGGCCAATGCTTTCGTGGCGGATTTCATTGGTAAGGCGAATTTCTTTGATGGCGTCTGCAAGGATGGGGGCGTGCTGGTTGGCGAAAACTTTTTGCAGACCGCATCGAATTTCCGCACAGAAAGCCCTGTTCGGATTGCGATCCGCCCGGAGCGGGCCTTTATTGACTTTGACCCAGGCGCCAACCGTGTGGCCGCCAAGGTTATGTTCGTACGGGATCTGGGGCCCATGCGCGAATACCACCTGCAGTCCGACATCGGACCGATCATCGTGGAACACGCGGCGGGGGAAACAAACCCTGAGCTCAGAAATGGTGATGCGACCACCGTGCGTCTGCCGCCGGATGCGCTGCAAGTCTTCCCTAGATACGAGGCCGCATGACTGTCGCCAACGACATATCTTTGCCGGATAGGGTGCAATCGGCCAACAAGACATCGACCTTTCCGGCCAAATCTGTGCTACTGGGCTTTCTGACCTCGGCCATTGTTGTTTTCTGCGTTTTCCCATTCCTTCTGGTTCTGGCGATCTCCTTCGGGCGCAAAGTGGATGGCGCGGCCTGGGTGTGGGACTTCACCCTGGAAAACTATCAACGCTTCTTTGTCGGTGTTCTCTGGCCGCAGGAAGTGACGTTTCTTTACCTCCAGCAACTTTACTATTCTTTTTACTTCGCCGTGATCGCCTCGCTTCTGGCGGTGGTGACGGCCTTGCCATTTACATTGGCGCTCACCCGGCTGAGCCGACGCGCGCAGGCGATTTGGCTGGTGTTCATCCTGTCTTCGCTGTCGCTGTCGGAGGTGTTCATCGTCATGGGCTGGGACATCCTTCTGTCGAACAATTCGGGCCTGCCCAAACTCTTCAAGGAAACCGGCCTGACGGCGTGGTTGAAGGAAGTCGGCTGGTTCCAGACCCTGCGGGACTGGGGGCTGGCAAACCCCCGAAACGTCAAGTTCAAGACATCGGATTTCGCAACCATCCTGACGATGAGCTACCTAGTCTGGCCCTATGCGGTGATCCTGCTGTATCCCGCCCTGTCGCGGTTGGACCCGTCGCTGGGAGAGGCCGCGCGGACCATGGGTGCCAGCCGCTGGACGGTTACCCGCACGGTGACATTGCCGTCCATCCGTTTGCCATTGATGGGCACGACGCTGTTGTTGTTCGTCTTCCTTTTAGGCACCTACGTGTCGATCACCGTCTTTGCCGCGCCCAACAAGCACACAACCGCCGTGGCTATTTATGCCAACATCCGCGGCGCGAACCTGAATGCGCCGTTTGGGGCCACGCAGGCGATCATCCTGCTTATTTCAGCCAGCGTCTGTCTGTATCTTGGCCATCTTCTGAACCGACGGGCGGAGGGCCGGTGATGCGGACGTTTGGTACGATCTATATGGGGCTGGCATCGCTCGTTCTGGCGATGCCGATCGTGGTTGTCTGTGGTGCTGCGCTGAATTCGGGGCGCAGCATGTTTTTCCCGCCCGTTGACCCAACCTTTGTCCGGTTTGGCGAATTCTTTGTGTCGGAGCCGGTCTGGACCGCTGCGCTGTGGAATTCGGTCATTGTTGCCGTGGGCGCCTCGATACTGGCTGTCGCAATGGCATGGCCCATCGCTTACCTGCTGTGGTCGACTGGAACGAAACTGTCCAAAACGCTGGCCGGGCTTGGTTCCCTTCCGTTTGCCGTGCCGCCCATCGTGTTTGGGGTTGGGCTGGGGTTTTTCTGGGCCTTCACAGGCGGGCTGGGCGAGATTTGGGCTGGTGTCATCAGTCATGCTATCCTGCTTATGGCGCTGCCGCTGGTGACCATTTCCATCGGCCTGCAATCCATCGACCGCGCGCATCTGGATGCCGCTGCGACCATGGGGGCGACCGAACAGGTGGCCTTCCGCACCGTCGTCCTGCCGCAAACCATTCCTTACACGATATCAGGACTGTTCTTTGTGCTGGTCCTGTCGTTCAACGAATTTATCGTGATCTTCTTCGTGTCGGCGTCGTCTTACGCCACTGTCACGCTGCAAATCTTCAACTCGCTCCGCAACGGGTACACGCCGACCATGGCGGTGGCCGCGATCACTTTTCTCACAGTTTCGGTTCTGGTGTTTTCGGCCGTTGCTCGCTGGGGCGACCTGCCGCGCCTGATGGGCGCCGATCAATCTCGCAAATAGAGGAGACATTCCAATGCCACGCCAACCCACCATCGTCGGTCAGGCCGTCTTGTTGGTCATCGACATCCAGAAATCCGCGTTCATGGATTACAAGGCAGGCATTCCCGTCATGCCTGGCTATCACGAAAACATGGAGCGCGCCAAACGCATCGTGGATGCCGCGCATGAGGCGGATATTCCGATCATCTTTTTTCAGGAAATCCACCGTCGCAACAAAATCGACTACGGTCGCGAACTGGATGGGACAGAAGACATCCATTGTCTCGAAGGCGAACCCGGCACGCCGGTCGCAAAAGAAGAAATGGACATGCGGCCGACCGATTACTTCATCCACAAACGCCGCTATTCCGTGTTCTTTGGGACCGAAACAGAAATCCTGCTCAAAGGTCTGAAAGCCAAAACGCTTATCATGATCGGTGGGATGACAGATGTCTGCGTGCATTACAGTTTTGCCGATGGCCATCAGCATGACTACTACTGCCGGGTGGTTGGTGATTGCGTCGGCGGCACGTCGCCCGAAGCGCATAAGGCCTCGCTCAACGCGATGGAATACCTACAGGAGGGCGCGGTTCTGTCTGCAGACGAAATCATCGCCGCGATTAGCGCCCATCAAGTGGCGGCGGAGTGATCGTCGAAGACACCATCCAAGGCCACTGGGTCCGGCGCTGGATCAAGGCACCGGATTTCGATGACGATACAACCCGCGTTCATTGGATCCAGGCCGGGCGCGACTATGCCGATGTGCGCATCCCAGCCAAACGGCCTGCACATAAGGGTGCGAGTTGCCTCGCAGATTTGTCGCCTTCTGCACTGACCGACCTCGCCCGCGCCGAAGGGTTTGCGGGCCATATCACGCTGGACGGGGACAACTGCACCTGGCACCGCGAGATTAACTGGCATGGTACCCCCGATGGTGTGGATGTCGGCGCAATTTCTTTCGATGAAGACGGGCACATGATCGAAACGGGTGTGCTGGCGGACTATGCGGAACTTTGGGTTCAGAAAGCCACCATGCAAACCACGGCGCTGCGCTTTTCGGACCATGGGTACAAGGGCGTTCTTGTTTCTGATGGAACTGTCGCCGTGCTGGGCATCGGGCGACCATCAAAGCCCGCGACCAAGCCCATCATCGACGCGCTGAACGCGGGGTATGTCCCAGACAATATCGACCTGCTTTTCGACGGTGTTCACGCGTTTTGCCGTGTGGCTGACGGGCTGGCGATTGCCGCGCTTGCCACCAATCCGATGGTCGAAGAGCACCCGGTCCTGTCGTTCCGGGACAATACGGTGATCTGGCGAAAGGTCGGCTTTTACGGGGATGCTGAAGACGTGGTGATGCAGCTGGAAACCATTCTCGCGTGACCCAGTATCGGAGATCGGGCGCGAGAACATCTCAGCTGGCCCAATCAGACGGACCCATCATCCCGATGATATGCCATCAGCCAGTTTCGTACCGGTAGGTTGGTGACCACTCCGGGCCCCAGGCTTGCCGCCAAAGGTCCGCCCGTTCTGTATGTTGCAACGGTATGCCGCCTCGCCACAGATCGGCCTCTGGGCGGCTATGGGTTGCAAAAAATGCGGTGAGCCTTTCGTCCAGCATCGCCAAGGTCCCGGCATGGGCCGGGTCCTGCGCCAGATTGGATTTCTCTCCGGGGTCGGTCTCCAGATCAAACAAGGCGTCTTCAAACCCCTCGGCCCCCTTGCCCTTGAAGCGTTGAAAATAGGCCCATTTTGGGGTGCGCAGCACGCGGGTCTCCTCCTGTTCGGAAAAGACCACATCTTCGTCCCGTCCTGCGCGCCCTCCAGTGACTAGCGGTTTGAGAGATCGGCTGGCCACCTCCATGCCGGTTTGGTCGTGAGGTTGGCTGGTGAAATCCAGCAAGGTGGCGAAGAGATCCATGTTTGAAACCATCGCACGCGACCTTTTCGCAGGGGCGATGGCAGACGGGTAGTGCATCAGCAAGGGCACAGAATGCGCAGCGCGATGCAGGTTCGATGGCCATGTCGCTGCACCATGTCCCCAGAACCCGTTATGGCCCAGCGACAGCCCGTGATCAGCAGTAAAAATCAGGATCGTGTCGTCGCTCAACCCCAGCCGGTCCAGCGCCTGTATGATCTGCCCGACACCGTCATCGACCATCGATACTTGTGCATAGTAATTTCTCAACGTTGCCAGATCGTTGGGCGCGCGCAGCGTCATCGAATAATCCAACCCACCGCCGGAATATTTGTGCCGCATCAGAAACGCATCAATGGCGGGCTTGCTCAGCCCCTCGCGCGGGATCGATTGCATCGGGCAATCGGCATAGCGGTCACTGTGGCGGCAAGTTTCGTCTTCCTTCGTGGCGGGCCAGTGGCCGTAGGGCGCGGGGTAGGGCAGGTAGAGGAAAAAGGGTGTTCCTGCCTGCGCCTGTTCCTCGATAAAGCCAATGCCTTTTTCGGTGAAGAAATCCACGGTGTGGCCGTGGTGGTCGTAGCTGCGCCCGTTCTCGGTGATCCGGTTGTGGTAGAAGCTGCGCACATGACCATCCGCCATGGTGCACCAATAGTCGAACCCTGACATGGGGCGGTCAGGCGCTCCCAGGTGGTATTTACCACAAAGCGCGGTGGCATAGCCGGCCGCCTGCAGCGTGCCCGGCAGGGTGCGCAGGCCATCCAGCGCATGCCAGTTTTCCGGCCAGTCGGCCATGTTGCGGTCGTCGATCCAGCTGTGCACGCCATGTTGGGAGGGCAGCAGCCCGGTCAAAACCGAGGCGCGGCAAGGCGAACAGAAGGCATTGGGGCAAAACGCATTTTCAAAGGTCATGCCCTGCGATGCCAGTTTGTCCAGATTTGGCGTGTGGATTTCGGAGTTGCCATAGCAGCCCAATGTGCTGGCCTGCTGATTGTCCGTGAAAATCAGGACGATATTCGGTTTTCTTTCGGTTGCCATTGGTCCCCCCGCTTAGGCGCTGTCGCGCAAGATCACATCTGTTGCGCTCTCGGCGATCATCATTGCTGATGCGTTGGTTTCACCCGATACCCGCGCCGACATGGCAGACGTTCCAGCCACGCGCAGCCTGTGAATAACACAGAAATGCAGTTCCGGATCAGTCGCGACTGTTTTGGTTGGACGAAATCGTTAAAGTGACAGCCACACTCGCCTCCGGCTGGATCCGGATCAAGCGTTTTCAGAGACGATTGAGCAATGCAAAATCGCCGATATTATGAAAGTGAACCGGTTGCTTTCCAGAGCTGTGTGAAAATTATCGGGTAACACTGTGGCCGAAGCAAAGGACGGACATATGAGCGCAAATGCGGACAGGCGGGTCAAGCTTCGGTGTCGGAACGTATGGAAGGTCTATGGGGCCAATCCGGAGGCACATTTCACGGCCGGCTCCGGTGACGTTGGGGACACGCCCGGCATGGTGGACTGTTTGCGAGCCGAAGGGGCGATCCCGGCAGCGGCCAACGTGTCCTTCGATGTAAATGAAGGTGAGATTTTCGTCATCATGGGGCTTTCGGGGTCGGGCAAGTCGACCATGGTGCGCTGCTTGTCCCGGCTGGTAGAGCCGACGGTCGGAGAGATCATGCTGGACGACACCGACCTCTTGCAGGTGTCTCAGGCCGAATTGATCGAAATCCGGCGTCACAAGATGGGCATGGTGTTCCAGAATTTTGGCCTGCTGCCGCATCTGAGCGTTTTGGAAAACGTGGCGTTCCCCCTGAAGATCCAGAAAATCGCTGAAGCCGAGCGCCTGGAACGCGCGCAGGAAATGATCGACCTTGTGGGACTCGCAGGCCGCGAAAATGCGTTTCCGAACCAGCTATCGGGTGGCCAGCAGCAGCGCGTCGGCATTGCCCGGTCGCTGGCCGTACGCCCCGAAATCTGGTTTCTCGACGAACCATTCTCGGCATTGGACCCGCTGATCCGCCGCCAGATGCAGGATGAATTCGTTCGTCTGCAGACCAAGCTGAACAAGACCATCGTGTTCATCACCCATGATTTCCTGGAGGCGCTGAAGCTGGCCGACAGGATTGCGATAATGAAGGACGGACAGGTCGTGCAGATCGGCACACCGACCGAGATCGTGCTGAACCCCGCCACGCCCTATGTTGCTGAATTCACCGAAGATGTGCCGCTGGTGCGGGTCATCACCTGCGGCGCGATCATGGAGCCAGTGAGGGACGGGTTGGACGCGTCGACCGCCGTTCCGCCCGAAACCACGCTGGAGGCTCTGCTGCCCAGTTTTTCCGACCGGCAGGCCCCCGTGGCCGTAGCGCGGGACGGGGCTGTTGTGGGAATGGTCACGCCCATCGGTGCGTTGCAGGCGCTGGCGCAGGGCGAAGCGCGGGCGCTGGCCCCATGACGCTGGCGATAGAACATCCACGCGTCACACCGTGGCTGACAGACGGGTTGCGGATCTGGCTGGTCTTTGGGGTCTGCGCCGCACTCTGTACGGTCGCAGCACGGAATGTTCCGTGGCTGCAAACCTATCCGGACGCTTGGGTTATCTCGCTGGCGGACGGTGTGGCGGCGGTGTCGGACTGGTTTGTGGCCAACTTCAAATGGTTTTTCCGGGGCCTTTCGGCGGTGATCGAGGTGCCGATGAAAGCGGTGCAATATGTTCTGCACTGGTTGCCCTGGCCTGCGACGATTGCCTTGTTCGTTTTGTTCGCAGCCCGGTTTGGCGGGGCGCGTTTGGCGGTTTTTACCGGCGCCGCGATTGGCTATATGGTCGTGGTCGGATACTGGACCGAATCCATGAACACGCTGGCGCTGGTGGCGATCTCGGTGCCGCTGTCGATTGTTCTGGGGCTGGCGCTGGGCGTGATGGCGTTCCGGTCCCGCCGGTTTGATATGGTGATACAGCCGGTGCTGGACATCATGCAAACAGTTCCCGCCTTTGCCTACCTGATCCCGATCCTGTTCCTGTTTGGCTTCGGTCCGGTGGTCGGGGTGATTGCCAGCATCATCTATGCCGCGCCACCCATGGTGCGGAATACGATCCTCGGCCTGCGCGAAGTGCCGTCGGACATCGTCGAAAGCGGTGTAATGAACGGGTGCAAACCCCGGCAGCTGTTCTGGCAGGTGGAGTTTCCCACCGCACTGCCGCAGATCCTGGTGGGCGTGAACCAATGCACCATGGCAGCGCTGTCGATGGTGGTCATCGCGGCTATCATCGGAGGGTTCGAAGATATTGGCTGGGAGGTGCTGAGCACGATGCGCAAGGCCCAGTTCGGTGAGAGCCTGCTGGCCGGGTTGGTCATCGCGCTGCTGGCCATGGTGCTGGACCGGCTGTCTTCGGCCGCCGCCGATCGCAAGCCTCCCGAAGCCGGGGGGGCACCCATGTCGCCTTGGCGCAGACACCGCACGTTGCTCATCGCGCTGGGCTGCATCATCGGGTTCAAGCTGGCGGGCTTGGTCCTGCCCGCGCTCGCGCAATATCCCAAAGCTTGGGTAATCTACCCCGCCGACGCGCTGAACAGCGCGATGAGCCAGTTCATCCGCAGCTTTGGTGATGCAATGGACGCACTCAAAGAAACCACGCTGTTCTATGTCATGCTGCCAATCCGCAATGGTATCGTCACTGCGGTCAACCCGTTTACATGGGGCTTTGCGATGACGCCGGCGCTGGTCTGGGGTTACAGCCTGTGCGCAGCAGCCATCAGCCTGGCCTGTCTCGCAACAGGGCGGACCGGGGCAGGTATTGCCGTGGCTGTGGTGGCCTATCTGCTCTATTTTGGCGCGGCGACGACGCCATGGCCTGTCTTTGTGGGGCTGGTCACCTTGCTGGCGTGGCTGGCAGGGGGGCGCAGCGTGGCAGCGTTCGCGCTGGGCTCCATGCTTTTCATCCTGGTCAACGGGCTCTGGGACAAAGCGATGCTGTCGATCTATCTGTGTACGGTTGCGGTGATGATCAGCTTTGCCATTGGTGGGCTGATCGGCATCTGGGCCGCGCATAACGAAACTGTTTCCCGCGTCATCCGCCCGATCAATGACACGCTGCAGACCATGCCGCCCTTCGTGCTGCTGATCCCAGCCTTGATGCTGTTCAAGGTCGGTGAATTTACGGCGCTGTTGGCGATCATTTCCTATGCAATCGTCCCGCCGATCCGCTACGTCGAACACGGCCTGCGCACCGTGCCGGAACATATCGTGGAAGCTGCCCGCCAGACCGGATGCACTGACAGGCAAATACTGTTCGAGGTCAAGCTGCCCATCGCGCTGCCTATCATCATGCTCGGCCTGAACCAGACCATAATGTACGGGCTGGCCATGCTGGTCATTGCCGCTCTGGTCGGAACCCAGGGTATGGGACAGCAAATCTATGTTGCGTTGACACAGGCGGATGTGGGGTGGGGAATCATCGCTGGTCTGTCCATGGCCCTGATTGCGATGACGGCGGATCGAATCCTGCAAGCCTACAGCAGCAAACGGCAAAAGGCATTCGGAGGGTAAAGATCGCGCTGCGCGCCTGTAAGATTGCGAAAGACGCTTCCCTTGCGCCCGCCATATCGTGTTAGCATGCAGCATCACGCCGGGCTGCCGCCCAGT
>JAEPNQ010000142.1 GCA_017643305.1 Marinibacterium sp. | reverse complement strand
TCCTACCACCCCAGCCATCTTCTTCTAGATGATCAGACCAAGTAGTCAGGCACCCCAAGGGTCCTGAGAATGCCCCTGTTTATGCCCCAGCCAGAGGTTCTCTTATCCAAGGTTATCCCTCCCCATTAATAGGTATAAGTAATGGAGAAGATGACTTAGAGAGAAGAGAAGAACATGAGTAGGGAACCTTGGAAGGGATACCCCCGCCAGAGAACCCTAGGAAGAACTCTCGATAAGAGGCCCAAGCATGACTGACCATACCATCAACCCTTGGCACTCCAGACCCATAGACGTGCATAGGTGGTCAGATCATCCAGAGGTTAAGGAACTGGTGGACAGGATCTGGGATGGGTTCTTGGGGGAGAAGATTGCTGAGAAAACCAGAGGGCCGAAGCCTAGGATGGTTAGTTGGGCGGAGAGCGGACCTTCGCTGCGGTTTGCGCCAAGTTCTGCTATGCGGACTGAGCCGCCATACACCAACTCCAAAGCAATGTCCGCTCGTCGTTTCAAAACTTGTTCCGGCACAGGCTTTCTTCGATATCTGTCCAGTCCGAAAATGGAACGACCCGGCAAATGGAATCGATATTTTCCAACCAGACGAAAACCGACAGAAAGGGGTGTTCATATGCGCGTGTGGCATGGGGTTCGCCGGGCGCATTCCATATGATCGATCCGGCTTCGTAGTCTTGCCACCCATTGGACGACAACCTCCATCCCGAGCGAGGGGACAGGTTCACGTAAAGCTCGGGTGCATCATGGGCATGATCGCGGTATAGCGTTCGTGGTCCTAGCATGAAAAGACCAAGACAGAAGTCTTGCGCTTCAAACCCACATGCGTTCGGCCCGATAAGCAGGCTGTGCAAGTTGCAATTGCGATACCCGTCGCCAAGATCGGCATTCGGCGCGTAGAATTGTGCGTTGTCTTCGCGCCAGACCAGATCGCGTCGGGCGCGTTTGAGGCAGCTGGCAATGTCACGCAAGTCCGGCGAGGTGATGTCTTCAATCGCTTCGGTCAGAATAGTAGCATGACGCGTGTCACGCTGTGGGACATCCTCGGAGACCCTCAATGACAGGTCCATGGCCCGCATCTTCTCCAACGCCTGATCTATGCCCGTTGCACGGGCACGATTGGCCTCGAAAAACTGCATGATCGCGTGCACGAGCGCATGGATGCGCATGGATTTTTCTGTGTTCGTACCAGACATGGATGATCCTGACGAGCCGGATTTTCCGGCCGTTTTTCTTCAGACAGATTGACCGCCCGGCCTCGCGTTGAGTAGTGAAATGAATTGTTTCACCGTCAAAAGATATTTACCGTTTGCTGCGGGGTTTTTCGGCTGACCCCGCACTTCACACTGAAGGGAAGAACACTTGGCTACGCGCATACCCACCTTGACGTCTCTTCGTGCTTTTGAAGCTGTCGCGCGTTTCAGGAGCTTTCGAAAGGCGGCCAACGAGTTGCATGTCACCCACGCCGCCGTCAGCCATCAGATAAAAACTTTGGAACAGGCTGTCGGCATCCAACTTTTCGTCAGAAACAGCCGGTCGGTGGAACTTACACCGGCAGGGGCGCAATACTATCCGTCGATCCGTGAACACATTCAGGGCATCATGGACGCCACGCAGCGCCTGCAAGCGCCGGATGAGGCGAATGTTCTGCGCGTCCAGTCCTACAACAGCTTCAACACGATGTGGCTGCAGCCCCGGCTTGCCGAATTTCTGCAAGACAATCCGACGATCAGGGTCCGCATCATCTCGTCCTTTGAGGACGGGAATTACGACATTCACCGCTTTGATGTGGGTATTTTCAACGCGCCACCCTTTGATCCCAGGTACGACTATCGATTCCTGTTTGAAACCGACATCTTCCCGGTGTGCACGCCTGGTTGGGCGGGGGCTGAGCAAGGTCCGGTTGATCTGGCCCTCTTGGAATCGGCTGAGCTTCTGTCGGTCCCAAACACCGGGAATGTGGCGGACTGGGACTGCTGGTTGCGCCACGTCGGCATAAGCCCCGAAAAAATGACCTACGGGCCGGTTTTTGACCACTACCCCTTGGTCCGCGAAGCGGTGCTGAAGGGCAAAGGCATCGGCATCGCGCGCGCGCCCTTCGTGAAACGTGATTTGGCCAGTGGTCGCTTGATCAAGCCCTTCGCGCAGACGGTGCCCGAGCCCCTACCGTGGTTTGTCGCGACGAAGAAGGAAGGCAAACCTGATCCGAACATTGCCCTTTTCGTGGATTGGCTGATGGCAGAAATGGGATCTGACCCGACCGTCAGAACCACGCAGACCTCTGCATGAGAGGTAGGCGGCCAGCGCGCAGTCATCAAACGCCTACTTCGAGTGCATGCGCCTCTTGGTTTCGCGCACACGCTCCGTCGCCTCCGGGCTGCCATCGTGAAAGCTGCCGAACCAGTTGTCCCACGGCATTTCCGGGCCGCCGTAGTTGCACTCAAAGTACCGGTGATGCAGCTGGTGGTGGAACGAGCCGACCTTCAGGTGGGCCTTGTCTCCAAGAACCAGTTTTTCGAATCCGGCGTGCGACGTAGCTGAGGCAAGCGCCAGGGAATATCCGATGAAGAGGAAGTGGATCGGATGCGCAGGGAGAACCAGAAAGATCAGCAGCAGAGACATGTAGCCGACATGCTCGACCGGATGCATGGAAAAGCCGGACCAAGGGGCCACCGAAACACTGCGGTGATGCACCGAATGCACGAGTTTGTAGATCCATGGGACGTGCAGCACGCGATGCAGCCAATAGAAATGGAAAGACTGCAGAACGGGTAGCAACAGGAACAGTGCCAAGAACCAGATCGGATTGCTGTTGAATGTGATCATCGGTGCCCAACCGTTAGCATAGCCCATCCAAACGATGACGTCATAGAGGGTCCACACGGTCACCCCCGACAGAAGCGCGTAAGTGACATTGTCCCAATACTGATCGTTCCACAGGAAAACACGCGCGTTCTTGGCCAGCCCGCGCCGGTCGAACTTGAAATCGTCGCCCTGCTTCTTCCATCCGTAAAGCCACAGGTGCAGCCCTTGGGCAAAGAGGGTCATCAGGATCAGGTTGCGCGCCCAAAGCTGTAAGACCCATCCCCAACTCAAGTCCTGCATCTGCTCCAAGGGTGGCACCAGCCACGCCCAGACGGCCAACGCCATCAGCGCGTAGATCAGGTATTCGGTGATCGGCAGCCAGTTGGTCGCAAACCACCGCATTGTTGCCAGCGGCCTTGGCGGCCATGCAAACAGCGGTGTGACGGCGACAGGTAGATCCGGATGCCAGTTCCATTCCTTGCTTGTGCCCGCTTTCAGCTGCTGATCCCCAGCCGACATTGGCGTTCTCCTAGGCGTCCAACCAGATCTTATCCATGTGGATTTCAAAGGTCGGATGCATGCCCATGCCTTTCACGAAAGGACGGCTGTGGTTGTAGAGCGACCGCCAGTAGGGCTGGGTCACCACACCTTCCTCGACCATGATGGTCTGCAGCTTGGCCATGATCCCGCGGCGCGCGTCAGCATCAGGCGTGGCCAGCGCCTCCGCAAGCAGGCTGTCGAATTCGGCATTGTTGAGCCCCGTTTCATTCCATGCCTCACCTGAACGGTAGGCCAGTGCCAAAATCTGCACCCCGAGCGGGCGCATGTTCCAGTTGGTCGAGCTGAACGGGAACTTTGCCCAATCATTCCAGAAAGATGAGCCGGGAATGACGGTGCGTTTGACTTTGATCCCCGCATCACGCAGCTGAGCCGCCATGGCATCGGTCGTGTTCTTGCGCCAGTCATCGTCGATCGAGATCAGTTCATGCTCAAAGTCTGCCATCCCGGCTTCTTTCAGCAGGGCCATGGCCCCCGCCGGATCATATGGCAGGCGGTCGACCTCGGCGTACTCAGGATGGATCGGGCAGACATGGTGGTTTTGAGCCGTGATACCCAGACCGTTGACCCCCAGTTCTAGCAGGATGTTGTTGTCAACGGCCATGGACAAGGCCCGGCGCACCCGCCCATCGACGTAAGGATTGTCAGGGTCTGTGTCTATCGACTGATTTGTCCGCAAAACGATTGTTGCCGCTGTGACAGCCTCGTTCTGCTCAAGCCCCAGATCAGTCAGAAGAGCGACAAACTCACCGCTGCTTTCGTAGTTCGCGTCGATCTCTTCGGATTCGTAGAGCGACGCAATGACCGTGGGGTCGGTACCGACGTCGATGTATTCGATGCGATCCAGCCAGGCCCCGTTGCCCTCGTTCCACCATGTATGTCCTTCTTTTCGGACCAGCACCGCTTTCACGCCAACATCATGGCTCTCAAGGGTGTAGGGGCCTGTGCCCAGAGGGGCTTTGAAGGGGTCCGCACTGCCGACGCTGGGATGCACAATGGCGGCCGGATAGTCGGCCATTCCTGCGATCAAAGAGATGTCCGGCGCGGGCAGGTTCAAGCGGACGGTCATGTCATCCACGATCTCAATCGTGCCTTCCGCAGCCTTGCCTGTCTCGGGATCGATCAATGTCCCGAAACGCCCGGCCATGGAGTTGCCCTCGACATCCTTGTCGCACCAACCCGCAATGTTGTGCGCAACATGCTCTGCCGTCAGCGCATCGCCGTTGTGCCACGTCACGCCTGGGCGCACGCTCAGAATGTAGGTCTTTGCGTCTTCGCTGATCTCCCAGCTTTCCAGCAGCATAGGTTCAAACGTGAAGTCATGTGTGTACCGCACGAGGTATTCCAACCAGCCTCGACTGATGTTGGCCTGTGGACTGTCGTCATAGGATCGGGGGTCCTTGCCTGCTCGAACCACCATGCCGACTCGAAGCGTTCCTCCGGCTTTTGGGGTCTCGGACGCCAACGCGGGCGCATTCATCCCCAGCATGGCATAGGCGGTTGCCGTTGTGGCCCCGAACGTCGTTGCCATAGCCAGAAACTCGCGGCGGCTGACATCGTCTGTTCGAGAGCCTTGTGACATCGCGGCGTTTTCGATGCTTGGTGGCAGGGTGTCGCTGCCGGACTTGTAGAGTTTCATGGTTTCCTCCCGTGATCTGTCGCGATGGTAGGCCTTGAACAGAGCCTGGGAGAACTGAAAGTCCTTGGGCGATCATAAAGATTTTCTAACCAATGGTCGTTCCCAAATTTGAAAGATAGCAAACTTCACGAGAAGGCACTGCCGACATTTGTGTTCTGTGCAGCATCGGTAACTTTGGGCTCAGAGCTGCCCTTCTCTGCGCACTGAACCAACGTCTGCTTCGGGCAAGTCTGATCAGATCTTAAGCTTCGTAAGGCCCAATCGTTCTTCCCGTCCTTTCCTGGAACCTTAGAAGCCGCTGCACATACGCCTCACAGGCACTCTGCTCCCTCCCGTAGACCGCCCAGCGCAAGTCGTGGACGTGCTTCTGCAGTGCCGCTTCATCCACATCCTCGAACTCCTCGCGCCCCGGAATGTTGTAGGACATCCGAAGGGGTCTCCCGGTCACTTCCTCTGATGCATCAAGCATGATCTGCCTGAGTTCCCCGACATGCCGACAATCGACTAGGTAGCTGTCATGGACAGACAGAACCGGGATGCTCTTCTGGGTGAAGTGGTTGTGGATCAGGGAGGTGATCTCGCTATCCTTCCGCATCAGCCGGATACCCTGATCAGAAAACAGGTAGTCACCCAGACAGGGGTTCCGTTCAAGAATAGCCTCCAGCAACACGTCCAGCTTTTCATCCTTCATGCGCTTGCCAACGTGCTTCTTGGGGAAACCCGCCCGGAAGGCTTTGTAAGCTCCCTTTTTCTCCTTTGCGTTGATGGCAGTAAGCACCAGTGACTTGGCTAGTTTCCTGACCGCTTTGGACGGAATGCCTCTGTTTTTGTATCCCGGCAGAATGTAAGGATCGTGGGTCAGTTCCAGGCCCTCTTGGGCGTAGATCATAGCCACATGCATCCCTTCGTAGTCGGCCTCAATAACTGGTTCGTTGTCGATGGTGATCTTAGAACGCCACTCACTGTCGATCTGCTGCCACCAACCGCCATAGAACCGGCCATGCTTGTCCCAGCTTCCTCGGCTGAAGATACGGCGGGTTCGCTTGTTTTGGTCCCCAACTCGGATAATCCGGGATTCATCGATGTCACCAGTGGCTCCCGGTGGGAGGTCCTTGCTGATCTCCAATATAGGTTCCTGGAGTGACGGAATGTCGATGAAGGAATTGGCAATCAGGTCATTGTATGCCTGTAGCCCTTCACGCCAGCGGTGGGTCTCAGGCGTGTCCTCGTACTCGATCTGCTTGTTGTTATCGTTCTTCAGGACAATGATCTCTTCGCCTTCCGCCCGACCAATGTCATCTCTGTCGAATTTGGCCTTGGCGAACCAATCCTGGAGCTTCTCGGACGCCCTGATCCTTGTGTTTCTGTTTCCCTTTGCTCCGGGGCCGCCATAGCTCCCCTTCAGCAAGTCAATCAGGCCAGCCTCGTGCAGTTCCTTTATGATGGGGATGATCTTCTTGGAGATGTGCAGAGCATTGTATCGAGAATTGGTGTCCCATGAATTTACTGACATCGAGACACCGATACTCAGCTTAGGATCATCCAACCAAGCCACATACAAGTCGAGGATCACCACCCTCAGCTGTTTCCTAAACGCAGTCTTCGGCTTCGGCCCTCTGGTTTTCTCAGCAATCTTCTCCCCCAAGAACCCATCCCAGATCCTGTCCACCAGTTCCTTAACCTCTGGATGATCTGACCACCTATGCACGTCTATGGGTCTGGAGTGCCAAGG
>JAEPNQ010000129.1 GCA_017643305.1 Marinibacterium sp. | reverse complement strand
GGAAGGTCGACTGGTTCGGGTTGGCATTCAGATCGCAGACCAACGCGGTATCAGCAGGCGGTTGCGAGTCGAAGCTTTCCACGATGTTCCACTCCTGATCCTGCAGCTCGCCAATATAGACGTTCATAGAACAGTGGTTGGTTTGCGAATCGATGGTAACCGCTCCGGACGGCCCGTCGTAGCTCAGCCCGGAACGCAATGCTTCAATGACCGGTTCGCGGTCCGGTGAACCTGCGGCCTTCACAGCTTCGGCCCAGAGCATCGCCCCTTCGTAAGAGCGGATCGCCAGTTCGTTCATCACTGGCGCATCATCGCCCAGTTTGGCTTTGAGCCGCTCAAGGAACGCTTTGTTGACTGGGTTATCCGCGGCTTCAAAATAGCCATAGGAGGCAAGAATACCGTTGCCTTCCTCTGCCGAGATCAGCTTTTGTTCGTTACCGACGCCGAATGTTGTGGACGCAATTGGGATGTCCTGCATCATACCGGCTGCTGCGTATTGACGATAGAATGACACATGCGCGCCGCCGACCAGAGCCGAGATGACGAAGTCAGGCTTGGCCGTCTGTATCTTGTTGATGGTCGGACCGAAGTTGGTGACGTCCAGCGGGAAGAATTCCACGTCCAGCGTTTCACCACCGTTTTCTGCAACAAATTTCTGCATCCACTGTGCGGTGATCTGACCATAGTTGTAGTCCGCCGCAACGATGTAAACCTTCTTGCCCCACTTTTCCATCGCGTAGGGAACAACCTTGGCCACGGTCTGTGCGGGGGTAGAGCCCGTGCAGAAGTTGTTGTAATCGCACACGCCGCCTTCGTACTGCACGTTGTAGAAGTAGAGCGTCTTGAATCGCGAAAGCGTCGGACGGATCGCCTCGCGAGATGCCGAGGTGATGCCCGCGTGCACGGTGTGCGCACGGTCGCCAGCCGCCGCTTGGGTGGCGTACTGCGTGTAGAATTGGATGGTGGACTGAGCGTCATACAGCGTCAGTTTAACTTCCCGTCCGAGAAGACCGCCAGCCGCGTTGATGTCTTCGATCGCCAGCTTTGTGGTTTCTGCCATCGGCGCACCATAGATGTCCAGCCCACCCGAGAGGTCCAAAATGGACGCAAACTTGATAGCGTCGCTTTGCGCACGACCCACGGTCGCCGGCGCTGCGAGTGCCAGGGCCGTTGTGCCCATCACGAAGTTTCTACGTGAAATACTCATAATTGCTGTCTCCTGTTGGGGTTGATGAGCCAAAGCGCGGTGACGTCAGCTCTTTGCGTCGGGCGTATCGTCGTCCGACATGGTTTGTTTGTTGCTGGCGTTGGTGTCGTCCTCGATATTGAGCGAAGAAGAGAGACCCTGCAGCCCGCCACCAATATTCATCCCGACTTCTTCTCCGAGTTTTTGTACAGCAGGCAATTGCAGGGCCATGCCCAGAACGGAATCAACGACCTGATTGACGGCTGACTTTTCGCCCCCGTCGCCACCTGAGTTGAAACCGGTCACCTGGTTGATGCGAATGGTTTCGATTTTCTCGGCGGGTTTCATCATCTGTTCCACCACGTTGGGCAAGGTGCGCAGCCGCGCCTCTTGCAGTTTCATGGCGATCAGTTCAGGCGTGTAGGTGTTTTCAGACGCGATAACAGCAGCACGGCCTTCGGCCTCTGTGACCAGTTGATCTCTCATCGCAGATGCCCGGTCGCGTATCGCTTTAGCGTCCGCCTCGGCCATTGAAACAACTGTATCAGCTTCGGATTTGACGCGAACATCGTCCACTTCTGCCTGTTCCGCCGCACGAATGAGGGCGAGCGCCTTTTCGCGTTCCGCCGCTGCGGTCTCCCGCACGGTTTGCACACGCTCCTCAGCCTCTGCTTCGCTGGCTTTAGCGGCGATGGCTTCTGCCTCGGCGCGCGCTTCTTCTTCACGCTGCTTGGCCAAAGCGATGAGGTTTTCGGATTTCTTCACCGCAGAGTTCAATTCAGATTCCAGACTCTGACGCCGCAGTTCGGTGTCACGGGCAATCTCGGACATGCGGACTTCGCGTTCACGTTCAATCCGTGCGGATTCACGGCGTTTTTCCGACTGAGATTGCTCCTCGGCGGTTTGCGCGGCTGAACGGGAGCGGGCAATCTCAATTTCCCGCTGTTGATCGATCATCGCTTCTTCTTCTTCACGCGAGATAGTCAGTTTGCGCTTGGTTGCGTCTAGTTGGCTCTGACGAACAGACACGTCGGCATCGGCCTCAATAACTGCGCGTTCCTTTTTGTTCACGGCGATAATCTCGGCCAGACGGCGCATCCCAAGGGCGTTAAACGCGTTGTTTTCATCCAGAGCATGAAATGGGGTCTGGTCGATGCGGGTCAGCGAAACGGATTCCAGCATCAACCCGTTTTGCGACAGGTTTTCGCCCAGCATTTCGCTGATTTCCTTGGCATACCGCCCGCGATTGTCCTGCAGTTCGTCCATGGTATAGGACGCTGCAACTGACAACATGGCATCAACCAGCTTGCCCTCGAGAATTTCTTCCAGATCTGCCGCACGGAAAGATTTACCAGCTAGGGCTTGTGCCGCTGTGGCAACGCCATCAACAGTCGCGTTGACCCTAACATAGAACTCGGCGCCGATGTCGACGCGCAGGCGGTCTTTGGTGATGATGGACTTCGGACCGAGCCGCTCAATTTCGAGTTTTGATGTCCGCATGTTCACTTCGGACACCTTGTGGATGAAGGGCAGAGACAAACAGCCTCCGTCCAATATCACTTTCTGACCGCCAAAACCGGTACGTATGATGCTAATTTCACGCGTCGCTTTCCGGTAGTATCTGTTCATGAACAGAATGAGCAGAACGATCGCGATTATGAGCAATACGATCGTGAGAAACCACGCCATAGCAGGCCCCCGTATTGTTTCGGTCCTAGAAGGAAAAACTCTGATGTGCCGGCGGCACGAGCTTTGATTTACTCAACTTTCCCCTTGGCCAGCCTAAAGAGCGGTTGAAAATTGAGTCAAGAAGTATCTGGAGGCTGCGAGAGGTTTCAAATTTTTTGAGAGAAAAAACAGGCACTTTGAGATATCAACAAAGCAGTTGCGAGATGTATTTGAGGGCTGAGTAGAGCCAATCAAGAGCTGTTGGGCGAAGGCCGCTTGGTGAACCAGGCCATCTGATAATTGCCCCCTCGACAAGGGTTGGGCTGAACAAAACTTGGCGTTGTCGCATGCTGTTACCCACCTGCCTTACAGAGATAATTCAGAGACAATGGCCCGGCTGGGGGCGCGTCGGATTTCGGAATTGCCCAATTGCTGACCTCCAAAGCAACCGCATTGAGCCTTGCGGCAGCCAGAGGTAACGAACCTCTCTCCGCGAGCGGTACAACGCAACGGCTAGGTCCGACCGAGCCGTTTGTCTTCCTCGATCAACGCCGAATCGCGTTCACTGGCAGGGCCGTACCCGCCGCCCCCAGGCGTGCGCACCCGCACTCTGTCGCCAGCCCTGAGCGGAAGGTCTTGTTCTTTGGACAGATGCTCGGGTGTGTACATCTCGCCGTCGCGCCACACTTCCACTTCGTTCGGAGCGCCGTCCGCCCCGCCCAGCGCCCCTTGTGGTCCGAACCGGCCATGGTCCATCACGAAACTGGCGCGCGCCGATCCGCGACGCAGCTCAACCTCATAGTCGAGCCCAAGACCGCCGCGATGTTTGCCTGCGCCGCCTGATCCTTCACGCAGCGCGTAGCGGTGATAAAGAACGGGAAAATTCTGTTCCATGATTTCCACCGGGGGAGACTTTGAAATGCCAATGGTCGAACACCCGTTGGCCAAACCGTCATGATCGGCATTGCCGCCATACCCGCCGCCGGACAGCTGATACATCACAAAATCGCGCCCGAGGAGGGGGTCATGCCCACCAAGGGCGAAGTTGCCGCTGGTGCCAGCGGGGGCTGCGGTCACCCTGTCAGGCAAGGCCGTCACCAAAGCGGCAAAGACCGCTTCGGCAATCCTTTGGCTGACCTCCGCCGCGCAGCCAGAGACGGGACGGGGATATTGTGCATCAAGAAACGTTCCCCTGGGCCTGATGACCTCGAGCGGTTCAAAGGCACCTGCACTGATGGGCACTTCGGGAAAGATGTGTCGCATCGCGAGATAAACGGAGGACAGCGTTGTGGCGAGAACAGAGTTCATCGGCCCTTGGCACGGCGGGCTGCTGCGTGAAAAATCAAAAACGAGGTGGCCTGCCGTCTTGGTAATGGTCAGCTCGATGGCAAGCGGTTCGTTGACCACGCCGTCACTATCGATCCAGGCGGTGGACGTGTAGGTGCCGTCCTCGATCTCATCTATCAGCCGGCTCATTTGTTCGCGTGCACGGACACGCAGTTCGGAAATGGCCTCTTGCACGACGTCATCGCCATAGCGGTCCAGTAACGCATTGAGCCGTTCCTCACCCACCATAAGTGCGGCTGCCTGCGCCTTTACGTCTCCGATGCGCTGGTCGGCCACACGGATGTTTGAACAGATGATGGCGTAAATTTCTTCGTCCATCACGCCTTGCTTGAAGAGCCTGACGGGCGGCAGGCGCAAGCCTTCCTGTTCAACAGCCGTTGCGGAAGCGGAAAAGCCACCGGGTACGGATCCGCCTGTGTCCGGCCAGTGTCCGGTATTCGACAGCCAACAGAAGATTTCGCCATTTCGGTAGATCGGGCGGGCAAATCGCACGTCCATCAGGTGGGTGCCGCCAAGGTACGGGTCATTCACTATGTAAATGTCGCCCGGTTGCGGCGTGGCTGCACGTCCCTCGGCGATCATCTCGATGAGTGTACGTGTGGAATACTGCATCGTTCCCACGAAAACCGGCAATCCCCCGGCACCTTGCGCGATCAGCGATCCGTCCTCGGCCGAATATATCCCATCCGACCGGTCGTTTGCCTCAGCGATCACGGGGGAAAATGCGGCGCGCGAAAAGCTCAAGTCCATTTCGTCGCACACTTGTTGCAATCCGGCCTGAATGACCGACAGGGTGATCGGATCTATCGTCATGTCAGTGCTCCGATGTGAATGATCAGGTTTCCGTCAGCGCTGCCTTCTACCGTGTCTCCGGGCGGTACAAGAATGGTCGTATCGAACTGTTCAATAATCACAGGCCCGTCCAAGGCCACTTCAGCCGGCAAGTCATCGCGCCAATAGACCGGTGTGCTGTGCCTCACTTCATCAAACACCACGTTCCTTTGTGACGTTGGTTGCGCGTGGTCCTTTCGCCTTGTGGGATCGATCAGGCTGGCAAGATCGATTGGCGCCCTTGCGCCAATGACCGAACAATTGACGTTCACGATCCGCGCGTTGATCTGAGCCAGTTCCACTCGGAAACGCCTCCAGTACACACGTTCGAACAGCTCGCGCAGTTCTTCACGGCTCGGGGTGCCGTCCTGCAACGGAACCCGCACGATATGGCTTTGGCCCTGGAACTGCATATCGACGCTAAAGCTGCAGGTCACCTCGGCAAGTTCGATTTTCTCGCGGTCCAAGGCAGCCCGACCTGCAGCGGCCTGTTCGGCCAGCAGCGCATGCAGCATATCCATATCCACGCCGTCCAGCGGCGCGTTGATCGTCTGGACATAATCATGGCGCAGGTCGGCCACGATGCAGCCCAGTGCGTTGGTTAGACCGGGGCGGGCAGGGACCAGAACCCGTGGAATCCCCAGTTCACGCGCAAGGGCCGCGGCATGCAATGGGCCAGCCCCACCGAAGGCGAAAAGCGCAAAATCGCGCGGATCTTCGCCCAGCGACAGCGAAACCATGCGGATAGCGCCAGCCATTTTCGCATTGGCCACGTTTACAATCGCTTCGGCAGCTTGTGTCGCACTTAACCCGAGCGGCGCACCAATATGTGTTTCAAGCGCAGTTCGGACTGCTTCAAGGCCAACGCCTCCTGCGACCGCGTTTAATTTGCTTGGGTCGAGCCGCCCCAGGAGGAGATTCGCGTCCGAAATCGTAGGCCGCGTACCGCCTTTTCCATAACAAATTGGGCCAGGCTCAGCCCCCGCGCTTTCCGGGCCGATCTCCAGCAACCCCGCCAGGTTCACATGCGCGATGGAGCCGCCACCTGCACCAACTGTGCGCACATCGACCATGGGAACATGGATCGGCATGGCGTATTCCACTTCGATCTCGTTGGAGACCGATGGATATCCATCGCGGATCAGTGCGACATCGGTTGAGGTGCCGCCCATATCGTAGGTCAGCAGGTTGTTCTCGCCCGCCATGCGTCCGGTATAGGCCGCAGCCATCACACCGGATGCAGGGCCGGACATGACGGTTTTCGCGGCTTCGCGCGACACCAGCCGGGATGAAATCATGCCGCCATTGCCATTCATGACCAACACGTCCCCGGTGTAGTCATTGCGCCCCAATTCGTCGCGCAGTTTCGTAAGATAGCGCTCCAGGAGCGGTTGAACTGACGCGTTTACAGCTGCGGTCACACCGCGTTCGAATTCACGCGTTTCAGAAAGCAGGCTGTGCCCGGTTGTTATGAATTCATTTGGCCAGAGGGTAGCTGCGATCTCTGCTGCGCGGTTTTCATGGACAGGATTTGCATAGGCATGCAGGAAATGAATGACGAGCGCCTCACATCCCTGTTCCAGCAATTGTCTGACCGCGCGTTCCACGGCGTCTTCATCCAACGCTGTGACGATCGCCCCCTTGGCATCCATTCTCTCCGGAACTTCAAGCCGCAAATCACGAGGAATAATCGGGCGGAACGTGCCTTTCATGCCATAGGCTTGTGGACGAGTGCGCCGCCCCAACTCCAGCACGTCTCGGAACCCGGCCGTGGTAATGAGACCGGTGCGCGACAATTTTCTTTCCAGCACGGCATTCGTTGTGGTTGTCGTTCCATGAACGATCAGGTCCACTTGAGGCAGATTAACTTCGGCTTCGGACATGGCGGTAAGAACACCAAAAGCCTGGTTATCGGTCGTGGTCGGTGTTTTTGCGATCCGAAGTCTTCCACCGCGCGGGTCAATCTGGATCAAGTCTGTAAAGGTGCCGCCGACGTCCACACCGATGATTTTGCCGCCTGCCAAGAGCCGTCCTTTCAGTTTGTTAAGCCGGAGTATGAGCGCAGCACGCTCAGGTCCGTCAATTGCAAATCTGGGGCCAGCATGTGGAATATTGTGATTGCTCTTTGGGCCAAGCGGTGGTGAGCGCCCTATATTGACAGAGCTTGCGGGCTGCCGCACCATTACTTGTACTCAAACGATATTGCAGGCTCTGCACTTGCACATGCACTATCTTCGTCCCGACACACTCGACCAGGCCCTTGCGCATCTTCAGGCCGCCGGGGCATGTCCTGCTGCGGGATGCACAGATCTTTTTCCAGCAACACAGACACGTGTTCTACCGGGGACAGTGGTCGATTTAACGGGAATTGACGAACTGCGCGGCATAACCAGAACAGAGAACGGGTGGCGCATTGGCGCGACCACCACCTGGAGCGACATTATACGGGCTGATCTGCCGCCTGCATTTCACGGCCTGCAACTTTCAGCCCGCGAGGTTGGTGCGCGACAGATCCAGAATCGGGGCACGATTGCTGGAAATTTGTGCAACGCTTCCCCTGCTGCAGATGGTCTGCCACCGCTTCTCACGCTCGATGCGGAGGTGGAACTGAGCAGCGTTGAAGGGGCGCGGATGCTGCCGCTGAGCCAGTTCGTTCTCGGACCGCGCAAGACAGCATTACAACCGGATGAAATTGTGACCGCTCTACAG